>DAIDKZ010000071.1 GCA_027449745.1 Acetobacteraceae bacterium | reverse complement strand
TCCAGCGGCACGCAGACGGCATACATCAGCGCCACCTGCGCCGCGCCGTAGACGGCGAACAGCGCCCAGCCATAGGCGACATCCTCCCACGCCATGCCGCCGATGGCGTAGAGCAGCGGGAGCAGCAGATGCTCCTCGATCCAGCCGGCCAGCGTGTCGAACGGGTCGGTCACGGGCTCAGGAGGTTTTGCGCGGCGCCGGACCGCCGGCGGGCGGCAGGGTGTCGTGCGTGTTGAGCCAGATGCCGTGCGGCGAGCGTCCCGCCGGAATGACGCGCCAAGCCCCGGTGGCCGGGTCGATGATCGCCACCGAATGGGCGAAGCGCCGCGTCGCCCAGATCATCCCGTCCGGGGCGAAATCGAGATCGTCCGGCCCACCGCTCACGGCGAAGCTGCGCTCGACATGCAGCGTGTGGGCATCGAGCACCGAGATCGTGCTGTCGACGCGGTTGGTGGCGTAGATGAAGCGGCCGTCGGGCGAGAGGAACAGGTTGTGCGCGCCGCGCCCGGTCGGGATCCGCCGGCGGATATGGCCGTCGGCGGCATCGACGACGCCGATCGCGTTGTCACCCATCAGGCCGACGAGCACCTCGCCGTCATGGAACAGCACGCCCGCCGGCGTGGCGCCGACATCGACGTTCCACAGCACGCGGCCGCTCGCGACCTCGATCGCGGCCAGCCGGTTGGTGCGCTGGAGGGAAACGAACACGACCTTCGAATCGGGCGTGAAATTGGCATGGCTCGGCATCGCCGCCAGCGCCACGCGGTGGACGAGATGCAGGCTGGCGGCGTCGTAGATGTCGACCTGGTTGCGCGCGAGCCCGTTCACCACCAGCCATTTGCCGTCGGGGCTGAACTGGAGCTGGTAGGGATCGCTGATGGTCACCTGGCGCTGCACCGCGCCGCTGCGCGGGTCCAGGAAATAGACCGTGTTGCCGACGGTGTCGCCGACCAGCAGCGAGGCGTGATCCGGGCTCAGCGCGATGTGGTGCGGCTCGCGCTGCACCGGGATGCGGCGCAGCTCCTGGCCGGTGACGACGTCGATGACGCTGAGCGAGGCCTCCGCCGAATTGACGACGAACGCGAGGCCACCGGCCGCCGCCGGCCGGGCAGCAAGAACCGCCGCGCCCAGCGCCCCGGCCAGCAGCGCCACGGGCAGCAGTGCCGCCCGCCCGCCATTCCCCATTCTGCGCCGCATCGCAAACCCCTTCGCGCCAAAACCGGCCCGCCGGCAGGACTTCCACCTGCCAGCTTGGCCGGACCGATCATTCGATAGCACGCGCAGGCGTTTCCGGCGAGTTGCGGAGATTACGTACGAGCGACTACTCCACCGGCTGCGGCGTCGTCGCCACGCTCGGCGGCAGTATCGGGAAGACGACCTGCGGCTGCCGGCCGGTGAGACTGTCGAGAAAGGCGACGATGTCGGAAATCTCGCTGTCGGACAGCTTTCTGCCGAGCTGCGACTTGGCCATGACCGTTACTGCCTGGGTCAGGCTCCAGGCCGAACCGGAGTGGAAGTAGGGCGCGGTGAGCGCGACGTTGCGCAGACCTGGGACCTTGAAGACGTAGTCGTCGCTCACGGTGTTGGTCACCGCGAGACGGCCGTGGTCATTCGGCGGCAGATATTCCCAGCCCGGCTTCTCGACCACGCCGAACGGCGCATACATCCGTCCACCGATATTGATGCCGTTGTGGCAGGTGGCGCAGCCGGCGTCGATGAAGGTCGCCAGCCCCTTCCTGGCCGCCGGCGAGAGCGCGGCATCGTTGCCCTTGAGCCAAAGATCGAACGGCGCATCGGGCGTCAGCAGGGTCGATTCGAACACGGCGATGGCGCGCTCGATATTGTCGTAGGTGATCGGGTCGGGTTGGCCGGGGAAGGCGGCCTTGAAGGCAGGAAAATAGCCGGGAATGCCCTTGAGCTGGGCCACGGCGTGGCTCTTGGTGATGCCCATTTCGATGGGATTGACGATCGGGCCGCCAGCTTGCTCCTTCAGGTCCCTGGCGCGGCCGTCCCAGAACTGGGCGGTGTTGAAAATGGCATTGAACACCGTCGGCGCGTTGCGCGCGCCGTGCTGCCAGTTGTGGCCGATCGAATTCGCCCGCCCGTCGGCCCCGCCGAGGCCGATGAGATGGCAGGAATTGCAGCTGATGTTATGGCTCTCGGAGAGGCGTGGATCGAAATAGAGCATCCGCCCGAGGTCGATTTTTTCCGCGGTCTTTGGATTGTCCGCCAGTTCGGGGGCAAGTTCGGGGATGACGCCGAAGAGCTGTTTCGCCTGGGTGCGGAGCGGGTCGTCGGCGCGGGCGGCGGGGGCCGACAGTGTGAGGGCCGCCCAGAACGCGGCAGCCCCGAAGGCGAGTGTGAGAGGCGCGAGACGCATGACGTTCTCCTGGCCAAATTCAACACGCTGTCAGGATACTGCATCGCAACAATCACGATATGCGTGCCTTCGTATGGCAGGGTTGCGTCCCTCGCCGGAGCAGGGTTGCGTCCCTCGCAGAAGGCAGGTTCCCTCCATCAGGCGCGTCAGAGATAGCTCCGCCCGTCCAGATACGCCTTGCGCCAGCGCGTGATCTCGACGCGCTCGAACAGGCCGGCGCGGGTGAACGGGTCGGCGGCGATGAAAGCCTCGGCCGCGGCGCGGGTCTCGACATCGAGCAGATAGACGCCGCCGAGCGCGGCCGCGCCATCGTCGCTGAGCTTGGCGCCGCAGGCCAGCAGGCTGGCTTTGTTTGCGTCGAGATACGCGATATGGGCCGGCCGGTGGTCGGCGCGCGTCTGGGCGTGGCCGGGACGGTCGTAGGTTTCGATGAGATAGGGCATGGCGGGTTCCTCCTACGGCTCGATGGTAGGCGCCGGCGGCGGGTTGGCAAGGCGGAGCGTGGCCGTGCTGCTGCCCCCGCGCGAGGCCTTCGCCCCGGCGGCGAGCGGCGCGATCGGGCTGCTGGTGCGGATGCTGAACGCCGACCCCGATGGCTTCGCCCCGCTGGTGCTCGGCCCGGCGCCGCCGACCCCGGCCTTCGCCGCGCCGCCGTTCCGTGCGCTGGCGCCGTCCCTTTGGCCGCCCGCGCCCTTCGCCCGCCGCTACGCCACCGCCGCGCTCGCCGCGCTGCGCGCCGACCCGTCCGATCTCGTCGAGGTCCATAACCGGCCGGACATCGCCCTGTTCCTCGCCCGCCGCCTGGCGTGCCCGGTCGGGCTCGTGCTGCACAACGACCCGCAATCCATGCCGGGCGCCCGCACCGCGGCCGAGCGTGCCGCGCTGCTCGGCAGGCTCGCCGGCATCGCCACCGTCTCGCACTTTCTGCGGGGGCGACTGCTCGAAGGGCTGGGCGCGGCGCCGGGTCGCATCGCCGTGCTGCCGAATTGCCTTGATCTCGATGCCCTGCCGCCGCCGGTTGCTACGCGCGAGGCACTGATCCTGTTCGCCGGGCGCGTCGTCGCCGACAAGGGGGCGGACAGCTTCGTCGCCGCCTGCGCCGGCGCCCTGCCGGCGCTGCCCGGTTGGCGGGCGGAGATGATCGGCGCCGACCGCTTCGGGCCGGACAGTCCGGAGACGCCTTTTCTTCGCGCGCTGCGGCCGCGGGCGCAGGCAGCCGGGGTCGGTCTCCGCGGCTATCGTCCGCATCCGGAGGTGCTGGCGGCGATGGCGCGCGCCGCCATCGTCGCCGTGCCGAGCCGCTGGCCGGAGCCGTTCGGCCTCACCGCGCTGGAGGCGATGGCCAGCGGGGCGGCGCTGGTCTGCTCCGACCGCGGCGGCCTGCCCGAGGTCACGGGCGAGGCGACGCTGGTCATCGATCCGGACGATCCCGCCGCGATCGCCGCCGCGTTCGTCGCCCTGGCCCGCGACCCGGACCGGCGCGCGGCCCTCGGCGCGGCC
>DAIDKZ010000070.1 GCA_027449745.1 Acetobacteraceae bacterium | reverse complement strand
CGGCGAGAGCGGCGGCGCCGAGCCGGGCGAGATCGTGCTCGCCGCGCCGCTGCCCCATGGCGGGCTGGGGCTGAAGCCGGCCCGCGTCGTCGAACGGCTCGGCCGGCTCGGCGATGCCAGCTCGGTCAGCCTGATCACGCTGCACAGCCTGCACATTCCCCACGAATTTCCCGCCGAGGCACTGCAGGAAGCGGCGGCCGCGCGCGCCGTGCCGGCGAGCGGGCGCGAGGACCTGCGCGCCCTGCCGCTGATCACCATCGACGGCGCCGATGCGCGCGACTTCGACGACGCCGTCTACGCCGAACCGGACGGCGAAGGGTTCCGCCTGGTCGTCGCCATCGCCGACGTCGCGCACTATGTGCAGCCCGGCTCGGCTCTCGACCGGGCGGCGTGGCTGCGCGGCAACTCGGTCTATTTCCCCGATCGCGTCGTGCCGATGCTGCCCGAGGCGCTCTCCAACCATTGGTGCAGCCTGCGGCCGGGCGAGGACCGCGGCTGCCTGTTCGCCGAACTGCGCATCGATGCCGCGGGACGGAAGACGAGCCACCGCTTCGGGCGCGGGCTGATGCGCAGCGCCGCGCGGCTGACCTACGAGGAGGTGCAGCACGCCGCCGATGCGGGTGCATCCCCGGGGCTGCCGGAGCGGCTCATCGAGCATCTCTATGGCGGCTTCCGCGCCCTGCTGGCGGCGCGGCGCGCCCGCGGTACGCTCGATCTCGACCTGCCGGAATGGCAGGTGCGGTTGGGCGAGGATGGCAAGGTCGCCGAGGTCCGTGCCCGTCCGCGCCTCGATTCGCACCGGCTGATCGAGGAATTCATGGTGCTGGCTAACGTCGCCGCCGCCGAGGAGCTGGAGCGGCTGCGCGCGCCCTGCGTCTATCGCATCCACGCTGCGCCCTCGCCGGAGAAGCTGCGCGCGCTGCGCACGTTCCTGCAGGGCTTCGGCGTCACGCTGCCGCCGGGCGAGCGGGTTCACCCGCGCGACCTCGACCGCGCGCTCGCCGCCCTCGCCGGCGGCGAGGCCGCGCCGCTCGCCAACGAGATGGTCCTGCGCAGCCAGGCGCAGGCGCAGTACGCGGTCGAGAATATCGGCCATTTCGGTCTGGGCCTGGCGCGCTACGCGCATTTCACCAGCCCGATCCGCCGCTATGCGGATCTGCTCGTGCATCGCGCCCTCATCGGTGGGCTCGGCCTCGGCGCCGGAGCGCTGGGGCAGGAGGAGAGCGGCCGCCTCGCCGACATCGCCGAGCACATCACCGCGACCGAACGGCGCGCCGCCGGCGCCGAACGCGACGCGATCGAGCGCTACCTTGCCGCCTTCATGGCAGAGCGGCTTGGCGCGCAGTTCGAGGCGCGCATTTCCGGAGTGACACGCTTCGGTCTTTTCGTCACAGTTACAACGAACGGTGCGAACGGCATCGTTCCTCTCTCCTCCATGCACGATGATTTCTGGACGTTCGACGAACCTGCCCAGACACTTTCGGGCCGCCGGAGCGGGCGCGTGTTCCGTCTGGCCGAAAGCGTGGCGGTGCGCCTGGCGGAGGCCAGTCCGCTCACCGGTGGATTGGTGTTCCATCTCCTGGAGACGGCTCGACCACGGCCGCCAGCCGGCCCGCGCGGCGGGCGCAAGCGCGCGCGCTGAGCGCGGCGGGCTGGGGCTTGGCCGCGTCGCGACTCTGGCGATGCTGCTGGCGCTGCTGCCGGCGGGTCCGGCGAGCGCCGAGGCCGCCGCGGGGTTCGCGACCGACCTGGCGGCCGAGATTTTCGCCACCGCGCTCGCCTTTCTCGCGCCCCGCACACTCGAAGCGGTGTCGCTTCCGGAGATGGCGCTGTGGGGGCTGCAAGGGCTGGCGGCGCTCGATCCGGACATCGCCGTCACCGGCGGCGCGGCGCGCGAAGTGGCGGCGGATGCGCCGAAGCCGCCCGCGGCACCGGTCCGTCTCGTCGCGCCGCAGCGCCTGGTCGCGGTGCCGGCGCCGGACCCCGCGGATGCCGTCGCCTGGGGCCGGCTGGCTGCCGATATCGCCGAGGCTGCCTACGAGAGTTCCGCCGCCGTTCGCCGCGCCGGCACAGAGGGCGTGGTCCAGAGCTTCTTCGACGAACTGTTCAATCACCTCGATCCGTATTCGCGCTATCTGCCGCCCGGCGCGGCGGAGGCCGACCGGGCCCGCCGCGCCGGTCAGGCGAGCGTCGGGCTCACCGTCGCGCTCCGCGGCACCCGGATCGTGGTCGAGGATGTGCTGGAGGGCGGCCCGGCGGCGGCGGCCGGGGTGCGCAGCGGGGACATCATCGTCGCGGTCGACGGCACGGCGGTGCGGGCACGGGATCCGGCATCGGTCGCGGCGCTGATCAATGGGGCCGAGAAGACCGAGGTCGCGCTCACCCTTCATCCATCGCATGGGCGGACGCGCACGCTGCGCCTGATCCGCGCGCTGCTGCCGCCGCAGGCGGTGTTCGCCGAGCGCCAGTCGGACCTGCTGGTGCTGCGCATCAGCCTGTTCAATCGCGGCACGGGGCGGCGGCTGGCCGAGATGCTCGATACCTATCTCAATGCGGAGCAGCCGCCGCGCGGCGTCGTGCTGGATCTGCGCGGAAACCGCGGCGGGCTGCTCAGCCAGGCCGTCGATGCCGCAGGCCTCTTGCTCGGCACCGGGCTGGTCGCGACGACTGAGGGGCGGGACCCCGCCGCCAACCGCATCCTCACCGCCGACGGCACGGACCTCGCCCCTGGCCTGCCGCTGGTGGTGATGGTCGATGGCCGCTCGGCCAGCGCGGCCGAGGTGCTCGCCGCGTCGCTCGCCGACAACGGGCGCGCGGTGGTGGTCGGCAGCGCGACGCTGGGCAAGGGCCAGGTGCAGACGGTGACGACCCTGCCCGACGGCGGCGAACTGTTCGTCACCTGGAGCCGGGTGTTGGCACCGCGCGGCTGGCCGATCCAGGGCCTGGGCGTGATGCCCCAGCTCTGCACCTCGCTCGGCGCCGAGGCGCTTGGCCGGGCGATGACCGCGCTGGCGGCGGGCGAGGCGCCGATGCAGGCCGCGCTCGCTCGTCACCACGCCGCCCGGGCGCCGCTGCCGCTGGCGCAGATGCTGGAGATCCGCAATGCCTGTCCGGCGGCCGAAGGCACCGAGGCCGATCTCAGGGCGGCGCGGTTCCTGATCGAAAATCCGGCCGCCTATCGCGCTGCGCTGATCACGGCCGGACCGGCGACGCCGCCCTGAGCCGGCCGGAAAACCCCTTGACCGGGGGCAGGCCGGTACGCATGGTGCGCGCCTCGAAAGGATCCGCGCCATGGCCAAGAGCAACACCGTTCAGATCAGGCTCGTCTCGACCGCTGATACCGGGTACTTCTACGTCACGAAGAAGAACACCCGCAGCGCCACCGGCAAGCTCGAGCTGAAGAAGTACGACCCGGTCGTGCGCAAGCACGTCGCCTTCCGCGAAGCGAAGATCAAGTAGCTTCGGCGTCGTCCAGCACCGCGGCGACGCGGGCGCGGAACGATTCTGCACTGTTCTCCGCTGCGAGCCGCGCCAGTGCGCCGCGCCGCAGCCGCCCCCAGAGCCGCAGGTTCTGCGTCAGGCGCGTGATGCGATCGGCGAACGCCGCGGCGTCGCCGGTCGGCGCGGAAAGAATCTCGACCCCGTCCCGCCAGCCCAGTTGGCCGCGTAACAGGTCGCTGGCCACCAGCGGCACGCCGTGCGCGGCGGCCTCGTAGACCTTGTAGGGCGTGCCCGCGGCGTAGCGCGTCGGCGCGATGACGAGGCGATGGCGGTCGTAGAGCGGCGCGAGGTATTCCACCTCGCCCAGCAGCGTCACGCGCGGATCGCCCGCGAACCGGTCCAGGCTGACGCCGGGGGCGAGATGGCCGGCGACGGTGAGGCGCGCGCCGGCGCCGAGGTGCGGCATGACCGCCTCGATGAACCAGGCCAGCGCGTCGTAATTCGGCGAGTCGAGCGCATGGATGGCGCCGAGGAACAGCATCCCGGCGCGGTCTTCGAAGCCGGCTGGCGTCGGGCGTGGCGTCGCCATGGTGCCGAGCACGGCGACGGATGGCAGGCCGAGCCAGCGCAGGCAGTCCGCTTCCGCTGCGTTGACCGCGAGCACGTGGCGGCAGAACCAGGCGGGCGCGAACTCCGCCGCGAGCGCGTTCGCGAGATCGAACGTGGAGCCCGCCAGCGCCGCCTTGGCGGCGTCGCGCAGGGCGAACACCGCCTCGGTATCGAGCACCACCCGCACCCGGTCGGCATCGGCGCAGGCCTCCGCCAGCGCCGGCAGTGCCTTCGCCAGATTATGCGCCCGGCTGATCCAGACGACGTCGTAGAAGCCGGGGCGTGACGCCAGCAAGTCCGGCAGGTCCTCGAGCGTGCGGTCGTGCAGCGTCTCGACGCCATCGGGCAGGCCGGCGGCGATGCGCGGCAGCGGCACGCGCGTTGGGTTGAGGGGAAAGATGGTGACCTCGGCGCCGAGCGCGGCGAGCGCGCGCACCACATCGTTGGCGCGGCCATAGCCGGAGCCGAGGCGATGCAGCGGCACGACGTCTTCCAGGAACAGGACGCGATGGCGGGCGGGGGTAGCGCGGCGGGCGAACACCGCTCGTGCCGGGTCCGGCGCGTGCTTGCGGGTGAGGACGGCGCGGTGGCGGGCGCGGAAAATCTCCCGCCCGCGCGCCATCGATGCGTGCGCCTCGGCCTCGCCCCGGGCGGAGGCATATTCGTAATGGGTGAGGCTGACCGCCGGGTCGTAGACCACGCGCCAGCCCGCGGCGCGCAGCCGCAGGCAGAGATCTGCGTCCTCGTAGTAGGCCGGCGCATAGGCGGGGTCGAAGCCGCCGGTCGCCGCGAGCGCTTCGGCGCGCAGGAGCAGGAAGGCGGCGGAGCAGAAATCGACATCGCGTACGAAATCGGCCTCCGGCGCGCTCGCCGGCGCGTCGCGGAGATAGCCGGCGGTGGTGCCGTCGCGCCAGACGATGCACCCGGCCTCCTGCAGCCGCCCGTGCGTGCGCACCACCTTGCCGCCGACCGCGCCGATGGTGGGATCCGATCCCAGCCGCGCCAGCGCCGCGGCGACGGCGAACGGCGCCAGCTCCACGTCGTTGTTGAGCAGCAGCACCGCCGGTGCGGTGGCGAGAGGGAGCGCGGCGTTGACGCCATCGACGAATCCGACATTGTCGGCGAAGCCGACGTGCTTCGCCCCGCGCACATAGGCTTCGATGCGGCGGGTTTCGTCGGCCGAGCCGGAATCGACCAGGATCAGCTCGATGGCGCCAGCGAAATTGCCGCGCAGCGAGGCCAGCGTCTGCATCGTCAAGGCGAACTGGTCGTGCGCGACGACGATCGCGCTCAGCGCCGGGGCGCCGGGGAGGGTGAAATCGAGCCCTCCGGCCGGCAGGTGCGCCAGCATCGCCCGCGCGCGGCGGCGGAACTGTGCGCGGGTCGCTGGCTCCTCGGGCTCCACGGGCGCCGCGTCGGCGACGCTCGATGCTGTCATCAGCAGGTAGGTGAACAGGTCGCGGGCGCGCCCGGCGGCGATGGTGCGGCGCGCCGCCGGCGCCCGCTGCCAGTAGGCGGCGAGGTCGACCGAGGGCGCGGGCGCGCGGAACTCGAACACACCGTGATGGAGGAAATGCTCGTAGCCGCTGACCAGCGTGCCGGCGGCCAGTGCCGCGCCGACATCGTCGTTGGCGGCACGGTAGAAGCGCTCGGAGAAATCGGGCAGCGGATCGAGCCCGGCGGCGGCGCCTTCGCGGAGATAATGGTGCAGGGCGCCATGCGCGGAGCCCTCCGCGATCGCCCGGGCCGCTTCGGGATAGGTGCGCCGGTACCAGGCGGGATCGAAATGGACCGAGCAGCGCGGTTCGGGGCTACCGGCGTGCAGACGCTGGAGATAGGCGAGGAAGGCCGGTTGCGCCGGGTCCTGGTCGGGGTGGGCGGCGCGGAATTGGGCCGGGTCGAACAGCAGATGCCCGCTGCGGCCGGCGGCGGCGCCGACCCGCAGATATTCATCGTAATGGTTGACGAAGCCGCGCGCGTTCACCGCGGCCAGAGTCGGCTCCGCGAGCTGTCCCGCGTAATAGGCGACGTCGAACAGCCAGTGCGGCGCCAGCTCGGTCCAGCCCTCGGCGCAATAATGCGCGAACCCGGACCGGAACTCGCCCCGCGCCACCCGCTCCCGCACGGCGCTGTGGCGGGCGAGGTAGAAGCTCTCGTCGAAGACCATGTTCGGCGAGTGGCCGCGGCCCTGGCCTTCGAGCAGATAGAAGGCGCGCAGCGCCGTCGGCGAAGGCTCGATCAGCAGGTCGACAACTTCGGGATAGGCGCGGGCATACCAGGCCGGGTCGAACTCCCACCAGGCCGGTGCAGGCTGACCGGGCGCCGGCCCGTCGCTTCCGGCCTGGGTGTCCGGACACGAGGCGGAACGGGCCAGGGGGCCGGCGTCCATCTCAGCGGCGGCGCGCATCCGGCAGCACGCCGGCGCGGCGCAGGGCGGCGATGTCCTCGGCGGTGAAGCCGTTGCGTTCCAGCACCGCCTCGCTGTGCTCGGCGAAGCGCGGCGGCGGGGTGCGCGTGCCGCCGGGCGTGCGCGAGAGTTTGATCGGCGTGCCGAGGCCGCGATAGGTGCCGAGCTCGGTCCGCATCGCGCGGGCCGCCGTGTGCGGCGCGGCGAGCGCCTCGTCCACCGCCAGCACCGGCCCGGCGGGCAGCCCCGCGCGCAGCAGGCGCAGCGCCAGCGCGTGGCCGTCCTCCGTGGCCAGCGCGGCGGCGAAGCGGGCGGCCAGCTCGGCACGGTTGGCGAGGCGGTCGGCGTTGGTCGCGAAGCGTGGGTCGGTGCCGAGTTCGGCCAGGCCGAGCTCGGCGCAGAGGCGGCGGAACTGCCCGTCATTGCCGGCGGCGAGGAAAATCTCGCAGGTCGCGGTGCGGAATTTCTCGTACGGCGCCAGATTGGGGTGCGGGTTGCCGGTCGCCGTCGGTCGCCGTCCGTTCAGCAGATAATTGGCGGCCTGCGGATGCAGCAGCGCCATGCCGCAATCATGCAGCGTCATGTCGACGAACTGGCCGCGCCCGGAGTGGCCGCGCTCATGCAGCGCCATCAGGATGCCGATGGCGGCGTAGAGCCCGGTGGCAAGGTCCACCACCGGGGTGCCGAGCCGCAGCGGGCCGGTGGTTGGATCACCGTTGATGCTCATCAGCCCGGTCATGGCCTGGAGGATGGCGTCGTAGCCGGGCAGCCCGCCGAGCGGCCCCTCGGCGCCGAACCCGGAGACGCGGCAATGGATCAGGCGAGGGAAGCGGGCGGCCAGCGTCTGCTCGTAGCCGATGCCCCATCTCTCCAGGCTGCCGGGCTTGAAATTCTCCACCAGCACGTCGGCGCCCGCGAGCAGGCGCAGCAGCACGTCCCGCCCGTCCGCCGTGCCGATGTCGAGCCCGACCGACTGCTTGTTGCGGTTGACGCCGATGAAGTAGCTGGCGTCGCGGGTGCCGTCGCCATGGTCGAGGAAGGGCGGACCCCAGTCGCGCACCTCGTCGCCCTGCGGCGGTTCCAGCTTGATCACCTCGGCACCGTGATCGGCGAGGATCATGGTGCAGTACGGCCCGCCGAGCACGCGGGTGAGGTCGATGACCCGGAGCCCGGCGAGGGCGCCCGGGGAGGTGGCGAGCGCCTTGCCCGAAGGTTCCTGACCGCCCTCTGTGCCGTCCATGCTCGATGTCCTGTTCAGGCCGCGCCCCAGACGCGGGCGCAGAAGCCTGGATAGGTCGCGCGCATCTCGGCGGCAACCGGGCCGCGCAGCAGCCCGAGTTCATCCTCCGTCGGCGCCGGCGTTTCCGGCACCGTGTCCGGCGCGTCGAAATCGAACCCGGTCGCCGCCCGGATGCTCGCCAGGGTCTCGCCAGGATGGACCGAGTCGAGCGCGAAGCGTGCCCGGGCGGAGTCGAAGCGGAAAACACAACGCCCGGTGAGCAGCGCCTGCGCCGTGCCGCGGCGGAACACCTCCGGCGGCGAGACGCCGGGGGCGGAAATCCAGTCCACCCGCGGCACCAGCACCCGCGGCGAATGTTCCTCGCGGAACAGGATGGTGCGCGGGGTCATCATGTACATGAAGGCCGAGCCGAAGCTGCCCGGGAAGCGCACGCCGCCGAACGGCGTTCCGGCCGCCGGCCAGTCGCCGGTGCCGAGCAGATTGATGTTCGCCGTCCCGTCGATCTGGCCGCCGCCGAGGAAGAAGAGGTCGATGCGGCCCTGGGCGGTGAGGTCGAACAGCTCGCACGTGCCCTCCGAGAAGGGGTTTGCCTCCTCGCGGTGCAGCAGCGAGAGCCGCACCGGATGGCCCGAGAGTTTCACCAGCCAGCAGGCCGCGGCCGGAATCGGGCTCGCCGCGCCGACGGCGATGTGGCGGGCGGGCGGCGCGGCGGGGTCGAGGATCAGCCGCACCAGGGCGACGGCGAGCCGTTCCTCCGGCGTCGGCGTCATTCCGCCGCCGCCGCGATCGCGGGAGCGACATGCTCGGCGAGATAGGCCGCGAACCCCTCCCTTGTGCGGGCCGCGCGGGCGTAGGCGAGCAGGTGCTCGGCGTCGGTCGGATATTCGTCGAGCAGCCCGATCGGCCAGGCGCCGCGCGGGGCCAGCGCCACCGCTTCGACATAGGTGCCGGAAATGACACCGGGCGCGAGCTTCTCGTCGGCCAGCAGGTTGCCGGCCACGCGCCGCTCCGCCGTCACCAGCACGCGCTTCGACGCGTGCGCCAGCGTCGCCAGCTCCCGCCGCCGGCCGACCCAGAGATTGCCCTCGTCGTCGGCCATGGCGGCGTGGAAAATGCCGATATCGGGGGCCAGCGCCGGCAGCAGCAGGATCGGGTCCCTGGTCGGGCTGAACGGGTTGTCGATCACCGTCCAGTCCGGCCGGTGGGCGAGCAGGTCGCTGCCGAGCACGCCGCGCATCGGGATGAACGGCACGCCCTTCTCGGCGGCCTGCAGCCGCGTGTGCATGGCCGGGCAGGTGGCGTCGCGCAGCACGATCTCGCCGGCGGCCAGCGCGGCGAGGAAGCGCGGCGCGCCGCCGGCCTCGCCCAGCGTCACCGCGCTGGTATCGAGCTCGGCGACGCAGCCGGCGCCGATCAGCAGGTCCGTCGCGTAGCCCGAGACTGGGACGCCGACGAGGCGCAGCCCGCGCACCCCGCGCCGCGCCAGCGCGCGAGCGAGCGCGCTCGGGGTGAGGGAATTGTCCGGCGGCAGCGCCACCAGCGCACCATCGGGAATGCGGGCGGCGAGATCGTCGAGCGGAATGAACATGCGTTCCTCCTGGCTTCGGATTCAGCCGAGTGCAGCGACCAGTGCCTCGGCGCTGCGGCCATTGGCGATCGCCGCCGAGCGCCCGTCCCAGTGCACACCCTTGACGCGGGCGAAGGCGTGGTCGGCGTCGTAGTGGTAGGCATGCACCAGCGGGCGACCGCGCACCGCGGCATCGACCTTGGCCCGGCCCTCGGCGGGAAAATACTCGTCGCGGTCGGCGATGTGCACGATCAGCGGCGACCGCAGCGCGTCGAGCTCGCCGGTCAGGCTGTCGAGCCCGACGCCGTAATAGGAGATGTTGACGTCGGCGTCGGACTGCTCGGCCATCATGAAGGCGAGCCGGCCGCCGAGGCAGTAGCCGATGGTCCCGGCGCGGCCGTTGCAGCCGGGGAGCTTGCGCGCTGCGGCCAGGGTCGCCTTGAGGTCCGCGATGCCCTTGGCCTGGTCGAAAGCCTGGAACAGCTCGAAGGCGCGCTTCCACTCCGCCTCGGTCTTGTCGGTGAGATCGACGCCCGGCTCGATGCGCCAGAACAGGTCGGGGCAGACGGCGATGAAGCCGAGATCGGCGAGGAAGGCGCAGGTCTCGCGCATCGCCGCGTTGACGCCGAAAATCTCCTGGATCACGACCACCGCCCCGGCCGGCTTGCGCGCCGGCTCGGCGACGAAGGCCGAGAAGCGGCCGGAGCCGTCGGTGGCGTCGATGGTGATGGTGCTCATGGACGGTTTCTCCCCCCTCGGTGTCTGGCAGCCGATGCCAACGCCTCGCCGCGGGCGTTGGCGGAACCGGCCGACGCAATCCGCCGTCTAGCGTGACGCATCGCTGTCCGGCCCTGTCGAAAGCCTATTGGCCGGCGACGAAGCGTTCCAGCCAGTGGATCGTGTAGTCGCCACGCTGGAAGCCAGCATCTTCGACGATGCGCTGGTGCAGCGGCAAGGTGGTTTTGATGCCGACGACAACGAACTCCGCCAGCGCCCGGCGCAGCCGCGCGATCGCCTGCTCGCGGGTCGGCGCGTGCACGATCAGCTTCGCCACCAGGCTGTCATAGTGCGCCGGCACGCGGTAGCCGGCGTAGAGCGCGGAATCGACCCGCACGCCGAGCCCGCCGGGCGGGTGGAAGGCGGTCACGCGGCCGGGAGTCGGCATGAAGGTCTCGGGGTCTTCGGCAGTGACACGGCATTCGATGGCGTGGCCGGAAAACCGGATGTCGGACTGGCCGTAGCCCAACTCCTGGCCGGCGGCGATGCGGATCTGCTCGCGCACCAGATCGATGCCGCAGACCATTTCCGTCACCGGATGCTCGACCTGCAGGCGGGTGTTCATTTCGATGAAGGCGAACTGGCCGTCCTGGTAAAGGAACTCCAGCGTTCCGGCGTTGCGGTAGCCGAGTTTCGCCAGCGCCGAGGTGGCGCGCGCGCCGAGCGCGTCGCGTTCGGCGGCGCTGAGCATCGGCGAGCCGGCTTCCTCGACGAGCTTCTGGTGGCGGCGCTGGAGGCTGCAATCGCGCTCGCCGAAATGCACCACCTGGCCGCGCCCGTCGGCGAACACCTGGAGTTCGATGTGGCGCGGCCGGTCGAGATATTTCTCGAGATAGACGGCATCGTTGCCGAACGCGGCGCGCGCCTCGGTGCGCGCGGTGCGCCAGGCCTCCTCGATCTCGTCGGCGTCGTTGGCGACCTTCATGCCGCGCCCGCCGCCGCCGGCGGCGGCCTTGACCAGCACCGGGTAGCCGATCGCTGCGGCGATGCGCCGCGCCGCGTCGAGGTCGCTCACCGCCCCGTCCGAGCCCGGCACCAGCGGCACGCCGAGTGCGGCCATCGCCGCCTTGGCCTCGATCTTGTCGCCCATCATGCGGATATGCGCCGGCGAGGGGCCGATGAAGGCGAGGCCGTGGGCTTCGACCATCTCGGCGAAATCGGCGTTCTCGGAGAGAAACCCGTAGCCCGGATGGATCGCGTCGGCCCCGGTAATGGTGGCCGCGGACAGGATCGAAGCGGCGTTGAGATAGCTCTCGCGCGCCGGTGGCGGGCCGATGCAGACGCTTTCGTCGGCGAGGCGGACATGCATCGCATCGGCGTCGGCGGTGGAATGGACGGCGACGGTCGGGATGCCGAGCTCGCGGCAGGCGCGTTGGACGCGCAGCGCGATCTCGCCACGGTTGGCGATGAGGATTTTCTGGAACACGCGTCTATTCCAGGATCAGGAGCGGCTCGCCGTATTCCACCGGCGCCCCGGAACTGACCAGGATGCGGGTGACGGTGCCGGCGCGCGGTGCCTTGATCTGGTTGAAGGTCTTCATCGCCTCAATAAGCAGCAGGGTCTGTCCGGCCGCGACCGTCTGGCCGACGGTGACGAAGGGCGCCGTCCCGGGTTCGGGGCTGAGATAGACGACGCCGACCATCGGGCTCGGTATCGCGCCCGGGTCCGTCGCCGCCGGCTCACTGGTGGGCGCGCTCATCGCCGGGGCGGCGATGGGCGTGGGCGCGGCGGCGAGCGCGGCGGGGGCGAGGGCGACAGGGGCGGGGGTGAGCGCACGGACGACGCGGATGCGGCTGTCCTTCTCGGCGATCTCGATTTCCGTCAGGCCGGTCTCGGTCAGGATGGCGGCGAGCTGCCGGATGGCGGCGGGATCGAAGGGTACCTGGCTCATCGCGGGCCTGTCACTTTCCTGTCAATCGGCATCCAGCACCCCGGCCTGATCGAGCAGCCCGGCCATCGCGGTCAACGCCAGCGCGTAGCCGCGCACGCCGAGGCCGCAGATCACGCCCGTCGCCGCGCGCGAGACGAAGGAGTGGTGCCGGAATTCCTCGCGGCGGTGGATGTTGCTGATATGCACTTCGATCACGGGCAATTCGACGGCGAGCAGCGCGTCCATCAGGGCGACCGAGCTGTGGGTATAGCCGGCCGGGTTGATGACGATGCCCTGCGCCCGGCCGCGGCATTCCTGCACCCAGGAGATCAGTTCGCCCTCGCCGTTGGTCTGGCGGAAGTCGATGGCGAGGCCGAGCGCCTCGGCGGCCTCGGCGCAGAGTGCCTCGACGTCGTCCAGCGTCGCCGAGCCGTAGATGTCCGGCTGGCGCAGGCCGAGCATGTTGAGGTTGGGCCCGTTGAGAATGACGATCAGCGGTTCTGGCAGCGGTTCTGGCATGGCCGCGCCAGTAGCACGCGCGGGCGCGCCGGTCCAATCGGTTCCGCGCCGTTCAGTGTTCCGGGAGCGCGGGCTCGCCGTTCGCCACGCCGCCGACGTTGGGCGGCAGGCCGGTGACCGAGTCCAGCCCGCGGGCGCCGGTGAACGTCGCGTGATCGACCTGGGCGCCGGAGAAATCCGCCCCGGCGAGGTCGGCGCCGGAGAAATCCGCCATGAAGAGGTCGGCGCCGAGGAAGCGCGCGCCCTGGAGATGGGCGAAGGCGAACGAGGCGCGGCCAAGTTCGGCATGGCTGAAATCCGCGCCTTCCATGTGCGCGCCAGCGAAATCGGCGTGGATCAGCCCCATCGACTGGTTGCGCATGTCGGCCGCGGCGTGGGTGCCGATGAATTTCGCGCCGCGGAAATCGAAGCCGGCGAAATGGCCCTGCACGCGGGCGGCGGAGAAATCGGCGCCGGCGAAGATCGGCGCCTCGGCCGCGTTCGTCTCCAGCCCGGAGGCGACGACCATGGCGCTCACCATGGCGCCCTGGAGGTTGGCTCCGGTGAAATTGGCGCGGATCACCCAGGCCAGTGCCAGGTTGGCGCCGGCGAGGTTGGCGCCGCGCAGATCGGCACCCTCCAGTTTGGTGGCGTATAGGTCCGCGCCGGCGAGATCGGCGCCGGCGAAATTCAGATGGCTGAGATCGAGCCGGGCGAGGGAGCGGTGGGAGAAATCGGCCGGATGGCCGGGCTGCGCCGCGGCGAGCGCGGCACGCACCTCAGCGGCGTCGAGTTCGGCAGCGGAGCCCGGCGCGGCGAGGGCGAGGAGCAGGCCTGCCGCCAGCGCACCTCGCCGAAGCACCCCCTGCCGAAGCACCCGGGCCAGCCACGGGCTTGCTTGTCGTGCCGTCATCGCGCGCCCATAATTTGCATCATGATCGAGAGGATGTTGTCGCTCACCGTGAACGGCGAGGCAAGGATGCTCGCCGGCCCGACGACTGTCGCCATGCTGCTGGCCGGGCTCGGGTTCGATGCGCGCAAGGTCGCGGTCGAGCGCAACGAGGCGATCGTGCCGCGCTCGACCTACGGCGAGACCTGGCTGTCACCGGGCGACGCGCTCGAAATCGTACATTTCATCGGCGGAGGCTGAGCCATGGACCAGCGCATCGAACCGGCGGCCGCGGACGATGACGGCTGGACGGTCGCCGGCCGCCGGTTCCGCTCGCGCCTCATCGTCGGCACGGGCAAATACAAGGATTTCGAGCAGACGGCGGCGGCGATCGAGGCCTCCGGCGCGGAGATCGTCACCGTCGCGGTGCGGCGGGTGAACCTCGCCGATCCGGGCGCACCGATGCTGCAGGATTACGTCGATCCCAAGCGGGTGATGTATCTGCCCAACACCGCCGGCTGCCACACCGCGCAGGAGGCGGTGCGCACGCTGCGTCTGGCGCGCGAGGCCGGCGGGTGGAATCTCGTCAAGCTCGAGGTGCTCGGCCCACCGCCGACGCTGTATCCGGACATGGCGGCCACCGTCGAGGCGGCGGCGGCGCTGATCAAGGACGGGTTCGAGGTTATGGTCTATTGTGCCGACGATCCGGTCGCGGCGAAGCGGCTGGAGGCGATGGGCTGCGTCGCCATCATGCCGCTCGGCGCGCCGATCGGCTCGGGGCTCGGCATCCAGAACCCGGCCATGCTCTCGATGCTGATCGAGCAGACCGAGGTGCCGCTGCTGGTCGATGCCGGCGTCGGCACCGCCTCGGACGCGGCGATCGCCATGGAGCTGGGCTGCGACGCGGTGCTGCTGAACTCGGCCATCGCCATGGCGAAGGACCCGATCCGCATGGCGCGCGCCATGCGCCTCGCGGTCGAGGCCGGGCGCGAGGCGTTTCTCGCCGGTCGCATGGCGCGTCGCATGGGCGCGGACCCGTCGAGCCCGCTGACAGGGCTGATCCGGCGCTGAGCGGGCGGCGATCGGCGCCGGTGCCGAGCGTCGCGCCCGGCGTGCGGCCGCTCGCGGGCCGGGTCGGCAGGTGATCCACAGCGCCGTCTTCGTGCTCGCGCCCGGTGCGATGGCGGCGCTTCTGGCCGTCGCGCTGGCGGCCGGCGTTGGCATCACCGCGGTCGGGCCGGGCGGCGTGCTGCTGACCATCGGCCTCTTCGCCCTCACCGTGCTGCCGCCGGCGAGCGTTGCCGGGACCGGCATCGTCACCAATGTCGCCACCGGCCTGCTTGGCGCCGCGGCCTATCTCCGTTCCGGCCATTTGCGCGCGCACCACACGCGTCGGATCGCGATTCTGCTCAGCTTCGCGGCGGTGCCCGGAACCCCGCTCGGCATCTGGCTGAACGGGCACACGTCGCGGGCCGGTTTCGGCCTGCTGCTCGGCGGGCTCACCGGGGCGACGGGCGTCATGGTCGCGCTGCGCCTGCGTCGGGCCGTGCCCCTCGCGGATGCCCATCCCCGGGTCGGTGACGGAGGCGCGGCCTTGCTCGGCTTCGCCGTTTCCGTCGTCAGCGGCCTGTTCGGTCTCGGCGGGCCGATGCTCGCCGTGCCGCTGCTGCTCGCCGTGGGTGTGCCGATCCTGCCCGCGATCGCAGCCGCGCAGGTGCAGTCGGTGGCGATCTCGGGCATCGGCGCCGTTGGCTATGCGGCGCACGGCGCCATCGACTGGGCGATGGCGCTGCTCGTGGGCGTGCCGGAAATGGCGGGCGTGGTGCTGGGCTGGCAGTTGGCCCGCCGGCTGCCCGCGCGCGCTCTGGCCGCCGCGCTCGCCGCCGGACTGATCGCACTGGCGCCCTACCTCGTCTGGCGCAGCGGCTGACGGGCGATCGGCGGGCGGCGATCAGGCCGCCGTGCCTCCGACGGTGAGACCGGCGAGCTTCAGCGTCGGCTGGCCGACGCCGACGGGGACGCCTTGCCCGTTCTTGCCGCAGGTGCCGATGCCCGGGTCGAGCGCCATGTCCGCGCCGACCATTTCGACCTTGGTCAGCACGTCCGGCCCGTTGCCGATCAGTGTCGCCCCCTTCACCGGCGCGGTCACCTTGCCGTCCTCGATGAGGTAGGCTTCCGAGGCCGAGAAAACGAACTTGCCCGAGGTGATGTCCACCTGGCCGCCGCCGAAATTCACCGCGTAGAGGCCGCGCGGGACGGACCGGATCATCTCCTCCGCACTTGCGGTGCCACCCATCATGACGGTGTTGGTCATCCGCGGCATCGGCGCGTGGGCGTAGGATTGCCGCCGCCCGTTGCCGGTCGGCGCCATGCCCATCAGCCGCGCGTTCAGCCGGTCCTGCATGTAGCCGACGAGAACCCCGTCCTCGATCAGCACGGTGCGACCGGAGGGGGTGCCCTCGTCGTCCACCGTCAGGCTGCCCCGCCGGTCGGGAATCGTGCCGTCATCGACGACGGTGACCCCGGGCGAAGCGACGCGCCGCCCGAGCAGACCGGCGAAGGCGGACGTGCGCTTGCGGTTGAAATCGCCCTCCAGCCCGTGGCCGATTGCCTCGTGCAGGAGAATGCCGGGCCAGCCCGGCCCGAGCACCACCGGCATTTCGCCCGCCGGGGCCGGACGGCTGTCGAGATTGACCAGCGCCTGGCGCAGCGCCTCGTCCACCGCCGCCTGCCATTGCTCGACGCCGATCAGCCGGTCGAAGCCGAAGCGGCCGCCGGTGCCGAAGCTGCCGGTCTCGCGCCGTCCGTTCCGCTCGACCACGACCGAGACGTTGAGCCGAACGAGCGGACGGAGGTCGGCGACCCGCGTGCCGTCGGCGCGGATGATCTGCACCGCCTGCCACTCGGCGGCGATCGAGGCCATCACCTGGCGCACGCGCTCGTCCTTGCCGCGGGCATAGGTGTCGAGGGCGGCGAGCACCCCGGCGCGCTCGGCGAAGGGCAGGGCGGCGAGCGGGTTGGCGGGGGAATAGAGCCGCGCATTGGTAGCGCGCGGCGGCTCCGCCTTGCGGGCGGCGGGCTCACCGGCCAGCGCCGCGATACTCGTCGCCGCCCGGCGCAGCGCTTCCTCAGAGAGTTCTCCGGCATGGGCGTAGCCGGTGCTTTCCCCGGTCACGGCGCGGAGCCCGAAGCCGAGCGCGGTATCGAACCCGGCACTGCGGATGCGCCCATCCTCCAGGGAGAGCTGCTCGCTCTCGCGATATTCCAGGAACAGCTCGCCATCATCGGCCCGCGCCAGCGTCTCCGCGAGCACGCGCTCGGCCTGGTCGCGGTCGAGCGCGGCATCGGCGCGCTCGAAGAACAGACGGTCGGTGACGGCCAAGGGGGTGTCGGCGATCGGGGAGGACATGGACGCTCCTGCGGCGCGGAGGAAAACGGGTCAGGTCGAGATGCCGGCCGGCCGTGCCGGCGCCGGACCATGATGGGGCCGGCCGGCGCCGCGCAGCGCGTGCAGGGAGACGAGGCCGGCAGTGAGCAGCAGCACGGCGCCAGCCTGATGGGCGAGGGCAGGGGCCAGCTGGACGACGGAGAGCAAGGTCGCGATGCCAAGCGCATATTGCCCGATCGCGATCAGCCCGAGGGACAGCAGCGCAAGACGGGCCCGTCGCAGCCCGACGCCGCCGAAACCGATCCAGGCCGTGAGCAGGGCGGCGGTGGCGCTGGCGGTGGCCAGCATGCGGTGGTCGAACTGCACCGCGGCGATGTTCTCGGTGAGATTGCGCAGGAAAGGCTGCAGCCGGCCATAGCCGGGCGGCACCAAGTGGCCGTCCATCAGCGGGAAGCTGTTGTAGTCGAACCCTGCGTGGAGGCCGGCGGTGAGGCCGCCGGCGAGGATGGTCAGCGCGATCAGCGCCGTCGTCGCCATCGCCAATGCCCGCGCGGCGCGGACGCGGCGGCCCGTGAGCCGGGGCGCGGCCGGATGCAGCACGCCGAGCGCGGTCCACAGCAACGCGGCATAGAGGGCCAGCGCGAGCCCGAGATGGATCGTCAGACGATAGGGCGAGACCGCGGTCGCATCCGGGAACCAGCCCGACGCCACCATGAACCAACCGACCGCGCCTTGCAGCCCGCCGAGCACGAACAGCCCGGCCAGGCGCGGCCACAGCCCGCGCGGCAGCATACCCAAGGCGGCGAAACCCGCCAGCGGCAGCAGCAGCGCCGCGCCGATCAGCCGGCCCCAGAGCCGATGGGTCCATTCCAGCCAGAAAATCTGGCGGAACCCGTCGAGGCCGAAGCCGGCGTGCTGGAGCTGATATTGCGGGATCTGCTGGTAGAGGGCGAACAGGCGCTGCCACTCCGCCTCCGAGCGCGGCGGCAGGATGCCGGAGAGCGGGGCCCACTCCATGATCGAGAGCCCCGAGCCGGTGAGCCGCGTGGCGCCGCCCAGGACGACCATCACCAGGATCATGCCGCAGAGCCCGAACAGCCACAGCGCGACGAGTCGGCGGTTGCGCCGCTCGGCACGGGTTTCGGTGGGCAGGCCGATGGCGCTGCCGGGCAGGTCGAAGGGCATGGTGTCTGATTACAGGATGTAGGCAGGCGGCGCGATATTGCAGCTCTTCGTCGATTCGCGTGATTCACGCTTTCCGGCGATTCCGCCGGACGCGATCACGCTCAGGCTGTGCCGCCGGGTCAGCCCGGCCGCATGCGCCGTGGCGCACCCTGCTCCAGCGCGGCGAGGATGGCTTCGCCGACATGGCGCGGATTGTAGAGCGCTTCGATCCGCGCCTGCCCGGCGCGGCCGATCGCGCATGCGGCCGCCTTGTCCTCATGGACGTGCCGCATATGCGCCGCCGCCTGGTCCGCGTCGGCCTCGGCCCAGCTCTGCCCCTCCGCGCCCGGATACTCGCCCGGCGCCACCGGCACGAGGTGGTAATCGACGACATAGGCGCAGTCCTGGGTGGCGAAGTCGGCGGTGCCGGAATAACCGGTGACGATCACCGGCCGGCCGAGCAGCATCGCCTCCGCCGGTCCGCGGCCGAAGCCTTCGGAGCGGTGCAGCGAGACGAAGGCGTCGGCGGCGGCGATGAGATCGAACACCGCGGCGCGGTCGAGCACGACGTCGCGCAGCGCGATGCGCGGATCGTCGCAGAGATCGGCGAGCGCCCGCCAAGCCAGCGGCGTGCTCTCTCCGCCCTGGGTCTTGATCAGCAGCTGCACCGATTCCTCGCCGGTCGGGAAGGCGGTGCGGAACGCCCGCACCACCGCTTCCGGGTTCTTGCGGCTGGCGTAGGAGCGGAAATCGAACATGAACAGGAAGACGGTGGCGTCCTCGGGCAGGCCGAGCACCGCGCGATCGGCGCGTGGCGGCTGCGCGGGCGGCAGCACCGGCATCGGCACCCGGCGCACCGGCCGCAGCCCGGCGTGGGCGAAGGCGTCGCGGGCGAAATCGGTCGCCGCCCAGATCTCGTCGAAAAAGGAATAGGCGTGGCGCCAGGTGCGCGGCAGCCACTCCAGTTCCCAGGCCCAGTAGCCGACGCTGCGCGCCGCTGTCACGTTGTGCTGGCGCAGGAACAGCACGTCCTCGACCGCGGTGATGGCGTTGAGGTGCAGGATATTGGCCTCGAATTCGACGCGCACGCCGGCGGGGAGCGCGGTGCCGTCGGGGCGCAGGATGCTGCCGTCGGCGCGATCGACCCCGAGCCAGTCGGTGAACCCCACCGCTTCCAGGGCGCGGGCGGTGGCGCGCACATCCTCGCCGCGCCCGGTGCTCTCGTGCCACCAGCCGGTGAGCCCGATCCTGGCGCGGTGCACCGGCGCGATCACCGCCGGCTGTGCCAGATCGCGGTCGAACAGCGTGCCGAGCGGGTAGTCCGCGTAGCTGGAGGCGAAATTCTGCTCGCCCCAGGCCGCCAGCTCGGTCCGTCCGGTTTCGGTGGCGACGTCGAACAGGGCGCGGAGGTCGGGGCGCGTATTCCGCACCATCTCCAGCGCCACCGGCAGGCCGTCCAGCCGCGGCGACGGGCCGGCCAGGAACTCGGCCAGGCGCGGATCGAACGCGTCGAGCGTGAGGCCGAGCTCGCTGAGGCCACTGGTGACGAGCCAGTGCAGATAGCCGAGCCGCTGGTCCTCGTCGGCGAGCGGAAATGCGCCCTGCACGTCGGCGCGGGTCTCCCACAGCGCCATCTCGGCGCGGTTGAAGCGGAACCCGAGCACGCTGATATCGGTGAGCTCGGCGAAGTAGCGCCGCAGGTCGGCCACCATCGGCGAGGGCCAGCGATAGGCGCGGGCGGCGAGGAACGCGTACCAGAGCCCGTGCGACAGCCGCGCCGAGCGATCGGTCGGGAAATCCTGCCAGCGGGCGAGATTGGCACGGTGGGCCTGCACCTCGCGCGTCAGCAGCATGCCCTCGTTCAGCGGCACGTCGCCATACTGGGTGGCGATGTAGCTGCCCCGGCTGATCTGGGCGAGGAAGGCATCGGTGAACAGGGCGGGGTCGACGCTGCCTTCGTCGATTGCGGCGGTGATCACCCAGCCGAGGAAGGCGCGCGCCCGGTCCGAGCGGGTGAGGTCGAAATGCGCCTGCAGATCGGCGCGCCGTTCCCAGCACAGCGCCGCCTGGCGGGGCAGCAGCAGCGCCAGCTCGCCGAGCGGCAGGCTGACGTCGCCGCGCAGGAACTGCAGCGCGTCGTCGGCCGCCCCGGGCCACATCTCCGCGGCGAGCGACGGCCATGGCGGTGGGCGGGCGGTGATCAGCGCCGGCGCGCCGGGATCCGCCCCGCCGCGCAGCGCCCGGGCGGCCGCGATGCTGCGTCCGTCCACGCCCTCGGCCGCCGCATCGCCGCCGAGGAACCACGTGTAGTAGGCGTCGAGTCCGGGCTCGGAATGGATGTCGAAGACGGTGCGCAGGTCGGCGCGGTCCAGCCAGGTCTGATACATGAACCGGGTCATCGCGATGCCGCGGGCCGCGGCGGTCTCGTCCGGCGCGTCGAAAAAACCCGATGGAACGTCGAGCCCGGCGGCCGGATCCAGCCTTCCCTCGTCCACGGCGCGGACCAGCCAGCGCCGCATCGCCGGCTCGATCGGCCTGCCATCGGCGAAGCGGCCGAAGCCATAGGTCAGGTCCCGCGTCCGCCGCCAGCCATTGGCGTGCAGCAGGGCGCGATAGCGCCGGGCCAGCGCGGCGACGGGAGCGGGAACGGCATCGCGGAAGCGGCTCTCGTGGCGCGAGAGCAGCCGGTCATCGTCGGGCACCAGGCCGCTGAAATGGAAAAAGATGAGCGGCTCGCCGTTGACCCGCCAGGTGCCGTCTCCGCCCTCCTCGACCACGCGATGGGCCAGGTTCCAGTAGGCGACGTTGCAGCCGGGGTGGCGCAGCATCGCGAGCCGGGGAACGAACGCCGGGGCGAGATCCATCCAGCGCTGGTCGGTGAACATGTGGCGTGCCAGATCGACGCGGCAGTGCAGCCGGCATCGTTCACCCCACCAGGCGAGCAGCCGTCCGGCGTCGCCGTCGTTGCGCATTGCCGCGAAGCCCAGATTGTAGACGCCCGATTGCAGGATGGTGAGATCGGAGGGTTCGAGCCCGTCATCGAGCGGCGCGGTGAGGTGCGGCGTGAGCACGACGCTGTGCTCGGCCAGCGGATCGAGCGCCGGAGCGAGCGGGGCGAGCACCAGGATGTCCGGGTCGAGATAGCAGGCCTCGGCGAAGCCGAGCGTTTCGAACATGTGGCGGAAGGCGAACGGCTTGAGCGCGGTGTTGAACTCCAGCACGCTGTAGAGCCGCTGCATCGCGGGCAGCGTCGCGATCCCGAGCGCCTCGCAGCCGATGACGGTCGCGGCGAGGTCGGGCTCGGCGAAGCCGCGCGGCGTGTCGGCGAGAATGATGAAGCGCGCGGCGTCCGGCTCGGCGGCGCGAACCGACTGCATGAGCGTCGCCGCGTAGGCGATGTAGTTGGCCGAGGCGATGGTGAAGATGGCGCGACGGGGCGCTGCCCCGGCGCGCGCGCGCGCGGTGCCCACCCGACGGCCGGCACCCCGCTTCTCCGCCGTGGTAGCCCTCACGTTCGCCATGCCGCCGCGCCCTCGCGGGTTCGACCCCGCGGATGTCACCGGCAAGGCCCCCAGGCGATGCCAACACGTGCTGTCATGTGTTTCAACCATACCCCTGCAGTCATTTCAACGCTCGCGCGATGGCCGGGCAGAGGTCTCCCCTCGCCACTGGTCGACACCGCCCCATGTTAGGATAGGAGCGGCAAGGCGCGTATAGGCGGGCGTCGCGTCCGGGCGCCTGATCTGGGTCATGGCGCGCCCGCGCCGCCGTGGCGAGAGAGCAGGGCATGGATGTTCGCGTGCAGACATGGCCGGCGACGCGCCAGCGGCGGCGGACCGGCCTGCGGGTGGCGGCGCTGCTCGCCGTGGCGCTGTCCGCCGGTGCTGGCGCGTGGCAGCTTTGGGGCCGCAGCCTCTCGGTCGTGGCGATGCACCCGGTGCGCGGCCCGGCCATCGAGGCAGTCTATGCCGCCGGCGTGGTCGAGGCGATCGAAACCGCGCGTGTTGGCACCAAAGTGGCCGGACGGGTCACCGACCTGCTCGTCGACGATGGCGACACGGTGAAGCAGGGCCAGCTTCTCGCCGTGATCGACGATCGCGAGGCCCGCCGGCGCGTGGACGATGCCCGCGCGCGGCTCGACCTCGCCGAGCAGGAACTGGCGCGCGATCGTGCCCTTCTCGCCCAGCACGTGCGCCCCGAGCAGGCGGTGCAGCGCTCCCAGGCAGAACGCGACCGCGCCGCGGCCGGGCTCAAGCTCGCTGCCGACCAGCTCGCCGATACGCGCATCCTCACCCCGTTCGATGGACTGGTGATGAAGCGCGAAGTGGACAGGGGCGACATGCTGGCGGCCAATGCCACGCTCTTCACCATCGCCGTGCCCGGCCGGCTGCGGGTTGCCGCCGATGTCGACGAGCGCGACATCGCGCTAGTCCGGCTCGGCGCGCGCGTCGCGATCCGCGCCGATGCGCTGCCGGACCGGCCGGTGAGCGCGACGGTGACCAATATCCGCCCGCTCGGCGATCCGGCGACGCGCAGCTTCCGCGTCGAGGCCAATCTGCCGGCCGATTCGGGGCTGATGGTCGGGATGACGGTCGACGTGAACATCGTAACCGGCGAGCGCGCCGACGCGTTGCTGGTGCCGGCTACCGCCGTTCATCACGGCGCGCCGCAGGGCGGTCGGGCAGGGCCGGCCTATGTGTTCCGCGTCGTCGATGGCAAGGCCCGCCGCACCGCGGTCGAAACCGGTGCGGTCGGCGAGACGCGGATCGAGATCCGTGCCGGGCTGGACGCCACCGACCTCGTCATCACCGACCCGCCGGACGGGCTGGCCGATGGACGTGCAGTGCGGGTTGGGCGCTGATGCCGCTCGCGCTCGATATCGCGCGCGCACATCTGCTCGGCCGCCGCCGCCAGAGCCTGGTCGCGATCCTCGGCGTCACCCTCGGTGTCGCCTTCTTCATCGCCATGTCGGCGATGATGCACGGGTTCCAGAACTATTTCCGCACCCAGATCGTCGATTCCAACCCCCACATCATGATCACCGACGAGATCCGCCGCCCGGCGCGCCAGCCGCTCGCGCTGCTGCATCCGGAGGCGGCGGTTTCCGTGGTGCGAGTGCTGCCGCGCGACCCGGTGCGCGGCATCGCCAATGCCGGGGCGATCCTCGATGCGCTCGGGCGGATGAAGGGGCTGGAAGCGGCGCCGACCTTGCGCGGTCAGCTCATCCTGCGGCGCGCCGGGCGGGACTACGCCGTCGCTGCGCTCGGCATCGATCCGGTGCGCGAGGCCCGTGTCACCCAGCTCGCCGGCAACGTCGTCGCCGGCAGTCTGGACGCGCTCGCCCGCCAGTCGAACGGCGTCATCCTCGGCCGTGCGCTGGCAGTGAAAATGGGCGCCGGCCTGGGCGACACGATCACCGGCGTCGCCACGACCGGCGCCAGTGCCGCGCTGCGCGTCGTCGGGCTGTTCAGCACCGGCATCGAGACCCAGGATCTTGGCCAGGTCTATCTCCAGCTCGCGCGCGAGCAGGCGCTGGAGAACCGGCCGCTGGTGGTGAACGAGATCGACATCCGCCTCGACGACATCACGCGCTCGGTGGCGATGGCGAAGGAGATCGAAGGACGGTTCGGGTTCAAGGCGGCGCCGTGGGAGGAGACCTACAGCCGCATCCTGGCGGTGTTCCTGCTGCAGAACATCATCATGACCACCGTCACCGGCGCCATTCTCGTCGTCGCCGGCTTCGGTATTTTCAACGTCATCTCGACGGTGGTGTTGGAGAAGGCGCGCGACATCGCGATCATGCGCTCGATCGGCCTGTCGCGGCGCGTGATCGTGCGGATCTTCGTCATCGAGGGGGCGCTGGTCGGCAGCGTCGGCACCATGCTCGGCTGGCTGGTGGCGATGGCGATGGCGGCGGGCATCGCGCGCATCCCCGCGCCCGGCGCAACGGATCCGAACGAGACCATGCGCGTCGCCCAGTCGTTGGACCTCTATGTCGTCGCCAGCCTGATCGCCATGGCCGCCGCCGTCGGCGCGGCCTGGCTGCCGGCGCGGCGCGCGGCGCGGACGGATCCGCTGGCGGTGATCCGGGGCGCGACGTGATCGCCGCCATCGCCGCGCGCGGCCTTTCGCGCATCCTGCCCGGGCCGGTGCCGACCGTGCTCGTGGATGAGATCGACCTCGATCTCGCGCCGGGCAGCTTCACCGCCATCACCGGCCCTTCGGGTTCGGGCAAATCCTCGCTGCTCTATTTGCTTGGCCTGCTCGATCGGCCGAGCGCGGGGGAGGTGCTGGTCGATGGCGCGCCGACGTCGGGCCTCGACGACGATACGCGCGGCGATCTCCGGCTGGAGCGGTTCGGGTTCGTCTTCCAGTTCCACTTCCTGCTGCCCGAGTTCAGTGTGCTGGACAACGTGATGCTGCCGATGCGCGAACTCGGGCAACTCTCCGCGGCGGCGATGCGCGCGCGCGGCGAGGAGCTGCTCGCCTCGCTCGACATGGCGGAGATGGCGCGCAAGCTGCCCGCCCAGCTCTCCGGCGGTCAGCGTCAGCGCACCGCCATCGCCCGGGCGCTGGCCAACGACCCGCGCTTCATCCTCGCCGACGAGCCGACCGGCGCGCTCGACACGCGCAACGGCCGCGCCGTTTTCGCTATTCTCCGCCGGCTGGCCGAGGAGGGGCGGACGGTGATCGTCGTCACGCACGACGAAACCCTCGCCGCGCTCACCGACCGGCGTATCCAGCTCATCGATGGTCGTCTCGCCGCCGATGCGCCGGTTCAGGACCGGTAATCGGGCCGGTCGTTCTCGATCAGGCGCAGCGCTGCGTTCCAGGCCAGCCCCTCCGCTCCGGCGCGGGCGGGGCCGTGGAACTGGGCGGCGGTGTGGGCGGCGACGGCCTCGGAGGGAATGATCAGCTCGGCGCCGCCGGCCAGCGCCTGGATCTGCGCCTGGCAGGCGCGCTCGAGATAGTAGATCAGCAGGAACGCCTCGGCGATCGACCGTCCCGCCACCAGCAGCCCGTGATTGCGCAGGATCATCGCCTGGTGCTGGCCGAGATCCGCCACCAGCCGCGCGCGCTCGTCGAGTTCGAGCGCGATGCCCTCGTAGTCGTGATAGGCGAGATGGCCATGGAACATCATCGCGTGCTGGGAGATCGGCAGCAGCCCGTGCTTCTGCGCTGAGACCGCGATTCCGGCGGCGGTGTGCGTGTGCACGACGCAGCTCAGGTCCGGCCGGGCCGCGTGGATGGCGGAGTGGATGGTGAAGCCGGCGGCGTTGACGCGGCGGCTCATCTGCTCGTCCTGGCCGATGATGCGGCCTTCGAGATCGATCTTCACCAGGTCCGAGGCGCGCATTTCGTGGAACAGCACGCCGTACTGGTTGATGAGGAACTGATGCTCCGGCCCGGGCAGTCGGGCGCTGATATGGGTGTAGATGAAGTCCGTCATGCGGAAATGGGCGACCAGCCGGTAGAGTGCGGCGAGATCGCAGCGCACCCGCCACTCCTCGGCACCGATGCCAGCCGGGATCGCGGTTTCAGCGACGATGTTCATGGTTCTATCCCCCTGGGGACGAAGTGTCGTCCTGCGCCCGCCGCCGCGTCAAGCGGCGTCCACACCCAAACCATCCGCCAGCACCCAGCCCGCCGGGCGTTCGAGCAGGCCGATTTCGAGCAGGGCGGGCGCCGCGCCGGCGGGCGCGGGCAGACGAAGCAGGCCGGCACCGTCGCTCCAGCGCCAGCATTTCGCGCCATCCCGCTCGGGCGGATGGAACCCCCGCCCGAAACACGCATCGCCGAGATCGACGGCGCGGCCGTTGACGACGACCGCGCCGACGCAGCTACCCAGCGCGCGGACATCCTCGTTCGCCGCATCGAGCCCGGCGGGGACGAAGCCAGGCCCGCGCAGGATCACCTGCCCGGTCCCCGGTGGCAGCAGGAAGCTGCGCATCGCCCCGCGCACCCGCGCCGGACGCAGCCGGCGCGCGGAACCCGGCCGTTCGAGCCACGGTTCGGCCGGCGGGGCTGGCCGGTAGCCGAGCTCCGGCAGGCGCGCCAGCAGCGCCCGCTTGACCGCGGCCAGAGCCGGCCCGGTCGTGACCAGCGGCGCGCAGGCATCGTGCGCCCAGGTGCGCGGCGCGAAATCAGGGAACAGCATCGGTGCATCGGCGCCGTTGGTGAAGGCGGCGCGGTTGCCGGTATCGAGGTAGCTCTCGACCGCGAGCCCCTCGGCCAGGATCACGTCGTGACTGGCGAGCTCGACGTGGAAATACTCGACCGAGGCGCGCCGCACCGTGGCGATCGAGGCGCCGTTCACCAGGTAGCGGACGGGAATGAGGACACCAGCGGCGAACACCGCATGGTCGGGCGAGAGAAAGAGATCACGCGCCGGCTGGCCGGACCCGAACGCGCCAGCCCGAACCCGCACCGGCCAGACCGAGGCCGGCTGCGGATGCCGCGCGCAGTCGACCCGGCGCCTTCCGACCCAGACCACCCCGCGCAACACGCCGCCAGCGGTGCGCACGCGCATGCCGGCCTGCAGCGATTCCACCGCGACCGGCCTTTCCTCGGTGGCAATCGCCGTGCCGCGGACGAAGCAGGCGGTGACATCGGTGCCGCCGCCGGGGTCGGCCGAAAGCCGGAAATCGGCGGTCGCGTAGGGGCCGCTGATGCGCAGTGCGGCCTGCGCCACGCCGGCTTCGCTCAGCGTCAGCATGCCGGCGGCATAGGCGAGCTGCTCGGCGCTGCCGCCGCCGACATTCACGAGACGGATGGTGTCGCCGACGGTGAAGTTCTCGATCAGACCGTTCATCGCCAGCGCCTGCGCGACATCGAGCCGGCCGCCGCTTCCCGGCACGAATACGATGCTCTGGGACGCCGCCACGCCCTGTCGCAGCGCCAGCGTCGCCCCGGCATCGATCTGCAGCCGGCCGGCCCCGGCGATCGGGCTGCCGATAATCAGGCCATGCCGGCTCTCGATCGCGCCGTCATTGACCAGGGTCGGGCCGGTGGCGCCGCCGAGATCGATCGTCGACGATGCGGTGCCGGTGGCGTCGATCTGCCCGGCGGCCTCGTTGGTGAGGGCGAGAGGCGCGCCATTCCCGCCAAGGGTGAAGGCGCCATCGATGGTGTTGTCGGCGTTGACCAGTGCCCCCGGCGCGGTGCCGTTCGGACCGGTCTGGATCACGCCGCCGGCGCCGAGGCCGATGGTGCCGCCACCCGTGAGCGTCACAATGTCGCCGGGCGCGATGTCGATGGACTCGCCCGCCGCGCCGCCGGCCGCCAGCGCGCCTGCGTTGTCGATCCGCCCGTTCAGATCGAGGAAGAAGGCGCCGCTGCCGCCGATGGTCGTGCCGGCGGTGATCGTCACCGGCATGGCGCTGCCGTCGAGCGTCGTCGCGGCGACGGGCGCGATGATCGCCCCGCCAAGGGATGTTTCCAGCGTGCCGCCGCTGACATCGACGAGATCGAGGGTGACGATCGCGCCCGCGCCGATCGCCGCGATCGTCCCGCCCGCGGCGCCGATGAAGTTCTCGACGCTGGAATTGTCGATCAGCAACCCGCCGCTGCCGGTGGCCTCGATCAGTCCGGCATTGTCGACGATCTCCGGAAATGTGAGCCCGAGCACCAGAGGCCCGGCGCCATTGCCATCGATGATGCCGCCCGACTGGTTGACGATCGCGGACAGCGGCGCCTGCTGCGAAAGAGAGATGATCCCGGCGCCCTCGATGGTTCCGTTGACGTTGTCCAGCGTCACGGCGCCGTGGTCCGGGCGGCCGTTCCCGATCGTGCTGTGGAGGAAATAGGATCCGTCGAGCAGAATCGTGCCGCCATTGTCGAGCGTGGCGTTCCCCGTCAGCGCCAGGCTGGCGGGCTGGCGCTGGGTGCCATCGATCTCGATGGTCTCGTAGGCGATGACCCCTGCGAGGTCGAGCGTCGATCCGGCAGCGACGATCGTCGAGGACATGGCCGGCGTCGAGGACATGGCGGGTCTCCTGGCGGACGGCGCGGAAGTTGTTGCCCGGAACCCCGGCATGCGACCGTTTCCTTCCGGCCGAATACCATTCCGAACCGACGCACGCACGTGCATTCTGCCCCGCCGCCCCGAAGGAGGTCCGATGCCGACCGTTCCCCACATGGAGAAGCACTTCACCGCCACCGCCACGGTCCGCGATGTCGTCATCGGCATGGCCGACGGGCTTACCGTGCCGTTCGCGCTCGCTGCCGGCCTTTCAGCTGCCGTCTCGTCGAGCCGCGTCATCGTCACCGCCGGGCTGGCCGAGATCGCTGCCGGGGCCATCGCCATGGGGCTCGGCGGCTATCTCGCGGCCCGCACGGACGCCGAGCACTACGCCGCCGAGGAACGGCGCGAACAGATCGAGATCGAGACGCTCCGCGCGCGCGAGGTCCACGAGGTCGAGGAGATTCTCGGCCGCTTCGGCCTCACCGGCGCGCCGCTGCGGACGGTCGTCGATGCGATCACGGCCGACCCGCGGCGCTGGACGGACTTCATGATGCGCTTCGAACTGGGGCTGGAACGGCCGGACCCGCAGCGCGCGCCGGTGAGCGCGGCGACGATCGCCGGCGCCTATCTGCTGGGCGGGCTGATCCCGCTCGCGCCCTATATCGCCGGGGCAAGCATCGCTCGGGCGCTGCCGGTCTCGATCGCCTGCACCGGCGCGGCTCTGCTCGTGTTCGGTGCCGTGAAGGGCCACTTCACCGGGCTGAACCGGATCCGCTCGGCCCTGCAGACGCTGCTGGTCGGCGGCCTCGCGGCCGGCGCGGCGTATCTCCTGGCCGGGTTGTTCGCCTGACGCGGCGCGCCTACCCGTCGGCGCGTGGCACCCAGGGGATGCGGGCGACCTCGATGCCTTCCTCAGCGAGGCGCTCGGCCTGTTCCTCGGAGGCGTCGCCATAGATGCCGCGCCGCGCGCTTTCGCCGCTATGGATGCGGCGCGCCTCCTCGGCGAAGTCCGAGCCGACATATTCGCACGAGCGCTCGATCTCTGCGCGCAGCCGTTGCAGCGCGGCGCGCGTCGCCGCCGGCAGGCCCCCACCGGCCGCGACCGTCGGACCGGGCGCGGCAACCCCGGCCGCGGCGTCGGACGCCTCCACCGGCGGTCGGCCGCCCGGGTGCGGAGGAGCGAGTTGGGGCGCGGGCAAGCGCGCCACGGCCGGTGCCATCAGCGCCCGTTGGAAGGCGTGATCGCCGCAGACAGGGCATTCCAGCAAGCCGTGCCCGGCCTGTTCGTCGAAGGCGGCGCTGTCGC
>DAIDKZ010000069.1 GCA_027449745.1 Acetobacteraceae bacterium | reverse complement strand
ACCCTGCTCTGCGCGCGCCGGCATCGCACCGGCGCGCGAATGTGGCACAGTGTGTGCCATCAACGCGGGGGAGGAACGCCGACATGGCGCAGCTGCGATCTCTGTTCGACCTTGGCGGCAAGGTTGCCGTCGTCACCGGCGCCGCCGGCGGCATCGGCGCGGCCTGTTCGCGCCTGCTCGCCGAAGCCGGCGCGCGCGTTGTCGTCACCGATACCGACCTTGCCGCCGCCTCGGCGGTGGCGAACGAGCTGCAGCCGCGCGGCCTTGGCATCGCCCTCGATGTCACCGACGCCGCCGCGGTCGATGCCGCCTTCGCGCGCATCGGCGCGGAGTGCGGCGGGGTCGATATCCTGGTCAACAATGCCGGCATCGCCATCCGCGGCGCCTCGCTCGAGGTCAGCACGGCGGACTGGCAGCGCGTCATCGACGTCAATCTCAGCGGCGCCTTCTTCTGCGCCCGCGCCGCGGCGCGGGAGATGCTGAAGCGTGGCGGCGGAGCCATCGTCAACATCGCCTCGATCATGGGGCTCTCGGGCGGCCTCTACCCGAACCCGGCCTATCACGCGAGCAAGGGCGGCCTGGTCAACCTGACCCGGGCGCAGGCGGTGGAATGGGGGCCGTCCGGTATCCGCGTCAACGCCGTCGCGCCGACCTGGATCCGCACCAACCTCACCGCCGGACTGCTCGCCGACGAGGCGGTGCGGACGCGGCTGCTCGCCACCATGCCGCTCGGGCGCATCGGCGAGGCCGAGGAGGTCGCCGCCGCGGTGCTGTTCCTCGCCAGCCCCGCCGCCTCGCTGACCACGGGCCACACGCTCGCCGTCGATGGCGGCTTCCTCGCCTCCTGACCAGCACACCGGATGGGACAGGGCCATGTCCTTCAAATTCAATCCGTTGCATCCGATCTTCACGGCCGAGGCGGAGGGTTTCGACCTCCGCCGGCCGCTCGGGGCCGAGGCGCGCGAGGCCATCACCGCGGCGATGGACCGCTACGCCGTGCTGGTCTTCCGCGGCCAGGACATCGACGACGACCAGCAGATCGGCTTCGGCCTCAATTTCGGTCCGCTGGAGGCGGAGCCGGCGACGGTGGAGCTGCACCGAAGGCGGCTGAAGCACGCGCGCATGAACGACATCTCCAATCTCGACGAGCAGGGCCGGATTCTTGCCGCCGACGACCGGAGGCGCATGTTCAATCTCGGCAACCGGCTGTGGCACAGCGACAGCAGCTTCAAGGCGACGCCGTCGAAATACTCGCTGCTGCACGCCCGTGTGGTGCCGAGCAGCGGCGGGGAGACCGAGTTCGCCGACATGCGCCATGCCTGGGACACGCTGCCCGCTCCGGTGCAGGCGCGGGTGGAGGCCCTGGTCTGCGAGCATTCGTTGCTGTTCTCCCGCGCCCAGCTCGGCTTCGCCGAGTTCACCGAGGGCGAACGCGAGCGCTTCGCCCCGGTGCCGCAGCGGCTGGTGCGGCGCCATCCCGGCTCCCGGCGCCGCTCGCTGTTCCTCTCCTCACATATCGGGCGCATCGTCGGCTGGCCGGTGCCGGAGGCGCTGATGCTGATCCGCGACCTGATCGAGCACGCGACGCCACGCGAGGCGGTCTATGTCCATCACTGGCGCGTCGGCGATCTGGTGATGTGGGACAACCGGTGCACGCTGCATCGCGGCCGCGGCTATGACGACCAGGCCGAGGCACGCGATCTGCGCCGGGTGACATTGATGGATGTCGCCCCGACGCTGGAACAGGCGGCCTGATACGGTCGGCTTTTTTGGCCGGCCGTATCCGCGCAGGGTTGGCGTGGCGGCGCGCGCCAAATCGAGACGATACCCGGCCTCCAACGGAGGACGGGTATATGAGGCGGGAGACTACCCGCCTTCGGACTGGGCCCAGCGCCGCATCAGCGTGTTGGACGGCAGCGACGGGTCGATCAGCTTGCGCGCCGTCTCGATGCCGGCCACCGCCGGCGTGCGCGCCGGGTCGAGCAGGCCGATCTGCGCCAGGACCGAAGCCTGGTCCCAGTAGATGTGCTCGTTATAGAGCCGGTCGCCGCGGAAATTGACGATCGCGATCAGCGGCACCTCGACATATCGGCCGGTCGGCGCGATGCCGGGCAGCATCCAGTCGATCTCGCGGTCGTGGGTGAAGCAGAACAGCATCTCGTCGACGACGCGGTCCACCCCGACGGTGCGCGAGACCGGGACCAGCCGAGTGTCGGCGGGGTTCGAGAAAATGAAGTGGTTGGCGTAGAAACGGCGCAACTGGGCGTGGCCGTAGCCGCCGGTCATGGTCGGGATGTGGTTCACGTAGGGCTCGGCCACCATGGTCGCCATGGTGTCGTCCACGTTGCGGGTGGCGAACTCGTATTCGCAATGCTTGTCCCACAGCGCCGAGAGATCGTAGTGCGGGCCCATGATGCGGCGGAACAGCGCGAGCGAGCGCGTGTGCGCCATCATCGCCGAGGGCTTGTGGAAATGCGGCCCGGGACGGTTGAAGCCGTGGCCGGCCTCGCCATAGACGTAGATCTCGACATCGCCGCGGCCGGCGAAGGCTGCCCGTATCGGCGCGATCACCTCGGGCGGCGTATATTTGTCCTGGGCGCCGAAATGCAGCACGAGCGGGCAGGTGATGGACGGTGCCTGATCCAGCAGGCCCTCGATGCCGACGCCGTAATAGCTCACCGCGCAGTCCACGCCCGCGCGCGCGGCGGCGAGGTAGGCGAGCCGCCCGCCGAGACAGAAGCCGAGCGCGCCTACGTGCTTGTGTCCGTCCGCACCCGGCGTCACCGCGTCCATGCCGCGTGCATGGGCGACGGTGGCGGCGATGTCTGAAACCGCGAGGGCGATGTCGAGCCGCTGCAGATGGCCGAACGCCTGCTGCACCTCGGCCTCGGTGTAGCCGAGCTCGATGCGCGGGGCGATCTGGCGGAACAGGTCGGGCGCCAGCACGACATAGCCTTCCTCGGCCCAGAGATCGGCCACCGCGCGCATGTGGGCGTTGACGCCGAATATCTCCTGCAGGAGGACGATCGCCGGGGCGCTGCCGGCGCGGGGCAGGGCGCAATAGGCGTCGAACCGGCTGCCGTCCGCCGCGACGATCTCGATCTGCGAACCCATCGTCTCACTCTCCTATCGAAGCTCGATGCGGAGAATTGTCGACGACGGCGGGGGCGGCGGCAAGCCGGAACGGGCCGGCTACGGGCCAAGGCTCGCCAAGACGCCCCGTCGCCGATCAGGCCTGATCGAGGAAGTTTCCTGCCACCGACGCGCGCGCGACGAGAGCGCGCAGCGCCGGATTCTGGTCGCTGTCCTCGGCGATGAGCGTTTCCATTGGCGCGAAATATTCGTGCGGCTGCGGCACTTGGCTGCTGGCAAAGCCCTGATAGTGCGTCTTTTTGAGCCCATAGAGCACGCGCACGTCGCGCACCGGCAAAATCAGGGGGATCACCGGTTCCTGGCGCAGCACGCCGCTGGCCCGCCAGCGCGGCGTAGGGTCGCCAGGCATCACCGGCGCCAGCAGCCACGGCACCGGACAGACCGCCAGCAGCGACTGCGTGCTGGGGGCGAAGCGGGAGCGCTTGTCGAGCAGGTTCTGCAACGAGCCACAGGCCTCGATCGCAAAGATATCCACAAAAGCTTCCTCAGGCGTGCCGCCGAAATTGAGCCACAGCCCGTCGGGCAGGGTGCGAAGCCGGTTGCTTCCGGGCAGCTTCAGGAAGGGGAAGCAGCGTGCGGTCACGTCGCTCGGCCGCCCCCGCATCCAGGTGTCGCCGCCAGTGCTGCGTTCCTTCAAACCGGGCGGGCGTTGAGGCCATTTCTGCAGCCGGGCGCGAATGAGTGCGTCCAGAGATAGAAATTCGCGCATCGTCGCTGTTCCCTCTCGATTGCCTGCCGAGTGGCATTCAATGGTGTTCACTTCTTAACAGCTCATGCGTGCGTTAGGAAGCAAAAAAATAACCGTAGGTAGCAGACGATACGGGAAACACTCGTGACGGCGTGGAAGCTCGCCGGCGGCCGCAATGTTCGTTCGTCCCGGCTTCACCCTCTCAAGCCGTTCGATTCACCGTGATGGGTCTGTGATTTGCTGTTGGATCACGAGTCTTTAGAATCACTTGGCTAGACTTCTTGATGCTACTTATCAACAGCCTGTGGATAACGATATCCACAGGCCCGTCAGCTGCCCCGCTGGCCGCCCCGCTGGCCGCGACGGGGCGCCCTGCGCCAGACGTAGAGACCGGCACGCCACGGGATCGGTCGCCAGCGGATCGGTGGCCTGATGCCAGCTCTCGCCTCAGGGGTTGCGCGGATCAGGCTCTCAATGAAAATGCCGCGGGCGCGGCAATTCGTCCGCCCGCGCCATCGCCTCGCCGGCGAGGCCGCGCAGCGCGGCGTTGCGATCGTGCAGATGCTCGGCGATGACGTGCACGATGCCTTCCTCCGAGCGCTGCACCCGCCCCGCCACCTCCAGCAGCCGCGCGGCGACGATGGCGCGGCGGAAGTGCTCCACCAGCGCCGGCCAGACGACGATGTTGGCCACGCCGCTCTCGTCCTCGATGGTCAGGAACACCACCCCCGCGGCACTGCCCGGGCGCTGGCGCACCAGCACCAGCCCGGCGACGCGCAGGGCGGTGCCGTGCGGCGCCTGCACCACCTCGGCGCAGCTGCGCACGCCTTCGCGCGCCAGCTCGGCGCGCAGGAAGCGCAGAGGGTGCGATTTCAGCGACAGGCCTTGCGTCCGGTAATCGGCGAGCACGTGCTCGGCCAGCTTCATCTCCGGCAGCCGCGCCGGGCGCGCCGCCTCGGGCAGGGCGGCGAAGAGCGGCAGCGCGGCCTGGCCGGTGAGGCCGCGCACCTGCCACAGCGCGGCGCGGCGATCGAGCCCGAGGCTGCGCAGCGCGTCCGCCTCCGCCAGCGCCTCCAGCGCCGCGCGCGGCAGGCCGGCGGCGGCGAGCGCGGCGAAATTCGCAAAGCCGCTGCCGCGCGCGGCGCAGAGCTGCGCCGCCCAGTCTGCCCGGAAGCCATCGAGCAGACGCAGGCCGAGCCGGAGCGCGCTGTCATAGCCGGCCAGCCCCTCGGCGACGTAGACGGTGCGGCCGCGCTCATGGGAATAGACGCGGTAGGCGACCTCGGAATCCGCCAGCGTGCACTGGCCGACCGCGACGGAGCGCAGTTCCTCGAGCGAACGGGTCT
>DAIDKZ010000068.1 GCA_027449745.1 Acetobacteraceae bacterium | reverse complement strand
CCGCCCGGCCTTTTGCCCGCCTGCGGCCGGCGGGGATCAGTTTCGGGCGATCGCCCGGAAGCCAGCCGGCGGCCTGCCGGCGGATCGAACCCGTATCGGTCCGGTGTTTCTTGCTTGCGCACTCTGCGCGTTTCCTCCCTGAACTTGGCCGGGCGACCGAACGCCGAAAGGTGCTCCGATCGCCCGGCCTTTTTCCCTTTTCGTTCGGCTACGGCGTTCCCCGTGCGCTGCGCCGAAGGGCGGCGGCCGTCCACCAGCGCCCAGTCCCGCGCCGGCCGCCGCCACCAATTCCAGGTCCGGGCTACGGCCCGGATGGCGGCGAGCGACACGGTGATCAATCTGCCAGCCGTAGCCGCCGGGATTGTTCACCCGGTGCGCGCTATGCGGGGTTCCCGGCAGGCCCCGCCTCGCCGCCACTCCCTTCACCACCCGCGCCGCGATGTCCCCGACGCTCTCCCATCCATCTCCGCACATCGCACGCCTCCAAAGTCCGCGCTTCGGCCGCCCCGCCAAGAGCTTCGCCGTCGCGCTTCCGAGGCACCGTCACCGGATGCCCCTCCGATCTGTCGCAACCAGATTGGATCGAAAGGGTCACCGAGGTGTCGGACGTTTTCACCGAGAAGTCGGAGAAGTTCACCGAGGGCAGTCGCATGAGTTCCGTAGCCGAGGCGTCTTGGCTTCTTGATGAGTTGGCGGCGCCAATGCCGCCATCCCGAAAGGAGGCCTTCAATCGCATGGCGGAGCGCGTGTCGCGTTACACGCGGTTCCCACTTTCCCCCGGCCGGGCGGAAGACCTGTGGCGCCGGGAAGCCCGCGTGGTGCGGGCAGAAGAAATGGACGCGCTTCGGATTGCGAAGCGGCGCCACGAGGAGGCCAAGGCCCGTGAACAGGCAATCAGGCTCGCCGCCGTCTACGCCGGCATTGCCGCGCGTCTTCGCCAGACGGACGAGAACTTTCATCGGATTGAGATTGATCGCCTTGAGCACGCGGCTCGCGCTCTTGGCGCTCTGGATTGCCCCGTGGCTGAAACCGAAGGGGAGGGCTGAGTGATGCGTATACGGTTCACCCACTGGAGTGTCATGGGACTGTTCTTCTTCGGCATGTGCCTCGGCATTTCCGTGTCTCTGATCGATTGCGGCGCGGAATGGTGGGAGCTCATTCTCCCCACCGTCACCGGGGCTGCATGGCTCGCAGCAATATGGACCGACGCTCGGCTCAACTCCGCCCTGCCGGAAGGGAACGACTCGCCATGATGATTCACTACCTCAGCGCGGCTGATTGGCACGTCGTCAGTGTGTCGCAGCTCCTCGCTGGGCCGTTCAAGAGCCGCAAGGCCGCCCTCGACGAAATCGAGCGGCGCACGACCCGGACATGGGTGCCCGGCGGCGGCAGGAGCGGGCACTTCCACATTGCTGTCGACGAAACGCCAGAAGATGAGGGCCGGTGATGGCTCACAGTCCTCCAAATTGGCTCGTCGACAAGGTCGTCGCCTCACTTGAAGTCGGTGATCCACCGGTCCGGATCATTGAATATGCCGCTCCTCATTCAATGAGCGCCGGTACTGCCATCCTCATTGCCGTCGCCGCGCTAATTGTCGGAGCCGGATTGGCTTATCTGTTTATCCTTTTGCGCGTTGTCCGGGCTTATCGGAGGCGGTGATGAACGAAGCACAAGCCGTTATCCGCGAGGCCGGCTTGTTCCGGCTTGCCGCCGGTGAGGAAATCAAGGGCCTGCTGCTAGAGGTCCCGCCGCCGCTTCCGACATGGCTGACGGACGCGATGATCGACGGGATGCCTATCGTGATCCGGTTGGCCGATACCGCGGCGGCGGAACGGGAGGCGCAACCATGACCCCAGAGACCATCGCCACCATCCTCGGCGGCATCGCTGTCGCGGCGTTTGTCTTCGCCGTCATCGGCGTCCGGATGACGCATCGCCAGCTTGAGCCGGACGAGTTCAGCGGCGACCAAGGGCTCGAACCAAGGGACGCGCTATGACGCGGCCCGTCCGACTCCAGTTATCGCGCAAGAAGGGCTTCAATCTTCAGGCGCTCTCGCTTGCGACCAACGGCCTGCCGGCGATGCGTGTCGATCGCTCGACCGTGTTCGGCAATCCCTGTGTTTGTTCGCGGCCCTATGGGTGTCCGTATCATTCGGATTTTGACCGCGAGAACTGGGAAGACGAATCCGGCAATATCGACCCGATGAGATGCTGTGTCGATGTCTACCGTCATTACATTGGGTCCGGCCTGAAAAATGAGTCCACAAGGACGGGACGGTTCTGGTTCGGCGCACAAGCCTTAGCCGGCTATCCGCATCGCAAAAAGCTCATCGAATCTCTGCCCAAACTCCGCGGCCACAACCTTGCCTGTTGGTGCCCGCTACCCAAGGCCGGTGAGCGTGATCTTTGCCACGCGGCCGTGCTCATCGAGTTTGCCAATCGAGAAGACGCGCCATGAGCTATGTCACGCTACAGATAGAGACGCGCGATGTCCTCGATGAGCTTACGACGGAGGAGCTCGCTGCGGAACTGCAGCACCGCACTGACGTTGGGAAGAGCCTGCTCAAGGCGCGCAATTACGACGAGGCGGAGCTGCTGGTCGAGCGGCTTTGCAGGCCGAAATTTGAGACGCTGGTTGACGCGATGAACGCCTATCGCACGGCGCGGGAGGCGCGGGCATGACCCAGAACGACATCGTACTTGCCCACCTCCGTACATCCGGCCCGATCACACCGCTCCAGGCTCTCCGGGAATACGGGATCATGCGGCTTGGCGCCCGCATCTACGATCTGAGGCGGCAGGGGGTGCCGATCACTCAGAAGCTCGTCAAGGGCAAGCGGCGGAAGCACTACGCCGAATATCGGCTGGCGAGAGCAGTCTAATGGGCAAGGCCAGCCGGGACAAGGGCAATCGGGCTGAGCGGGCGCTCGTCAGGTACCTGCAAGGGCGGGGACGGGCGGCCGAGCGTATCCCGCTCTCCGGCGCTGCCGGAGGAAGCTTTGCCGGCGATGTTTCCGTCCCCGTCATGGGCGACGACTGGCGGGTCGAGGTCAAGGTTCGCGCGCACGGGTTTGCTCAACTCTACGGGTGGCTTGGCGACAACCAGGCGCTCGTCATCCGCGCCGACCGGCGGCGGCCCTTGGTGGTGCTGCCGCTCGATACGGCAATCGACATTCTCGACGCGGCCGAACAGGTGAGGGCGGCATGAACAAGGAATGGCCGGCCGAGCGCCTGACCTTCGCCAAGCGCCTATGGGACGGCGGCCACTCGGCCTCGGAGATCGCCCGCGAGTTGGGCGTCAGCCGCAATGCGGTCATGGGACAGGCACATCGCCGCAAATGGGGCAAGCGCCGCGCACCAACCGGCGGTCGGGAGAAGCGCCTCAAGGAAGGCGGCGTGAAGAAAAGGATCAATCCGTTCTGGCCGCTTGGACCGCGCGCAAAGAAACAGAGCGCTGTTCCTTTGCCGCCCATGCCCGTGAAAATCCCGCCAAAGCCGCCGACCCGCGAACCGGTGCCGTTGATGCAGATAATCGCCGGAATGTGCCGCTTCCCGGTCAACGATCCGCCGCCGCGTGGGGAGTTTCTTTTCTGCGGCGCCCCGGTCATGCCGGGCAAGGTCTACTGCCCGTTCCATTGCGGCATCGCCTATCGGCTGGTCGAGATCAAGGAGGCTGCGTGATGCTGCTAGGTGATGCTCTCGCTGCCGAACTGGTCG
>DAIDKZ010000067.1 GCA_027449745.1 Acetobacteraceae bacterium | reverse complement strand
CGCGCGCACCGGCGCCGTGCTGCGCGGGGCGGAGGTGGAGATGCTCACCGCCGAGGCGGTGCGCATCTGGCTCCGCCGCAACCGCCCCACCCTTCGGGGCTCGGAACGCCGGGGAGGCCACCCTGGCCGGTAGCATCTGGGAGATGTGGGCAAACCGGCGCGGTGAGACGCCGCCGCCCGCCGCCTTCGGCGCCGCGCCCGCGCCCCTCGTCGCCGTTCCCGCCGCCCTGCCCGAGCCCGGCGCCATTCCGCCGCGCGCCTGGCTCTACGGCACCTTCCTGGTGCGCGGCTTCGTCAGCCTGCTGGTGGCGCCGGGCGGGGTGGGGAAATCCTCCCTCGCGCTGGCCCAGGCGCTGGCGCTCGCCACCGGGCAGGCGCTGCTCGGCGAGCACGTGCACCATTCCGTGCCGGTCTGGGTGCTCAACCTGGAGGACCCGCTGGAGGAGCTGAACCGCCGCCTCGCCGCGCTGCTGCTGCGCCACGCCATCCCGCGCGCGGCGGTGGCGGGGCGGGTGTTTCTCCATTCCGGCCGCACCCGCCCGCTGTGCCTGGCCGAGGACGGGCCGGACGGCATCGCCTTCCCCGACCGCGACGCGCTGATCGCCGCCGCGCGCGCCGCCGGCGTCGGCGCGCTGGTGGTGGACCCGTTCGTCAAGACCCACCGGCTGGACGAGAACGCCAACGACGCGATGGACGCCGCCGCCACCGCCTGGGCCGAGGTGGCGGAGGCGACCGGCGCCGCGGTGCTGCTGGTGCACCACGTGCGCAAGGGCGCGGCGACCGACGTGGAGGCGGCGCGCGGGGCCAAGGCGCTGACGGACGCCGCCCGCGCGGCGCATCTGCTCAGCCCGATGTCGGCCGAGGAGGCGGCCGAGCTCGGCATCGAGCCGGCGGAACGCTGGCGCCATGTCCGGCTCGACGACGCCAAGGCCAACCTGGCCCCGCGCGCCGGCCGCGCGGCGTGGTACCGGCTGGACACGGTGCGGCTGGGCAACGGCTCGGCGGACTACCCGAACGGCGACAGCGTTGCCGCCATCACCCGCTTCCAGCCGGAGAGCGTGTGGAAGCGGCTGAGCCCGGCGCAGTGCCACGCGGTGCTGGACCGGCTGGAGACCGGGCCGGAGCCGGGCGCGCTCTACGCCGCCCACCGGCGCGGGCTGGGCACGGCCCGCTGGGCCGGGCGGGTGGTGATGGAGGAAACCGGCCTCGGCGAGGCCGAGGCGGCGCAGGTGATCGGCACCTGGCTCAAGAACGGCCTGCTGATCGAGGCGGATTATCGCGACGCGGCGCAGCGCAAGCTGCGCCAGGGCGTGCGCGTGGTGGCGGCGAAACGGCCGAGCGGCCGGCGCGCCGCGGACAATTTCTGACAGCAACGGGAGTGTGGCGCATGGCGATGAATGGCGCAGGATTTGGGAATGGCGCAGGATTTGGCGCGGGCAACGGCGCGGCGGAGGGCTCGGCGCCCGCGGCTGCGCCATCGCCCTCTGGGGAACCCAGAGGGCATGGCGCAGCGCGCGCCCCGGGCGGCGCATCAGGCCGCGGGTGCGGCAACGGCGCGTCGGGCCATGGCGCATTGGCGCGGGCAACGGGGCGGGGCATGCCGCATGGCGCGGAGAATGGCGCGGACGCCATCGACCCCGCCTTCATCGTCGCGCGGCTGGAAGAGGCCGGGCGCACCCTGCTCGCTCTGCCCCAGCGCGGCTACTCGCCCGGGCTCCGGATGAACCGGCTCGACATCGTGCAGGAGGCGGTGGAGGCCTATGGCTGGTCCGAGGGCCGCATCCGCCTGCCGGTCCCGCCGGCCCAGCGCATCACCCGCATGGACGAGAGCTTCGCCTGGCTGCGGCTGATCCCCGAGGACCGCTACGTGCTGCGCCGCATCGTCGGCGCCCGCGCCCTGGTGAGCCCCTACACCGACCGCCACCTCTACCCCTGGCGCCGCCTCGGCGCCCTCCTCGGCGCCGACCACAAGGCGGTGCTGCGCTGGCACGGCGAGGGGGTGGGGCTGATTGTTCGGGGGTTGGGGGGGTGACGGCAGGGGCGGGAATGACCTACTCTCGCCGCCGCGCCGGCATACAGCAACGGAAACGCAACCTCCCGCGCCGATGAATGAACCCGTCATGAACCCGGAGCCGTCGCCACCGTCCTTCATGCGGCCCCCCTTGCAGGAGGTGGCGGCAGGCGTTCAGTTTGCGCCGCTCGGCGTCAGATCGGTCGATGTCGCGGCGTTGCACACGCTGCTGGCGGAAGAATACCCAAACTGGGTCGATGCTCCGCCTCTGCCCCCAAGCTTCGAGACATTCGGAACGGCCCCGGTCGGACCGTTTCCGGTCCCACCAATGCTGTTGAGCGGAACACCACCATGGCTGCCGCGGGCTTGGTTCATTTCCGCCGATGACGAGCATATCGTCCAAGCCCAACCCGATCGGCTGATTGTGAACTGGCGCCGGCAACCGCAAGGCGGCCACTACCCGCGCTACGCAGAGGTGCGCAGACGCTTCGTCGCGGCCCATGACGCGGTGGAACGATTGGTCGAGCAACGCGGTCTCTCCAGACCGCTGGCCAACCAGTGCGACCTGAGTTATTTCAACGTCGTGCGGGTTCCCGAGGCGGCCGATTGGTCGGATATGGACCGGCTCCTGCGGGGGATGCGTCTTGACCCGGGACCGGGGTGGCAGGCTTCGCTGTCGGATGCACAGGTGAGCATCAGAAAAGTGCTTCGGCGTGAAAGTGGCGTGCCGTTTGCGCGGTTGAGCGTGGATTGCTTGCCTGTCCTCGACTTCGCTCGAAACAAGAGTTGGGCTCTGAACATCGTTGTCCGAGGGCAGCCGCAATCGGGAAACTTCGGCTCCGTCCTCGCATTTCTCGACGCCGCCCATCTGGAGATCGCCAGTTGCTTCGCTGCCATCACGACCGAAGCGATGCACATGGAATGGGAGAAGCAGACGTGAGCGCTGTTCTGAAAAGGGATGGCATCTCCATGCATGGGGTTGCCCGGCCGCTGTCTCTCGGGGATCCCATGGAGGCGTTCTCGCACGGTACGGCAACGCTGCATGCGTTTCCACGGCTCGGACGGACCGAGTCACCTCTCGATGGCTGGCGTGTGGTCTACGAACGTCTGCAACAAATCGCAAACCTGCCGGACGGATGGGATGGCGAGAAGGGCGCGGCGCCGGAAAGACACACCGTTGCCTTTGTCGCGCAGGAGATCGCCTCTCTCCAGGCGGCCGGCCTACCCGCGCCGACCCTCAACCCGTCGGCAAATGGCGCTATCTATGCCGAATGGCACATGCACGGCTTCGATATCGAGGTCATTTTCGATGGCCCCTACGAGATCACGACGCTGATCGAGGATGCTCGCGGAGCGATACCTCCTTTTGAGGATAGTGACCCGATGATGATGGAGGCCCGCAAGGCGTTGCTCGCCCTCGCAAGCCGCGAGCAGGCCGGCCGTCCCGTCCGGTAGAGCAGCAGTGACGGGCGAGGACATCGCGGACAGCGATGGGCTGCTTCGCCGGATCTCGCCCTTCACTGAACCGGTGCAGGATCAATCGATGATCGGGCCCGACGGTACGGCGTCGCTCCGACCGCCCTCATCGGCGTTCTCTCTTCGCCGGGGTGAGCGAGGCCTCTCGTTTCACCTCGAATCATCACTACGTGCAAGCGGGGAGCCCCTGTCGTACGGCTGCCCACCCGATCAGCCGGGTTGGACAGTGGTGAGGATCGAGGCCGGGAGCGTACGTGCGCTCGGCCTCGAGATCGTCCCGGACGGCGTGCTGCATCATGTTTTGGTTTTGGGGCTGGCTGATCGGAGCAAGTCCGAACAAACGAAACTGCAGCGGGCGTTGGCGAAAAGCGCCCGATACATTGACACACCGGCTGATCTTTAGCGAACGACGTCAGCCCTGCACGACGCGGCGCCCGGACCTCCGAGCGCCGATTCCCGGCGCCGCCGCCGGTCGTGGCGCCGCCCCGCTCAGATATTGGCGCCCTCGATCACGGCGCCGAAGCGTTTCCAGCCGGTGCCGTCCCAGCGCTGCAGCTGCAATTGTTCGAGCGGGCGGTGGTCGGTCGGACTCGTATTCACCTTGATGCCCGGCAGCAGCGTCGGGACGTCGAGGTCTTTCAAATTCTCGGCCTGGCGCATGATGTTTTCGCGCGACAGATCGTTGCCCGCCTGCCTGAGCACCTGCATCAGCACGAGCCCCACCGTGTAGCCGTAGATGCAATAGAGGTCGGCGGGATTGCCGCTCGCGAACCGCTCCTTCATGAAACCGAGATAGTCAGCCATGCCCTTGTCGTTCGCCCACGCCGGATCGCTCGGGTCCTTGAGATAGGCCGATGAGATGACGCCGACGGCGTGGTCGAAGCCGGCCGGCTTGAGGACGCCGTTGATCGAGGCCGCGCCGCTGGCGATGAACCGCGTGACGTTCCAACCGAGCTCGTGGGTCTTGCGGATGGATTGGGCGACAGATTTGGCGGTCGAACCGGCGAGAAAGAAGTCGGCGCCGGAGGCCTGCAGGGTGATGATTTCCGAATCGACGGTTGGCGCGCTCACTTCATGCGCAACCGCCTTGACGCGCGTCTCGAATTGGCTCCCCAGCACGTCCCGCACGCCGGCAAGGTAATCCTTGCCGAGATCGTCGTTCTGATAGAGCACGGCGAACCGGCCGTCCGGTTTCTGTTGCACCGCGTATTTCGCGTAGACCTGCGCTTCGGTCCGCGCGGAGGGCGCGAAACCCATCGTCCATGGATAGCGCTTGTAGTCCCCCCATTTCGACCCGTTGACCGAAAGGAAGAGGTGCGGGACCTTCGCGTGATTGATGTAGTCCACGACCGCGGAGTTCGGCGCCGTTCCGAGCATGTTGAACAGGAAGCTCACGCGGTCGCTTTCGAGCAGGCGGCGGACCATCTCCACGGTTTTGGGTGGCTGAAAGGCGTCGTCATAATAAATGAAATCGATCTTCCGCCCGGCGACGCCGCCCTGCTCGTTGATCATCCTGAAATAGGCTTCCAGGACCCGGTCTTCCACGCCGAGCGCGGACACCGGCCCCGACAGCGACGTGGTGGAACCGATCTTGATCTCGGTGTCCGACACGCCGGTCATGTCCCTGGCCGCAGCGAGAGCGGGCGCCAGCGCACCGGCCACGGCGCCTTTCAGCAACAGGCGGCGATCGATCTTCATTATTCGTTCCTCCCGTTGATC
>DAIDKZ010000066.1 GCA_027449745.1 Acetobacteraceae bacterium | reverse complement strand
CCAGCGCGCCGGCATCGCGCGGCGGCACCAGCAGGCCGTTGACGCCGTGATGCACCGCCTCCCGGCAGCCGGGCACGTCGGTGGCGACCGCCGGCCGGCCGGCGGCCAGCGCCTCCAGCAGCGCCTTCGGCAGCCCCTCGCGATAGGAGGGCAGGCAGACGATGTGGATCTCGGCCAGCAGCCCGGCCATGTCCTCGACCGCGCCGAGCCATTGCACCGCGCCCTCCTCGCTCCAGGCGCGCAGATCGCCTTCCGCGATGGTCCGCCGGCTGTCGCTGTCCGGCGCGCCGGCGAGCAGGAACTCCGCCGCCACGCCGCGCCGGCGGAGAATGCGCGCGGCGGCGACGAACTCGCCCACGCCCTTTTCCGGCACCAGGCGCGCGGGCAGCAGCACCCGCACCGGCAAAGGCGGCTCGGGCGTGGGGCGGAACTGACCGATGTCCACTCCGGCGCCGCGGATCAGCGCCGCCGCCGCCGCCGCGACCAGGCCGGCTTCGATCATTTCGGCGCGGTCGTCCGGGTTCTCGAACACGACGACACTGCCGCGCGGGGCGAGGGTGAGGCGCAGCGCCAGCAGCGCCAGCGGGCGCAGCAGCCGCGCCAGCCGCCCCGGCGAGGAGAACACGAACCCCATGCCGATCGGCGCGTTGACGACATGGCGGATGCCGGCGAGCCGGGCGGCCAGGCTGCCATAGACCACCGGCTTCAGCGCCACGTGGTGCAGCAGGTCCGGCCGCACGCGGCGGTAGATGCGCCACAGTGCGACGACGGCGCGCGCCTCGGCCAGCGGATTGAGCGAGGCGCGGCCGATCGGCAGGTCGATCACCTCGATGCCCTGCGCGCGGAGCTCCGCCGTCGCCGCGCCGCTGCGGGCGATGAGCAGCACGCGCCAACCCGCGCGCCGGGCCGCCAGCGCACGATCGAGGAAGTGCGAGGCGAAGAACCAGTCGGTGGTGAGTACGAACGCCAGCGTGCGGGCGGTGGGGCGCGGCGGGCTCATCGGCGTCTCGGCAGCAACTCGCTTGGTCCTTTCGCCTGCGGCACCCGGGCCGGCCGTTGCGCGCACCCGTTTAGAGCAGATCCGCAACAGGCGCCAACGCCGCGGTCGCGCCGGAGCGATTTCCGCGATAGGCTCACGCGCGCACAACGGAGGTGGACCATGCAGCGGACGACGCGGCGGCGAAATGCTCTCCCGATGGCGTTCACCGTGCTGCTGGCGCTGGCCGGCTGCGCCGCCCGGGACCCGCAGACGGTGACGTGCATGATCTATGTCATCGGCGGCAGCCTCAGCCATCCGCAATGCGCCGCGACGCCGATGACGCGCCCGTCGCTCGGTGATGCGGAAATCGGCTCCGTGCCGTTGCCGCAAACCCCGGTGACGTGCCCGCCCGAACTCGGCGGGCCCGGCGCGCCGCCCGGAACGCCACCGGTGCAACCTTTCGCGGGCCTGCATATCCGCGCCAAGGGACCGATCTGCCTCGGCGCGTCCTGACCCGCGCGCGCATGGCATCGTTGTTGCTTGGCCGTACTCCCGCTAAGCTGCGAACGATTCCACCGCACGGCAATGACGCTGCGGCCATCCGGATGCAGCGCAGCGAGCACGGGATCGGGCACAAAGCTGGGGGACAGAATGTCGAAACTGACACGCATGTTGGCCATCGCCGCGGGGCTTCTGGGCGGCATCACCGCAGCCCACGCGGAGGATCTGGCGTTCTTCAAGAGCCGGCTTGCGCCTTTCGAGAGCAAGCCGGCCTTCGTCGCGGCCGGGCCCGCGTTCGATGCGCGGCAATGCATGAAGGGCAAGTCGATCGTCTCCATTCCGGTCTCCAGCGCCAATCCCTTCACCGCGAATATCGAGAAGGCGATGGCGGCGGCGGCGGCGAAGGTCGGGTTTCCCTTCACCACCTGGGAGAACCAGGGCCAGAGCTCGCAATGGGTGCAGGGCATGAACGCGGCGGTGAACCAGAAGGCGAGCCTGATCGATCTGCTCGCCGGCACCGATCCGCGCACGCTGGTGCCGCAGGTGATGGCCGCGCGGGCACAGAAGATCCCCGTCATCGCTTCGCACTACAACGGCCTCGAACAATCCGCGCAGGTGGCGAAATATGCCGACGGCGACGTGCCGATCGACTATTTCCGCGCCGGTGCGCTGCTCGTGGACTGGGCAGTGGTGCAGACCAAGGGCCATCTCAACGCGCTGGTGCTGATCTCCACCGGCCCGCTCTCCACCGATTCGATGGTGGCCGGCATCACCGACGAGCTCAAGCACTGCACCGACTGCAAGACCAAGACGATGAACTTCCCCGTGGTGGACTGGGCGACGCGCATCACGCCCGGCGTGCAGTCCGCGCTGCTCGCGGATCCCACCATCAACTACATCATCGTCATCTACGACAGCATGAGCCAGTTCGTCGTGCCGGCGGTGACGCTGACGCACAGCGAGGCGCGGGTGAAGATCGACGCCTTCAACGGCACGCCGTTCGTGCTCGGGTTGATCCAGCAGGGCAAGGTGGAAATGGATATCGGCGAGAATCTCGACTGGATCGGGCATGCCATCATCGACGACGAGATGCGCCGCCTGTGCGGCCTGGCGCCGGTGGCCGATCCGCGCATCCCGTTCTATCTCTTCACCGAAGCCAACGCGAAGGACGCCGGCACGCCGCCGGAACTCTCGCGCGGCTATGGTGATGCCTATGTCGCCGGCTACGCCAAGCTCTGGAAGCTGCAGTAGAGCGCGCCGGCGGTGGCGGCGGAGGCGCTGGCGTTCCGCAACCTGTCGAAGAGTTTCGGCGGGCAGCGCGCGCTGGACGGCGTCGATTTCCATCTCCGGCGCGGCGAGGTGCACGGGCTCCTCGGGCAGAACGGCTCGGGCAAGTCCACGCTGATCAAGATCCTCGCCGGCTACCACGCGCCGGATGCGGGCAGCGCGCTCTCGGTGCGGGGCGAGAGCGTGCCGTTGCCGCTGCCCCCCGGCCGGTTCCGCGCGCTCGGCATCAGCTTCGTGCATCAGCATCTCGCGCTGACGCCGACGCTCTCGGTGGTGGAGAACCTGCTGATCGGCCGGCTTGCCGCCTCGCGCGCGCTGGCGCTCTCCTGGTCCGCCGAAGCGGCGCGCGCGCGCGCCGTTTTCGCTCGCTACGGGCTCGATCTCGACCCGCTGGCGCCGGTGGCGAAACTCAGCGCGGTGGAGCGCGCGCTGCTCGCCATCGTCCGCGCGGTGGAGGAGATGCGCGCGGCGGCGCCGCAGCGCGGCGGCGTGCTGGTGCTGGACGAGCCGACCCCGTTCCTGCCGCGCCGCGACGTGGAGCGGCTGTTCGCGCTGATCCGCGGCGTCGTCGCCGAGGGCGCGAGCGTCGTGTTCGTCTCGCACGATGTCGACGAGGTGCTGGAGATCACCGACCGCGCCACGGTGCTGCGCGACGGCCGCGTCGCCGGCAGCATCGAGACGCGCGGGGCCAGCAAGGCGGACCTGGTGCGGCTGATCATCGGCCGCGATCTCGAGCCGCTGGTGAACGGTCCGCCACCCGCCGCCGCGCGCGCCGACGCCATCCGTGCCGAGGCGGTGAGCGGCGATTTCATCAACGATCTCTCGCTTGCGATCGGGCGCGGCGAGGTGGTGGGCATCACCGGGCTGCTCGGCTCGGGCTACGAGCGGGTGCCCTATCTGCTCTATGGCGGCCAGCCGGCGCGGCGCGGGCGGCTGGTCATCGGCGCGGACGAACTCGATCTCGCCGCGATCACCCCCGCCCGCGCCATCGGCGCCGGCATCGTGCTCATCCCTGGCGACCGCGCCACCTCCGCCGCCATCGGCACGCTGCCGATCACCGACAATGTCACCATGCCGGTGCTGGACACGGTCTTTCGCGCCTGGGCGCTGTCGCGCCGGGGCATGGCGCAGCTCGCCGGCGAGCTCGGCCGGCGCTTCGAGGTGGTGCCGAACCGCCCCGCCCTGCCGCTCTCCGCCCTCTCCGGCGGCAACGCGCAGAAAGTGGTGCTGGCGAAATGGCTGCAGACCCGCCCGCGGCTGATCCTGCTCGACGAGCCGACGCAGGGCGTCGATGTCGGCGCGCGGCAGAACGTGTTCGCGGCGATCCGCGCCGCCGCCGCGGACGGCGCCTGCGTGCTCTGCGCCAGTTCCGACTATGAGCAGCTCGCCATGCTCTGCGACCGCGTGCTGATCCTCTCACACGGGCGCTTCGCCGCCGAACTCGCGGGCGGGGCGTTGAGCAAGGAGCGCATCGCGCAGGCCTGCTACCACGCCAGCGACGCTGCCACGGAGATCGCCGCATGAGCGCCGCTACCGCTGCCGCCGACGAAAAGCCCGCGCGTCCGCGCCGCGCCATCGACATCGCCGAGCGCTACGGGCTGATCGCCGCACTCGCCGCGCTCGTCGTCGTGTTCGGCGTGCTGGAACCGACGACGTTCCTCACCTGGGCGAACCTCTCCAGCACGCTCGGCTCGCAGGCGGTGCTGGTGGTGGTCACGCTCGGCCTCATCATCCCGCTCACCGCCAATGATTTCGACGTCTCCATCGCCTATGTGCTGACGCTCTCTTCGATGCTGATCGCCGTGCTCAATGTCGATCTCGGCGTGCCGATGCCGCTCGCCATCGCCGCTGCGATGGCAGCGGGGTGGGTGGTCGGCATGGTCAATGGCTGGCTGATCACGGGCATGCGCATCCACTCGCTCATCGTCACGCTCGGCATCGGCACGTTCCTGCACGGGCTGACGCTGTGGATCAGCGGCTCGATGACCATCAGCGGGCTGGATCCGGTGCTCATCGACTATGTCATCGTCCGCCGCCTGTTCGGCATCCCGCTGGAATTCTACTACGCCATCGCGCTCTGCATCGGGCTCTGGTACGTGTTCGAGCACACCGCCATGGGCCGGCGCGTGCTGTTCGTCGGGCGCGGGCGCGAGGTGGCGCGGCTTTCGGGCATCGACACGGACCGCATCCGCCGCCGCGCGCTGCTCGCCTCCAGCCTGATGGGCGCGTTCGGCGGCGTGCTCTATGCCGGAACGCAGGGTGCCGCGGATCCTTCCTCCGGCGCGGCCAACCTGCTGCCCGCGTTCGCCGCCGCCTTCCTCGGCTCGACCAGCATCGTGCCCGGGCGCTTCAACCCGTTCGGCGCGCTGATCGCGGTGTATTTCCTCGTCACCGGCATCACCGGTCTCATTTTCCTCGGCGTCAGCTCCTTCGTGCAGGACATGTTCTATGGCGGCGCGCTGATTCTCGCCGTCAGCCTGTCGCAGCTCGTGCGCGGACGCGAGGAACAGCAATTGTGACCTCGATGCAGGAGAATTCCGCATGATCCGCGATGGCGAACGCGATCTCATCGGCTATGGCCGCACCCCGCCGCAGCCGCACTGGCCGGGCGGCGCGCGGCTGGCGCTCAACTTCGTCCTCAATGTCGAGGAAGGGTCCGAATACGCCATCGATCTCGGCGACGGGCAGACGGATGCCGGGCTGGTGGAGGCGGCAAGCTCCCCGGTGCCGGCGGGCGGGCGCGACCTGGCGGCGGAATCCATGTTCGAATATGGCGGGCGCGTCGGCGTCTGGCGCGTGCTACGCCTGTTCGCCGAGCGCGGCCTGCCGATCACCTTCTTCGGCTGCGCCCTGGCGATCGAGCGCAACCCGGAACTCGCCGCCGCCATCCGCGAGTCCGGCAACGATGTCTGCTGCCATGGCTGGCGCTGGGTGGAACATTTCAAGCTGACCGAGGCGGAGGAACGCGAGCACATCCGCCGCGCCGTCGCCAGCCTCACCGCGAGCCTCGGCAGCCGCCCGCTGGGGTGGTATTGCCGCTATGCTCCGAGTGTGAACACGCGCCGCCTGCTCGCCGAGGAAGGTGGTTTCCTTTACGACAGCGACAGCTATGCCGACGAACTGCCCTTCTACGTCGAGGTCTCCGGCAAGCCGCATCTCGTCGTGCCCTATTCGCTCACCAACAACGACACGAAATTCGTCTGGGGCAGCCTCGGGACCGCTGACAACTATTTCGCCTGGCACCGCGACGCATTCGACATGCTGTATGCCGAGGGGGCGCGGGCGCCGAAAATGATGTCCGTCGGCCTGCACGCGCGCCTCATCGGCCACCCCGCCCGTGCCGCGGGCCTGGCGCGCTTCCTCGACCACGTCGCGCGGCACCGCGACGTGTGGATCTGCAACCGCATCGACATCGCCCGCCACTGGCTGACGCGCCATCCCCCGGCCCCGGGCTGATCCGTCGGCATGCGGCGGCGCTACATCGCGGCGGACGTAACGGCGCGGAAGCGCCACAGCGAGAGCGCGAGAAACACGCCGCCGCCCAATGCCACGATGGCGAATTCCGGCCACACGACCCCGAACCCAGCGCCGCGATAGAGGATCGCCTGGGCGAATGAGACGAAATGGACGGTGGGGGAGATCTGCACCGCGGCCGCGAGCCAGGGGGGCATGCTTTCGAGCGGGATGTTGGCACCCGAGAGCATGCTGAGGGGCAGATAGACGAGCAGATACAGCGCTACACCGACAAGGAAAAACGGAATCGAGCCCGCAACCGGGATATGAAGAAGGCCGCGGACGACGAAATACAGCGACAGCGCGACCGCCACCAGAATGGCAAACCCGTTCGCCCAGATTTTGGACATCGCGATCTCGAACGGCGTCAGCGGCATCACCAGCAGATGATCCATCGTCCCGTGTTCGCGTTCCCGCACGACGGCCGCCCCGGCCAGCACGATCGCCAGCATGGTGGTGCTGGTGACGATACCCATCACGCTGGTGAACCACGCGGTCTCAGTGTCCAGACCGTCATGGCTCTTTCGCGAACTGACGGGCCACGACCGGCGATGATGAGCACTCTGTCCACGCCATAGCCCTATGATCCGCGGGACCGAGGCAGCGTGATCGCCAGTCGCAGTTGCAACGCGACACCGTGCAGTCGCTTGTCGTTTGTCCATAGTTCTGCTCCTGCCGTTAGCTTCACTGCGGCGAGCAGATGAGCATCGATGTATCCGATCCCGCGCCCGGACAGCGCATGACGCTCGATGAAATGCAGAACCTCGGCGTCCATCGCGACCCTGGCTTGGGGCAGGTCCGCCAGCGCCTTCAACACGATTTCGCGTTGACGCAAGTTGCCCAAGGCAAGTTCGCCGATGACAAAGGGGTGCGCCAGAACCATCCCCGCGTCGAGCAGCGCGACGAGGGCCTTGTTGCTGGCCCGGAGATGGTCAACCCAGACGGACGTATCGGCCAGGATCACTCGGCGCGTGACCGTCGCCGTGGCGGCGCCTTCAGATCAGGCTGGCTCCCGCCCAAACGTGCCAACCGCCGCGCGCTTTCGCGCTCGATGAGGGCCTTGAGCGCCTCACGGACCAGGCTCGACTTTTCCTTCAGGCCAGTGAACGCTTCGGCCTTGGCAACGAGTTCATCGTCCAAGGCAAGGGTCGTGCGCATCTGCGGCCTCCACCATGAGGCATGAATCTATCATCGAATGATGCCGCATTCAATGCCGCAGCGTCGTGCCAACCGACCGGAGGGGCGGCGGACAGCTAGAATCTGTCCGCCGCAGGCGGAATCGCCGGAGGCGGATAAACAGACGCGTAAACAAAGTTGCTCTAATCATATGGTTTCTAGAGCAACCTCCGATCTGACCGAGCCGTTCCGGCTCGGGCCGATCGGAGATAATACCAAGCTGCGTTGATTAGAACCCATAGGCCCAGTCGCGCAGTCCGATGGACATGATTTGCCAGGGCTGATCGGTGAGCTTGTTCCAGGCGTAGCAGCAATGGTCGATGATGTTCTCGTATGAGGTGAAGACGCGGTTGGAGAGCCAGTTGTCGCGCATGAACTGCCA
>DAIDKZ010000065.1 GCA_027449745.1 Acetobacteraceae bacterium | reverse complement strand
CGTGCATGACCTTCGGCGTGATGCGGCCGCGCTCGCCGCGTTCCAGGCGGACGAGGCCGTAGCCCGCCATCGTTCGCAGCGTGCGCGACAGGTTGGACTTCGCCTTGCCGGTGATTCGCGCCAGTTCATCGAGCGAGCCGGGGATCTGCTCCACGATCACCCTGAGCAGGTCGCGGTTGCCGGCCGACAGCACCTTGGCGAAGTGCTCGGCCGAGGTGAACCACATCTTCGGCTCGTCGGGCGCGATCCGGTGCTCGCCGCGCGCCACGGACATGGTGCGGGCCTTCATGTCCTCATAGCTGGCGATGTCCACTTTTAGGGTCGTCATGGGATCACTTCTCTCTCGCGCCACACCTTGCGAAGGCTCTCGTTGGCCTGGCGGAGCTCGCGGTTCTCGCGCTCCAGCGCCTTCAACCGCTCACGTTCGTCCGTGGTCAGGCCAGCGCGTTTGCCCCCATGCCTTTCCGATTGCCTTATCCACAGCCGCAACGTCCACGCGTTGCAGCCGATCTTGCCCACAATCGACGTGATCGCCGCTCATTGCGAAGCGTGCTCGCCCCCGTGCTCCTGCACCGTGCGAACCGCCCGCGCTCGAAATTCGCGCGAATAGCTCTTGCTCGCCTTCCGGCTTTCCATCGCTCCATCCTCTCAAAGGCAGGAGCATCCGGCAAATCTGGCGCGGTAGATTAGCGCGCTGATACACCGCTGCGAGATCGACTCCCAAAAGGCCGAGCAGGGAACTCGATCGCAAGCATTCAATGCCGTGTGGCTCGTGAGGAGAAAGGGTGCATGGTTCGCGTCAGCTAGGGTGGCGCCTCGAATACTGCATGGTCCAAACCGCCTCATCACCGGACAGATATTCGTTCCCGTCCCAGGGTGTTCCGCAAATATGCAGATAGGCATAGGGGGTCCCGGCAAACATGACCCACGCCCCGGCGTCCCGGACCGTCGTCGGGAGGCCGCAATGTGCCGCATCGAAGGGCCAGAGAATCATCCAGTGCGGGCCGATCGGGATGGGAGGGCTCGTCTTGTCCGCGGGATCGGTGTTGCTGTGTTGGGTTGCGCCGCAGAGCATGTAACAGAGCCCGGGCGCCTTGTTGGTCGGCCGCGGCCGCCGCGCAAACGCATCCTTGAACCATTGCATCCCGAGTTCGTCGACACACATTGGGGGATCGCCGATCCTGTTCTCGTCACCGGGCGTGCAGATCCATCCATTGCTGCCGCTGCGCAGGATGCGCGCCATGTTCCCATGTCGGTCCAGTTCAGCGATGGTTGCATCCCGGGTGATGCGTGTCGGCCCGGCGCGCATCGCCCGGGCGATCTTCACCGCGCGATAGGGATCCTCGTCCGCGTTGATCGCGGCCGCCTCGGGCGGCTTCGTTCCAACCATGGAATCGCTGGCGCTGTCTGGGGCGGCAGATTGCGCGAACGCTCGCGTGCTGAGCATGGACATCGTGACACCGAAGAAGGCGGCACCTCCAACCGCCAGGCGGCGTGAGACAGGTACGTCGATTATACCTGCACCCTCCGGAGGTGACGCTTTCCTGGGAGCGTCAATCCAGCGCGCCGACAGCTTCGAGTGAGAATCGTTGTCATCGCTGGATGTCATATTTTCCGTATCCTTCCCTCTGAACTCCCGGCACCCGTGAAGGAGTCACCGTCTTTCAATGCGCGTTGGCCGCGGCCGGCGCCGGAGCCCCGACCTTGCGCATCAATGGCACCAACAGGGTCGCAAGAATGAAGGCCAGCATGATGATGCGGAAGGCGTCGGCAAAGGCAAGCGTTGCGGCTTCACGATAGGCGAGGTGCCAAAGCTGGCGGAGCGATGTCGAATTCGCCGGCCCGAGCAGGCCGGGCATGGCGCCGTAGCGCGCGGCCACGCCTTGCAGCAGCCGGCCCGTCGCTCCGCTCGCCGGCGTCAGATGCGCGGCGATGTGTTGAAAATGCAGGTTGGTGCGGTCGTTGATGATCGCGGCACTCACCGCGATGCCGACTGCGCCGCCAAGATTGCGCATCATGTTGAAGAGCCCGCTCGCGTATTTCAGCCGCGCTGGCGGCAAGCTGCCAAGGCCAAGTGTCACGCTCGGCGCCACCGCGAACACCTGCGGGAAGCCACGCAGCAATTGGGGCACGAGCAACTGGTCGCTGCCCCAGTCATGCGTGATAAGGCTGTAGCTCCATAGCGAGATGCCGAAGCAGGCCAGTCCGAACATCATCAGCCAGCGCGTGTCGATGCGGCGCGCCAGAAGAACGTAGACCGGCGTGCCGATGAGCGAGGCCGCCCCGAGCGAGAAGATCGCAAGCCCGGTCTGCCACGCGCTGAACCCGCGCACATAGCCGAGAAACAGCGGTGTCAGATAGATCGTGGCGAAGATGCCGATTCCGGTGACAAAGGACAGAAGGCAGCCGAGCGCGAAATTGCGATCGCGGAACGCCCGCAGATCGACCACTGGGTTGCGATAAGTCAGGCTACGTACGGCGAACAGCACCAGGGACGCGGCGGCAGTCCAGGCGCAGAGGCGGATCGTCAGATCGTCGAACCAGTTCCAGCGCGTGCCTTCCTCCAGCACGTATTCCAGCGTGCCGAGGCCCATCGCCATCAGCAGGATGCCGGGATAGTCGGCGCCGCGCAGCAGCCGGAGATCCGGCTTGTCGATGCGGACCAAGAGCGGCACCGTCACGGTGAGGGCGAAGCCCGGGAGCAGGTTGACGTAAAACAGCCAATGCCAGTTCAGCGAATCCGTGATCCAGCCGCCGATGATCGGCCCGAGCGTCGGCGCCGTCGAGGCGATGGTGCCGATCACCGCCGCCGAATAGACCCGCCGCGACCCCTGGAAGTAATGGAACGATGAGGTGAACACGGTCGGGATCATCGACGCGCCGAGCAGCCCCTGCAGGGCACGGAAGAGGATCATGCTTTGGATGTCCCAGGCGAGGCCGCAGAGCATGCTGGCAAGCGTGAACCCGGCGGCCGAAGCGGCGAACAGCCAGCGCGTGGAAAATACCCGGGTCAGCCAGCCCGACAGCGGGATCACGATGATCTCGGCGATCAGATAGGCGGTCTGCACCCAACTGATCTCGTCCTGGGCCGCCGACAGGCCGCCACCGATATCCTGCAGCGAGGAGGCGACGATCTGGATGTCGAGCAGGGCTACGAACATGCCAACGCACATCACCGCGAAGGGCAGGATGCTCGGATTGGCGGCGGCCGGGGGCGGCGGGTGGGTCATGGCGCGCGGCGTCTGTCTGGACGCCGATCTGAGCGCGTGTCCACGCTGGCGGTCGTCGAGAGCCCGGGGCGCAGTTGGTCGAGCGTGTCCTCACCGCCGGCCAGCACGATGCGCACCGGCACGCGCTGCACGATTTTTGTAAAATTCCCGGTGGCGTTCTCCGGCGGGATGATGCTGAACACGGCGCCGGTGCCCGGAGCGAGGCTCGCGACATGGCCGTGGAAGACATGCCCAGGCATCACGTCAGCGACCACGGTTACGGCATCACCGGGCTTGATGCGGGCCAACTGATCTTCCTTGAAATTCGCGTCCACCCAGAGGCCAGCGGCCGGAATGACGGAGAGCAGATAGCTGCCGGCGGTCACATAGGCGCCGACTTGCGCCGCGCGGTTGCCGGCATAGCCGGCGATAGGGGCGCGCAGATCAGTGTAGGAGAGATTGAGCCGGGCGGTTTGCACATCGGCATCGGCCTGGGCCTTGGCGGCCTCGGCCTCGGCGATATTAGCTTCCAGAACGGCCAGTTTCTGGCGGCCGGCGTCCAGCGCCGCCATGGCGGCGGCAACGGTGGAGCGCGCTTCTTGCTCCAGCGTTGCGCTGCGCTGTGCATCTTGACGAGATCCGGCGTTGGTGCGGGCCAGCGCGCGATAGCGATCGGCGTCCACGGCATTGAAGTCCGCCCGCGCGCGGCGGCCGGCGAGGTCGGCCTCCTGCTGGCGGATTTCTGCTTGCTGAAGTGGAATCTGTGCCTGAAGGCTGGCGAGCGCCGCCTGCCGCGCCGTGCGGACGGCCTCGGCATGGTCCAAGGCGGCCTGGAAATCGCGTGGATCGAGGCGAACAAGGATCTGGCCGACTTCGACACGCTGGTTGTCGGCGACCAGCACCTGCTGCACGAAGCCGCTGACGTGCGGCGCCACTGGGGTGATGTTGGCACCGACATAGGCGTCGTCGGTGCTCTCGATGAAGCGCCCTTCGGTCCACCAATCATGGCCGTAGCGCGCCGCGCCGAGCGCCACGAGCAGGGCCGCGCCGACCAGGGCGGCCGTCTGGAACCGCGGCCGCAGCCGGCCGGTTATCGCGGCCGGGGTACGTTCGACAAAGTCGCTCATGGTATGCGTCCCGCGCCGCCGCTGTGACGCTGGCGGGTGCTCTCGTCAGCCGCGGGGCCGGGGGCGGTGCGGAATGCCGGCGCGGCGAGCGGGCGGCCGGTGTGCCGGTCCACCATGAGCGGTTCGGCTTCGGCGCCGGTCGCGCTGTCGATCAGGACGACGCTTTTGCCTTCCGGCGCGAAGTGCGCATTGCCCCAGGCGAGGAGCGCCCATAGCACCGGACGGAAGTCGCGCCCGCGCTCGGTCAGCACGTATTCGTAGCGTGGTGGCCGCTCGCAGTAGCGTCGGCGTTCCAGTACGCCAGCCTTGACCAGCGCGCCGAGCCGGCGCGCCAGCATGTTGGGAGCGATGTCCAGACTCTTCTGGAACTGCTCGAAACGCGTGAGGCCCTGGAAGGCATCGCGCAGGATCAAGATGCTCCACCACTCGCCGACCCGCTCAAGGCTGCGGGCGATCGGACATTGCATGTTGCCGTAGCTCTTACGCTGCATGGCCGCACCGAGTGACTCTCATAATGCTAGTTATAGGGACGTTGCTTGCATCATGCAAGTGATATCGACGCATACTGAGCGGCCAGGGATCTGCTACGGGCCGATGCCGCTTCGCACCGGCGAAGCTCGACGCCCACGGCGGCGCGACGAGACGTCAGGCCGGAGTTCGTCGGAGCTGATACGGTGGACGCCCTCGCGCGCGGGATCGACGGTCAACCACCGCGCCCTGACCGATGCGATGATCGACAGCCGCGACTTCATCGCCGCCACAGCGTGGCGATCCCAACCACCACGCCCGCCGTCGCCAACTCCATCCGCATCTCCGCCAGCGTGATCTCCGGCGTGCGGTCGACGAGGCTGAGGATTACCCCGGCGTGCGCCTCAATCCGGCCGGAGCGTCGATCTCCGCCCAAAGCCTTGGGGGTAACGGTGCCTGCCGCGCGGAGCATCGCCCACCAGCGGATGGCGCTCGATGCACTGACCCCGAAGCGCTCCGCCGCCGCCTGGCACGATGATCCCACCGCAATCGCCCCTACCACCCACTCCCGAAAATCAACCGACAGCGCTTTCGACATGCCCGCCGGCCTTCCCACCGACAGGCAGCTTCAATCAGATGTCCCAGCCTCCCGGAATCCCCTCGATTCCATCAGGTCGGAAAACGCTCTAGCAGCTTGTCGGATTCCCCATTCGGCCGGGATGGTGCAGGATCGGGTTATGGCCGATTTCATCCCGTTCAACTGCGAGCAATCGTATCTGCTTCCCCCTGACCTGAAGCGCTGGCTTCCGGAAGACGACGTGGCGCATTTCGTGATCGCGGCGGTGGAACGGGTGGGGCTGTCCGCGTTCCAGGTGAAGACGCGCGCGGGCGGCAAGGCGCAATATCATCCGCGGCTGATGCTGGCGTTGCTGGTGTATAGCTACGCCAACGGCATCTTTTCCTCGCGGCGGATCGAGCGGGCGAGCTATCGCGACATCGGCGTGCGCTTCGTGGCTGCGAACCTGCACCCGGACCACGACACGATCGCCGCCTTCCGGCGCGCCAACAAGGCGGCGTTCGAGGCAGCATTCCTGCAAGTGCTGCTGCTGGCGCGCGAGAGCGGGCTGCTGCGGCTCGGCATGGTGTCGATCGACGGCACCAAGATCGACGCCAGTGCCTCGAAGATCTGCTCGATCCGCTACGACCGGGCGAAGGAACTGCGTGCCAAGCTGGCCGCTGACATCGCCGATCTGACCGCCAAGGCGGAAGCGGCCGATGCCGAGGATGACGATCCGCAGGCTTTGCCGGCCGAGATCGCCCGGCGCGAGGCGCTGGCCGCGAAGCTTGATGCCGCCTGCGCCCGGCTGGAAGCCAAGGCTCGCGCCGAAGCAGACGCCGCGCAGGCGGAGTATGAAGCGAAGAAGGCGGCCTATGATACCCAGGACGGCCATCGCGGCCGTCCGCCGGTGCCGCCCGACGATACGCCGCCGGCGGAGCGGCAGACCAATCTGACCGATCCGGACAGCGCGCTGATGCGCCGCTCGAAGGCGCATGAATACCGCCAAGCCTACAACGCCCAGGCGGTGGTGTGCGCCGAGGGCACGCAGGTGATCCTGGCCACCGGCCTGAGCGCCAATGCCTCGGACGCGCCCGGCTTTGCCGCGACCATCCTGGCGATGGAGAAGACCGTCGGCCTGCCGCAGATTGTCCTGGCCGATACCGGCTTCGCCAGCGGCCCGGCGGTGGAGGAACTACAGATGCGCGGCATCGAGCCGCTGGTCGCAATCGGCCGCACCCAGCCGCATCGGCCGTACGACTTCCGGCCGCCGCCGGAACCCAAGCCAGCGCGACGGATCACCGAACCATGGCGGATTGCCATGAAGGCCAGGCTGGAGACCGAAGATGGCAAGAAACTCTACAGGAAGCGCAAGCAGACCGTCGAACCCGTGTTCGGGATCATCAAAAGCGCCATCGGCTTCGCCCGCTTCCGCCTGCGCGGCCTGCAGAAAGTCGCCACCGAGTGGACCCTGATCGCTCTGGCCTACAACTGCAGGCGCATCCAGCGCCTGCAGGCAGCTTGAACAAGACAACACACGCCCTCGTCAGGTGGGCCGATGACCCGAACCCGACAAGCTGCTAGCATTGCAATTTACCCTGGACATCAGGCCAGCCTGATGCCGACACTGCTTCGACACAGCCTTAAAACGGCGGCAAAGAACTCCGTACGAAAGAGGTGCTTTGATGATAGATGAACCGAATATAATGAACCGCTCAATGCTCGTGCGCGCAGGCATCATAGGTATCACGATCTGGTCTGTGGCACTATTCGGCGATATTATTTTCTCATATAAAATAATCTGGTATAATGTCGATAACTATGCATTGCCGCTCATCGTCGCTCGCATATTTGCGATAGTCATTTCATTGATAATATCAAATTCATATTTTGTTATCTATAGAACAAATAATATTTTGCAAAAAGGAGGAATCTCTGATAGATTCTTGCGAAGAGCGTTATTGCTTGGTGGAGTTATAGGAATTCTATCGTCAATTCCGTTCTCTGGAGATTTCGTCAGCGGGACTTTCGGTGCAATTTATAATATTCTGAATTTCCTTTGCACGTCGGCATCGGTTGTGGGGTGGTTCTTCGCGGCTTCCTGCGGATTAGCCGTCTGGCGAATGTGACGTGCCGCTTCAGACCGCTACCGACTTGATCTGAACGGCTGGCGACCACAGCAAATCGTGAGCGGTAGAGGTCGCAACGCTCTCGGCGACCTCGCGATCTTGAGCCCCTCACAAGGCCCCAGAGACATCACTACGGAGCGGCGCTGTGGAAAGGGGTGGGCCCGGCAGGTTAGCGTCCGCGCTCGTGGTGGAAATTGCGTGACGGCTGCGGGTGGGGTCGGGCCCGGAGGTCGGCGTAGCCGGCCGGAGGGGCCGACCCCACCCGCAGGCTTGCTTGAGGTGGCCATCGGATCGAACGGCTACGGTGGAGTTGCGAGGCTTCACCCGAACCCGAGAGGACCCGATGACCGACGACAGACTACCCCTGGCTGATCTGCTGGCCAAAGCCGGCGATGGTGACTTTCTGCGCAGCGTGGCGGAGGCCGTGGTGCAGCTTCTCATGGAGACCGATGTGGAAGGCCTGATCGGCGCCGGTCGGCGCGAACGCACCGGCGAGCGCACCACCTATCGTAACGGCTATCGCGACCGTTCGCTGGACACCCGGCTCGGCAGCCTCCAACTGCGCATCCCCAAGCTCCGCCAGGGCAGCTGTTTCCCACCCTTCCTGGAACCCAGGAAGACCTCGGAGAAGGCCTTGGTCGCGGTGATCCAAGAGGCCTGGGTCGGCGGCGTCTCTACCCGTCGCGTCGATGACCTGGTCCAGGCCATGGGGCTGTCTGGGATCGGCAAGAGCACGGTCAGCAAGCTGTGCAAGGACATCGACGAGCGGGTGAACGCTGAGCTATGTCGGCGCCTGCGCAGTGACGCGCGACATCCAAAAGCGGCCCGGGCCGCGGAAGGCAATCGAGCTGCGGATGCCTCCGATCGGTCCGCGGATCCGCGATCAGCCTTCACACGTGCTGGCCGCCATTGATGTGGACTTCGGCGCCGTTGACGTAGGTTGCGGCGGTGCAGAGGAAAAAGATCGTCTCCGCCACCTCGGCCGGGCTGCCGAGGCGCTGCATCGGGATCTCGGCGCGGACGATCTCATCCGTGCCGGGCGAGAGCATCGAGGTTTCGATCTCGCCAGGGGCGATCGCGTTCACGCGCACGCCGTGGCGCCCGAAATCATGCGCCATCTCCCGCGTCAGCGCCGCCAGCGCCGCCTTGGAACAGGCATAGGCGGCGCCGGCGAAAGGGTGCACCCGGGTACCGGCGATCGAGGTGACATTGACGATCGAGCCGCCGGCGCGGCGGAGTTCCTCGAACAGGCCGCGGCCGAGCAGCGCGATCGAGAAGAAATTCACCCGGAACACCTGCCGCCACAGCAGCGAATCGGTGGCTAGTACCCCGAGCCGCGCGCCGCCCGGCCCTTTGGGCGAGATCGCGGCGTTGTTCACCAGAGCGTCGAGCCGGCCGTCGTCGAGCCGGTCTCGGATATTGGCGATCACCGTATCGAGCGATTCGAGGTCGGCGAGGTCCGCCTGGACGTGGTTCTCCTCCCCGCCGGGCCAGGGGCATTTGTCCGAGAAGGGCTGGCGCGAGACGGTCAGCACGCGCCAGCCGGCGGCGGCGAAGCGCTTCACCGTGGCATGGCCGATCCCTCGGCTCGCCCCGGTCAGCAGTAAGGTGCGGCGCGGTGCGTCCATGGTTCGCTTCCCTGATCTTGTCGTTCAGCCGGCCTCGGCCGTTGCCTCCAGCCCGCGGGTCTGCGCCAGCCGGTCGAGCCGGCGCAGCACCGCCTCTCCGGCGAACACGCCGGAATTCTCCGCCAGCCGCAGCACCAGCTGCCGCGGCGTGACGACGAGCGCGGTGCCGGCCAGCAGGTCCGGCGTTCCGGCCGAGAGCGTATAGGCCAGGCGCAGCGCGCGCCCGAGCCCCTCGGCCCGATGGGTCGCCGCGACGTCGAGCAGCAGGCGGGCCGGGGCAAGAAAAGGCGCATCCGGCTCGCTTTCGTAGCGCAGCGCGACGGCGAGGGCGAGGAAGGCGCGAGCGTGATGGTCGAGCCCAACGCCGGGCTGGCGCAGGATGCGGAAAAACGACTGCTCGGCACGGTATTCCGGGTGGTCGTGGCTGCCGATGTCGGAGAGCAGGCAGACCGCCTCGCGCAGCCGGCGCAGCTCGGCGCTTTCGTCGGGGAACAGCGGCTCGGTCCAGCGCAGCAGTGCGCGGGGCAGGGCCGGGTCGCGCCCGAGCCGCGCGGCCATCTCGCGCGCGGCGGCGAGCATCGGATCCTCGGCGCGAACCGCCGCTGGCATACGGTTGAGGAACCAGCCCTCGCGCAGCCCGTTGGCGCTGAACACCACGCGCCGCGGCGCTGCCGCGCGCAGCAGCCGGCGCAGCACTACGGCGGCGAATGGCAGGTCCTCGATCCGCCGGCGCGCGACACCGGGCAGGCGCTCCAGCGCGCGCCGCCCGGCACCCGCGATCACCCCGGCGAGGTCGCGCGCCTCCTCGCGGCGGATGGTGTAGTGATGGACGATCGCCAGCGGGTAACCGGTCTGCGCCATGTGAACCCGCGCCAGCGCGCGCCAAGCGCCGCCGACGAGATAGAGATCGCGGTCCTCGCCTTCGCCCAGCCAGGAAACGGTCGCCAGCTCCGCTTCCGCGATCGCCCGCGCGCGCAGCACGTCGCCGCCGGCCCGCTCGGCCAGGCGAATGACGCCGAGGCGGAGCGTCTGCACGGCGCGGGCACTGCCGGTGGCCAGCCGCACCACTTCCAGCGAGCCGCCGCCGATATCGGCGAGAATGCCATCGGCGGAGGGAATGCCGCACAGCACCCCGGCCGCCGAGAGGGTCGCCTCCTCGGCGCCCGAGAGCACGCGCATCGGCAGCTCCGGCATCTCGGCGCGGATCTGCTCGACGAAGTCCGGACCGTTCACCGCCTCCCGCACCGCCGAGGTCGCCAGCGCCTCCACCGTTCCGGCGCCCATGGCGCGAGCGACGGCGTGGTAGCGACGCAGCACGGTCAGCGCCTGCGCCATCGCCTCCTCGTCCATCCGCCCGCTGACGGCCAGGCCACGGCCGAGGCGGAGCACAGCCTTCTCGTTGAAAATTGGCAGCGGATTGCGCGCCTGGCCCTCGAAAACGACCAGTCGCACCGAGTTGGAGCCGACATCGACCACCGCGCAGCGCGGCACCTCGGCGGAGGGCGTATAAGGCATCGGCTCAGTCCTGCGTCAGCCGGTCGGCCCGCCGCAGCGCCAGCGCCGCGTCCACGCCCGGGCCGTGCAGCGCCGATCCGCGCCCGGAGAGCGATGGGTTGGTCATGAAATACTCGTGCGCAGAGAATGGCTTGCGCCCCGCCTGCACGCGCCGCCAGGTGCCGTCGGCGAGCAGTTCCCATGACTGGACCGAGTCGCGGAGATTGGTCGCCATGATCTGGTCGAGAACCTGGGCATGGACGGTCGGGTTGTGGATCGGCACCAGGGTTTCCACGCGCCAGTCCATGTTCCGCTCCATCCAGTCGGCCGAGCTGATGAACACTTTGGCGTGGCGGTTGGGCAGGGCATGGCCGTTGCCGAAGACGCAGATGCGGCTGTGTTCGAGGAAGCGGCCCACGATGGATTTGACGCGGATGGTCTCGGAAAGTCCGGGCACGCCGGGACGCAGACAGCAGATTCCGCGTACCACGGCCATGATCTTCACGCCTCCGCGCGAGGCCTCGTAGAGCTTGTCGATCAGGACGCGATCGACCAGAGCGTTGAGCTTCAGCCAGATCGTCGCGGGCTTGCCGGCGCGGGCAAACTCGATCTCCTGCTCGATCAGCCCGATCAGGGTCATGCGTAGGGTGAGAGGGCTGAAGGCCAGCGCATCCATGCGAGCGGGGGCTGCATAGCCGGTCATGTAATTGAACAGCCGCGCCGCATCGCGGGTGAGGTCGGGCTCGCAGGTGAAAAACGACAGGTCGGTGTAGATCCGCGCCGTGATCGGGTGGTAGTTTCCGGTGCCGAAATGGGCATAGGCGCGCATCGCCGCCCCTTCTCGGCGGACGACGAGCGAGATTTTCGCGTGCGTCTTCAGATCGCGGAACCCGAACACGACCTGCACGCCGGCCGCTTCGAGCCGGCGCGCCAGGCGGATATTCGCCTCCTCGTCGAACCGTGCCCGCAGCTCGATCATGGCGGTGACCGACTTGCCGGCCTCCGCGGCCTCGATCAGCGCCTTGACGATCGGGCTGTCCGACGAGGTGCGGTAGAGTGTCTGCTTCACCGCCACCACGGCGGGATCGGCCGCCGCCTGGCGGAGGAACTGAACCACCACGTCGAAACTCTCGAACGGGTGATGGACGACGATGTCTTTGGCGCGGATGGCGGCGAAGCAGTCGCCGCCGAAGTCGCGGATGCGTTCGGGAAAGCGCGGCGTGTAGGGAGCGAACAGGAGGTCCGGCCGGTCATCGACGATGAGCTGGCGCAGGTCGGCGACACCGAGAATGCCCTGCTGGACTGCCACCTCCTCGCGCGGCGCGTCCAGCTCATCGGCGACCAGCTCGCGCAGGTCGTCGGGCATGCCGGCGTTGACGGCGACATGGATGGCGACGCCCCGGCGGCGGCGCTTCAGCGCGGTCTCATAGGACCGGACGAGGTCCTCGGCTTCCTCTTCGAACTCGACATCGGTATCGCGGATCAACCGGCACAGACCCTGGCCGGCGACGCGGTAGCCGGGGAAAAGCCGGTCCATGAACAGGGCGACGACATCCTCGAGCGCGGCGAAGCGAATGCCTGCCCCCGGCGCCGACGGCAGGCGGATGAAGCGCTCGATCAGCCCGGGCAGTGGGATCAGCGCGCGCATCGCCCCGCCATCGGCGTCGCGCACCAGCCGCAGCACCATTACCAACCCCATATTGGGGATGAACGGAAACGGGTGGGCAGGATCGATGGCCAGCGGCGTCAGCACCGGAAAGACGCGCTCCATGAACCAGGCGTCGAGCCAGCGAAGGTCCTCCGGCGAGAGGCCGTCGGCATGCAGGCTCCTGCCCTCCATCAGCGCGATGCCGGCCGCCCGCAGCCGCCGGCAGAGATCGAGCCAGACCCGCTGCTGCTCGGCGAGCACGGTCTGCACGCGCGCGTGGATGGCCTGCAGCTGCTGCGCCGGCGTGCGCCCGTCCGGCGCCGGCGTGCTCACGCCCGCCTTGGCTTGGCCGATCAGCCCGGCAACGCGGACGGAGTAGAATTCGTCGAGGTTCGACGCGCTGATGGAGAGGAACCGCACCCGCTCGAGCAGCGGATGGCGCGGATTCTCTGCCTCCTCGACGACGCGCAGGTTGAAGTCGAGCCACGACAGTTCGCGATTGATGAAGCGCGCGGCCTCCTCGCCGGCGACCATCTCGGCCGCGGCGACGCTGCGCAGAAGCGCTTTGGGAGCGGTCTCGTCCATACGGCGCAGTCTACAGCAGTTGCGGTGCAGCGCACACATCCTCCGATGCGTCCTCACCCGCCTCCAGGCCCTGCATCTCGGCGAGAACACGCGCGGCCAGGGCGCGGCCGATCGGGGCGCGGGCGGCCAGCGCGGCATGGTCCAGCCGGGCCACGACCTCGCGCAGCGCCGCCGGATGGCGCGGCAGCCGGGCCAGCAGCCACGCCTGCACGGGCTGCGCCACGACGAGCTGGCGGGCGGCGACGAGGCGGGCCAGAAGTGCTGCGAGCGACGTTTCGTCCGTCGGGCCGACGCGCACGGCGAGCGTCGCGCGCAGACGGGAGGCGAGGTCCGGAAGCCGGACCGGCCAGCGCGCCGGCGGCGCACGCCCGGCCAGCAGTACCAGCGTCTGCTGCTCGGCGGCCAGGTTGAGCAGATGCAGCAGCACCGCTTCGTCGGGGCAGAGATCGGCGTCGTCGAGCGCGATGCGCGCCGGCAGCGGCGGCGCGGGCAGCGCGCGCAGCCTGGGCCCGGCGAGCCGCACCGCGCCATGCTCGCCCGCCCAGAGCCGAAGCAGATGCGTCTTGCCCTCGCCCGCCTCGCCCCAGAGCGCCAGCCGGCCGTGCGGCCAGGCCTCGGTCCGCGTCAGCCAGGCGCGGGCCTCGTGATTGCCGGGCGTGGCGATGAAGTCGGCCGCGCTGTAGGTTGGCTCCGGGGCCAGCTCGAGCACGAGCTGGCGTGCCTCGCCGGGAGCGGTCATCCGCGCGGCGGCTCCAGATAGAGCGGGCTCGCGAGGTAGCGCCGCAGCCAGAACCGCGCCAGCACGCCGATCGTCGCCGCCACCGGCACGGCCAGCAGCACGCCGAGGAAGCCGAAGGCGCTGCCGCCGGCGAACAGGGCAAAGATCACCCAGACCGCGTGCAGCTCCACCCGCCCGCCGAGGAAGCGCGGGTAGATCACGTAGTTTTCCAGCACCTGGCCGATGGCGAAGACCACGAACACCCGGGCGAGGCCGCCCCAGTCGGGAAATTGCGCCAGCGCCAGCGCGATCGAGGCGGCAAAGCCGGTGATCGAGCCGACATAGGGAATGAAGGAGAGCACGCCGGCGGCGATGCCGACGATGAGGCCGAGATCGAGCCCGATGATCGACAGGGCGGTGGCATAGTAGAGCGCGAGCAAGAGGCTGCAGGTGGCTTGGCCGCGCACCCAGGCCGCCAGGATGCGGTCCACCTCGCGCGCCTGCGCGCGCAGGAGCCCGGCATAGCGCAGCGGCAGCCAGGCATCGACGCGCGCGATCAGCCCCGGCCAGTCGCGCAGCAGGTAGAACGAAACGACGGGCGTCACGACCGCCAGCGTCACCAGGTTGAACAGGGCGAAGCCGCTGCCGATCAGGCGCATCACCGCGCCGACGGCGAAAGAGACCATCGAGCCGGCCTGGCCGCCGACGAGATCGGTCAGATGCTGGTCGACGACCTGCGGCCCCAGGCGCTCCTGCAGGTCCGACATGACGCCGACGGCGAAGTTGCGCAGCATGCCGGCATAGACCGGCAGGCGTGAGGCGAGGATGCCGATCTGGGCCAGGATCAGCGGATAGAGCAGCAACGCGAACAGCAGCATCGCCGCGATCAGGGCGACGATGAGCAGTGCTGCCGCGAGCGAGCGCGGCACCCCGGCATGCGCCAGGCGCGAGGCGATCGGGTCGAGCACGTAGGCGACCGCGCCGGCGGCGACGAAGGGCAGCAGCACCGGGCCGAACAGCTGCAGGAACAGCCAGAAGACGATGCCGAGCCCGACCAGCAGGGCGGCCCGCTGCACCCGGCTCGCCTCCCGCGGCGCCGGCGGGGCGGAGGCGGTGAGCGTCGTCGGCATTTCGGGACGCGGGCCGAGCGCGGTGGCGGGGCGTCGCTCCTCGGTCATCGCGGTCGCGCCACCGAGACGACGTAGGCGGCGCCGGAGACCAGGGTCGAGCCGGCGACGGTCCAGATCAGCACCGCGCGCGCGGCGCGCAGGCTGGGCTCGTCGGCGGCGCCGAGCCCGGCGAGCAGCAATGCCACGCCGACCAGCCCGATCTGCAGGGCGGTGTTCAGCTTCGAGATGGCAAGCGGGCGGATCGGCACGCGCTGGCCGAGCACGGCCAGCGCCAGTACGCCGCCGACGATGACGAGATCGCGGAACACCACCAGCATCGCCAGCCAGTCGGGCAGCACACGCACCATGGCGAGCGTGACATACATGCCGACGAGCAGGGTCTTGTCGGCCATCGGGTCGATCACCGCGCCGATCGCGGTGGCGCCGCCGCGCCGGGCGAGCCAGCCATCGACGGCGTCGGAAATGCCGGCGGCGGTGAACAGCCAGAACGCCGGCATCATGCGCTGATGCACCACCAGCCAGATCGCCACCGGTACCATGCAGAGGCGCAGGAACGTGATGATGTTCGGCAGGGTGACGAACCCGGCGCCCGGCTGGACGCGGATTGCACCGTGCGCGGCGAGTCCGGCATCGTCAGGCACGCCGCCCTCCGCGCCGTCCCACGGCTGCGCGGACCAACCTTGTCCGCGGAGGCGTTGTGTGGCAGGCGGTGCTGTGTTGGTCTCCAACGCGGTCCCAGCCCATCGCCGTTCGATCCGCCCCGACCCCCGTCATGCGCCCCCTGCTTCGCCTTCCCTGCAACGGCGCATGCACCATGGCCCCAGCTCGCCCAGGAGCGCAATGACCACCCTGACCTATCGTGACGCCGGCGTGGACATCGATGCGGGCGAAGCGCTCGTCGAGGCAATCAAGCCGCTGGCGGCCGCGACCCGGCGCGCCGGCGTGCTCGGTGGGCTCGGCGGGTTCGGCGCCCTGTTCGACCTGCGCGCGGCCGGGTACACCGATGCGGTCCTGGTTGCGACCACCGATGGCGTCGGGACCAAGCTCCGCCTCGCCGTGGAGAGTGGCAAGCACGACACGGTCGGCATCGACCTCGTCGCCATGTGCGTCAACGACCTCGTGGTGCAGGGTGCCGAACCGCTGTTCTTTCTCGATTATTTCGCCACCGGGCGGCTGCGGACGGGGCCGGCCGCGGCTCTGATCGGCGGGATCGCCGAGGGCTGCCGGCAGTCCGGCTGCGCGCTGGTCGGCGGCGAGACGGCGGAGATGCCGGGCATCTATGCCGGGGAGGATTACGACCTGGCGGGCTTCGCCGTCGGAGCCGCCGAGCGCGGCCGTCTGCTGCCGCAAGGTGTGGCGCCCGGCGACATCGTCCTCGGCTTGGCCAGCTCGGGTGTGCATTCCAACGGCTTTTCCCTGGTGCGCCGGATTCTCGCCGAGGCCGGCCTGCTCGCCGGCAGCCCGGCGCCGTTCGCCCCCGGGCTGAGCCTGGCCGACGCACTGCTGGCGCCGACGCGGATCTATGTCCGGTCCCTGCTCGCGCTGCACCGCGCCGGGTGGCTGAAGGCCGCCGCGCATATCACGGGCGGCGGACTGCCGGGCAATCTGCCGCGGGTGCTGCCGGCAGGGGTGGAGGCGGTGCTCGACGCCGCTTCGTGGCCGGTGCCGCCGGTGTTCGCCTGGCTCGCCCGTGCCGGCGGGGTGGCGGCCGAGGAGATGCTGCGGGTCTTCAACTGCGGCATCGGCATGGCGCTCGTGGTTGCCCCCGCCGATGCGGAGGCGGCCAGCGCCGCGCTCGCCGCCGCCGGCGAGACGGTGTGGCGCATCGGCACCCTGGCGGAAGCCGAGGGTGAGGCGCGGGTCCGGATCGACCTGCCGGACGGCTGGCCGGCCGGGGCATGAAGCGTGTGGCGGTCCTGATCAGCGGCCGGGGAAGCAATCTCGGCGCGCTGATCGCCGCGGCCCGGGCCGCGGATTACCCGGCGCGGATCGCGCTGGTGATCGCCAACCGCCCGGACGCCGCCGGACTCGCGCTCGCGGAGGCGGCCGGCATCACCACGCGCGTGATCGACCATCGCCCGTTCCGCGGCGACCGGGCCGCGCACGAGGCCGCCATCGACGCGGGGCTGGCCGAGGAGCGCATCGAGACCGTTTGCCTCGCCGGCTATATGCGGCTCCTGACGCCGCTGCTGGTCGGGCGCTGGGCCGGACGCATGCTCAACATCCACCCGAGTTTGTTGCCGGCCTTCCCCGGTCTCGACACGCACGCCCGCGCGCTGGCGGCCGGGGCGAAGCTGCACGGGTGCACCGTGCACTTGGTGACCGAGACCATGGATTCAGGGCCGATCCTGGCGCAGGCCGCGGTACCGGTCCTGCCGGACGACGACGCCGACCGCCTGGCCGCGCGGGTGCTGGCGCAGGAACACGTGATCTACCCGCTGGCGCTGGCGCTCCACGCCACCGGCCGCCCCGCCCGCTCCCCGGCGCCCGACGCGCGCCTGCTCAACCCCTTGCCGGACGCGTCGGCAAGGCCGTAGAAAACGCCGTCACCATCAACCACCGCACCGAGGCTCCGCCATGGCCGACCACGCTCCATCCGCCCGTCCCGGCCCCGTGCTGACGCAGGAGGCGTTCCTCGCCGACCGCGAGCATTTCTTCGCCAGCTTCACCCACTTCGCGATCGCCGGGACCGGGTTCCTGATCGTTCTGCTGGTGCTGATGGCGGTATTTCTGGTGTAAGCGCCGCCGCGGGCGCCAGCCGCCGCACGGCGCGCTGCATCAGAGCGAGGCGCCGGGGAGGGTGCCGGGGAGGGCGCCGGTGCCGCTCTCGTTTCGTCCGTCCAGGCTCAGTGCGCCGCCGCCGAACGCCGTCACCTGCAGCATGCCGCCCGCGATCGCCAGATTTTTCATGAAGTGAATCATCATGTTGCGATCGGCAAAGTCACTGTGGAACACGACCGCGGTGACGATGCAGAACAGCGCCAGCACGGCCGCGACCGCGCGCGCCTGCCAGCCGATGAGCAGCAGGATACCGCCGCCGAGTTCGACCGCGACGGCCACGACATAGGCAAGCTCCGGCATCGGCAGACCGCCGTGGGCGATGTAGCCGACCGTTCCGGCATGCGCCATGAGCTTGCCGTAGCCGGCATAAATGAAGATCGCCGCGAGCAGCACGCGGCCGATGAGGGCAAACAGAGCGGGCATGGCGTCCTCCATGGATTGAGCTGCCCCGACTCGGCACCGAGTTCCGACCGGACCAACGGCGGAAGCGTTAACCCAGCCAAGCATCCGCGTCGATGCCGGACGGAGCCGGGCATTCAGGCAGGACCCCCATGGACAGGCCGGCGCTAGGCGCTAAAAGCGCATTTGAAGTTGGGCTTTCCTAAAAGGACGCGAAAGTGACGGATAATCTTCTCAACCGGCAGCCGGCGCAGTCATCGCCGCCGCAGGATGGCGGTGGCCTGCTGCGCCTGATCACCTGCGGAAGCGTCGATGACGGCAAGTCCACCCTGATCGGGCGGCTGCTCTACGATACCGGCAGCGTGCCCGAGGACCAGCTGCGTCGTCTCGCCACCGACAGTGCCCGGCTGGGCGGTGTGGATGGCGAGCTCGATTTTTCGCTGCTGCTCGACGGGCTGGAGGCGGAGCGCGAACAGCGCATCACCATCGACGTCGCCTATCGCTTCTTCGCCACCTCGCGGCGCAAGTTCATCATCGCGGACTGTCCCGGCCACGAGCAGTACACGCGCAACATGGCGACCGGTGCCTCGACCGCCAGCCTCGCCGTCGTGCTGTGCGACGCTCGCCACGGGGTGCTGACGCAGACGCGGCGGCACAGCTTCATCGCGGCCCTGATGGGCATTCGCCAGGTGGTGCTGGCCGTCAACAAGATGGACCTGGTGGGTTTCGACCCCACTCGCTTCGGCGCGATCGCCGCCGAGTACCGCCAGCTGGCCGAGCGGCTGGGCCTGGCCAGGGTGACGGCGATCCCGCTGGCGGCGAAGCATGGCGACAATGTCGCCAAACCCAGCGCTCGCACGCCATGGTATCAGGGCCCGACCCTGATCGACGTGCTGGAGACGGCGCAGACGGAGGCGGCCGAGGCGGCCCTCCCGTTCCGCATGCCGGTACAGTGGGTGGCGCGCGCCGGGCTCGATTTCCGCGGCTATGCCGGCACCGTCGCGGCGGGCACCGTGCGCATGAACGACCGGGTGGCGAACGTCGCCTCGGGCGCATCGAGCCGGGTGAAGCGCATCGTCGGCTTCGAGGGCGACCGTGCGGAGGCCCGCGCCGGCGATGCCACCCTGCTGGAGCTCACCGACCAGATCGATCTCGCCCGCGGCGACGTGCTCGCCGCCGCCGATGCGCCACCGGAACTCACCGACCAGTTCGCCGCCCATGTCGTGTGGATGCACGAGCAGCCGCTGTTCGCCGGCCGCTCCTACCTGTTCAAGTCCGGCGCCACCATGGTGGCGGGAACGGTCACCGAAATCCGCCACCGTGTCGACGTCAACAGCTTCGAGCACATCGCTGCACGGTCTCTGCAGCAGAACGAGGTGGCGCTGGTCCATGTCGCACTGGCCCGGCGCATTCCCTTCGAACCCTACGCCACCGACCGCCGGCTCGGCGGGTTCATCGTCATCGACCGGCTGAGCAACGCCACCGTCGCGGCCGGGATGATCGAGCATTCACTGCGACGGGCGGATAATCTGCGCTGGCAGACGCTGACCGTGGACCGGGCGGCGCGCGCGGCGCTGAAGGGCCAGCGTCCCGCCGTGCTGTGGTTCACGGGCCTTTCGGGGTCGGGCAAGTCGACCATTGCCAATCTCGTCGAGCAGAAGCTGCACGCCGAGGGCCGGCATACCTACATCCTCGACGGCGACAACATCCGCCACGGGCTTTCGCGCGATCTCGGCTTCACCGAGGCCGACCGGGTCGAGAATATCCGCCGCGTCGCCGAGGCTGCCCGGCTCTTCGTCGATGCCGGGTTGATCGTGCTGGTCTCGTTCATCTCGCCCTACCGCGCGGACCGTGATGCCGCGCGGGCGTTGCTCGGCGCCGATGAGTTCATCGAGATTTTCGTCGATACGCCGGTCGAGGAGTGCGAGCGGCGTGATCCCAAGGGCCTGTACCGGAAGGCGCGGGCCGGCGGACTGCAGAATTTCACCGGCGTGACCGCGCCTTACGAGGCACCGGTTGCGCCCGATCTCACCCTTCTGACGTTGGAAGCGCCGGCGGAGACACTGGCCGAGCGGGTGGTGGACGCGCTGCGCGAGCGCGGGTTCCTCGGCTACTACGATCCCGCGATCTGATCGACGCGGTTGGCTATGATCGGCCTGGATTCGCGCCGCGGATCCAGGCCGAGCCGCTTCGGGGAGAGCTCAGACGGCGCGCCGGCGGATCAGGCCGAGACCGGCCAGGCCGACACCGAGAAGCATCAAGCTCGCCGGTTCCGGCGTGGCCACGGGATCGGTGAGGACGGCCTGCTCGACCAGGATGTTACCCGTCGTATCCGTAATGACGAAGAACGGATCACTGGGCAGGCTGGTAAACGTCTGAACCACGCCCCCGGGCGGATTGGTGACGGTGTCTAGCAGCGTCAGCTTGCTGAGATCGAGGCTGCTCGTGCTGAATGTGCCGCCGTAGACGTTGATGGTGCCCCCTTCATTGGTCTGCACCGAGCCGATCGACAGGCTGGAAATGGCATAGCCGCCGGTCAGCGCGCGCTGGTCGAGCAGCAGGTAGCTGCCTTTCTGGATTTCCCATTGTGGGTCGGACCCAGTCGAATTGGTACTGACGCCGAGTCCGGCCTCGCCGGAGGCGAAGCTGCCAGCCTTCTGGGTCACATAGGCGCCGGTCGCGGTGCTGCCGGTGGCGCAGCAATACGCGTCGGCACCGATGGTCTGCCCGCTCTGGGTAAAGCTCTGCGCATTCGCCCCCAGCACGCCGGTGATCACGCTGGTCTGTCCGTTGGCGGTGATGGCGCCGAAATTGAAGGTGATCGTGCTGGCCCGGGCCGGGCTTGCGGCAAGGAGCGCGAGCACGCTCAGGCACGACAGGGCCGCCCCGCCCATCATGCTCATCCGTCTGCTGATCCGCTGTGTTGTCGCCATCATCCTGCCCCCCGAGAGCGCATTCAACGATCGGCGCTCAACATCGAGGACCGACCCGGCGGCATGTGACGCCGCTGGGATGAAAATTATCTTTTTGCGATCTATTAACAAGAATTTTCTTGCATGCGTGCAAATAATTTCCTGATTCGCGTCAAGCGTGCGAGTGTGTTCCGTGCAGATTCCCGCGGCTGCAGTGCTCATAAACCGCGAGGCATGCGACCAAAGCGTTCACGACCGCACGTGGTGCGACGGACACATCGCGCGCGGTTGGGTCGGGTTGGCTTATCCGAGCGGCGCGCAGGAATCAGCGAGCCATGTCCTCGCGGCGTCGTCGAGTTGCGGACCGACGGCGGCGAGCACGCGCGCGTGATAGGTATCCAGCCAAGTCCGCTCCGTGGCATCGAGCAGCGCCACGACGATGAGGCGTCGGTCGAACGGCGCCAGGGTCAGCGTCTCGAAGCCGAGGAACGGCCGGCTCGCCTCCGGCAGATCCGCGCGGCGGACCAGGAGCAGGTTCTCCAGCCGGATGCCATACTGGCCGGGAAGGTAGAAGCCCGGCTCGTTGGACAGGATCATTCCCGGCGCCAGCGGCACCATGCGTGCCGCCCGCGAGATTCCGGCCGGCCCTTCATGAACCGAGAGGAAGCTGCCGACGCCGTGGCCGGTGCCGTGGTCGTAGTCGAGCCCGGCGCGCCACAGCGCGGCGCGGGCGAAGCCATCGATGTGCGGGCCGGCGATGCCCTCGGGAAAGACCAGTGCGGCGAGCGCGATATGGCCCTTCAGCACGCGGGTGTAGCGCTCGCGCAGCGCCGCGCCCGGCGTGCCGGGGCCGATCCAGACGGTTCGGGTCACATCGGTGGTGCCGTCCTCATATTGCGCGCCGGAATCGATCAGGAACACCTCGCCGGGCCGCAGCGCACGGTTGCTCGCCGCGCCCGCCCGGTAATGAATGATCGCGCCGTGCCCGCCGGCGCCGGCGATGGCCGGGAAACTCTCGCCGCGGAAACCAGGCAGTTCGCGGCGGAAGCCGAGCAGACGGTCGGCGGCGGAGAGTTCCGTCGCGCCCGCCGCGCCGGCTTTCAGCCAGGCAAGGAAGCGGCAGACGGCGATGGCGTCGCGCCCATGCGCGGCGCGGGCGCCTTCCTGCTCGGCGGCATTCTTGCACGCTTTCGGCAGCAGCGTGGGATCAGGTCCGGCGACCACCTCGGCGCCGGCCGCGCGCAGCCGCTGGGCGAACCAGGCCGGCGTGCCGGCAGGATCGACGCGCACCCGCCGGCCGGCCAACGCGTCGAGCGCGGCGGCGAGCCGCTCCGGTCCGGCGACCGCGACGCCATTGCCCAGCCAGGTGCGCGTCACCTCCGGCAGTTTCGCCGCATCGATGAAGAGATCGACGCGCCCGTCGGCATGGAGCAGCGCATCGGCGAGCGCGACCGGGGTGTAGTCGAGGTCCGCGCCGCGGATGTTGAGCAGCCAGGCGATCGCATGCGGGTCGCTGAGCACGGCCGCGTCCTGACCGGCGCGGGTCAGTTCGGCGGCGAGGAGGGCGCGCTTCTCGGCCGAGCCCTGGCCGGCATAGACGAGCGAATGCGGCAGTGCCGGCGTCGCGGGTGGCCGCGGCCGGTCGGTCCAGACGGCGTCGATCGGGTTCGCCGAGGCCACCAGGGCGACGCCCGACTCGGCGAAGCGCGCCAGCGCCTCCTCGCTGATCAGCCGCGCATCGTAGCCGATCCGGGCACCGGCGGGGGCATTTGCCTTCAGCCAGACCGGCGGCGGCGTCTCGGTGATGTGGCAGCGCTCCCACAGCGCCACGTCGGTTTCCTGTTCGAGCTGGAGCGTGTAGCGCCCGTCGGTGAAAACCGCAGCGCGCGTCGCCAGCACGATGGCGAGCCCGGCGCTGCCGGTGAACCCGGTGAGCCACGCCAGGCGCTCAGCGGCAGGGGGGACGTATTCGCCGAGATGCTCGTCTGCGCGCGGCACGATGAACCCATCGAGCCCCTCGGACCGGACCGCTGCACGCACCGCGTCAAGCCGCGTCATCGCCTCGGCACTCCTCGCAGATGCAGTTTATTGCATAACTCATGGGAAATTCATGCACTCAGCGCATGGCTGCCGCAGTGTCGTCGGACCTTCGGGTCCGGCCGGGACGGCCTACATTGCACTGCACAACACGGTGTGAGCCGAGACCGCCGACGGGACTGGCGCACCGGCATGGACGCGAAGGATAGAAGACGATGGCAATCGGGATTGCTGAGCGCGGTATCGATCTGAGCCTTGGTCATGGCAGCCGCCGTGGCGGCACGGATGGTCTGATCGGGGTCGCGGCGCGCGGCGTCGCAGCGGTCGCGACCTGGTTTGCGGCGCAGCGCGAGCGCCGGGCCATGCGCCGGGAGCTGGTCGGGCTTTCGGACCGAGACCTGGCCGATATGGGGCTTTCGCGCTGCGACCTGCGCTACGTGTTCGACAAGGATTTCGCGGTCAACCGTGCCGCCGAGCGCGCCGCCCTCTGCGGGCGGTTCCGGCAAGCCGCGGGCTGACGCCGACCCGGCGGCGCGGCCGCGGCTGGCGGGTTCAGCGCCTTCCATCAGCCGCTCCCGCCGGTGGGCCGCCACGGCGGCGCAACACCAGCGTCATCCACTCGCCTTCGGCGAGGCTGCGCTGCAGCACCAGGCCCTGGCGGCGATGCGCCGTGAGCACCATGCGCGCCTGCCGGGCCAGCAACCCGGCAAGGATGGCGATGCCGCCGGGCGCAAGGTGGCGGGCCAGATCACGCGCCATGGCGCAAAGCGGCCGGGCGAGAATGTTCGCCAGCACCAGATCATAGGGGCTCTCGCGCGCCAGCACGCGGTCGCGCCAGCCATCGGCGCGACGGACGCGGATGCGCGGCGCGAGCCGATTGGCCGCGGCGTTCTGGAGCGTCACCCGCACCGACCAGGGATCGATGTCGGTGGCCCGCACCGGGCGGTGGAACAGGGCCGAAGCCGCCATAGCGAGCACGCCCGAGCCGGTTCCGAGATCGAGAATACGCTGCGGCCGGCGAGGGATCCGCTCCAACGCGCGCAGGCAGCCGCGCGTCGAGCCGTGCTCGCCCGAGCCGAAGGCGACACCGGCGTCGAGGGCGAGCACGATGCGCCCGGGGATGCGCTCCGGCGGCAGATGCGTGCCGCGGATGGCGAAGCGCCGGCCGATCCGCTGCTCCGGAAAGGCGGCGCTGGTTCGGGCGAGCCAACCGCCCGCCGGCGTCCGTCCGCGCACGAGCGGGGCGGTGACCGAACTCGCCGCCGCCGCCAGGGTCAGCGCCAGCGCCAGCTCGGCCTCGTTCTCGCCCGGCGCCTTCACGCCCTCGACGCGCCACACGCCGCGAGCCTCATCCTGGAAAAAACCGACGACGCCGCAGGCGGCAGCCAGTGCCGCCTCGTAGGCCGGCACCGCCGCCTCCGGCACTTCGACCGCGACGGTCTCGAGCTCGGCCGCGGGCGCGGCCTTCATGCCGCCACCACGAAACGGTCGAGTACCCGCTTCGGTCCCGAGGTCTCGAAGGTCACGTCCAGCCGGTCGTTCTCCACCGACGTCACCGTGCCGTAGCCGAATTTTTCGTGGAACACCCGGCTGCCGACGGCGAGCGCCGCGCGCTGTGGCGGGCGCGGCGCCTGCTCCCATGCCTCCTGCACACGGGGCCGGACCTGCAGCGGGAACGCCACCGGGGCTGCCTGGCGGGCGGCGCGCCCAAGCGCGGCCGAGCCGCTCCGCTCGATTTCGCTCTCGGGCAGTTCGTCGAGAAAGCGGCTCGGGATGGCGCTCTGCCACCCGGAGTAGAGTCGCCGGTTCGCGGCGTGACTGACGATGACACGCCGACGCGCCCGCGTCAGGCCGACATAGGCGAGCCGGCGCTCCTCCTCGAGCGATTTGATCCCGCCCTCGTCGAGGGACCGCTGGTTGGGAAACAACCCCTCCTCCCAGCCGGGCAGGAAGACCGTGTCGAACTCCAGCCCCTTCGCGGCGTGCAGCGTCATCAGGCTGACCCGCTCGCCGTCGGCATTCGCCTCGTTCTCCATCACCAGGGCGACATGGTCGAGAAATCCGGCCAGGCTCTCGAACTCGGCCAGCGCGCGCAGGAACTCCTTGAGATTCTCGAGCCGCCCCGGCGCATCCGGTGCCGTATCCTGCTGCCACATGGTGGTGTAGCCGGATTCGTCGAGCATCGTGGCCATGGCGATGACATGGCCCTCGGCCTCGAGCTGCGCGCGCCAGCGGGCGAAGCCGGCAAGCAGAAAGGCGACACCCTCGCGCGCCTTGCCACGCAGCGCGCCGGCCGCGACCAGCCTAGCCGCGGCCTCGCTGAGCGGGGTGTGCTCGGCGCGGGCCCGCTCGTGCATCGCCCGCAAGGCCGTCTCGCCGACGCCGCGGCGGGGCAGATTGACGATGCGCTCGAACGCGAGATCGTCGGCCGGCTGGACGAGCACGCGGGCATAGGCCAGAGCATCGCGGATCTCGGCCCGCTCGTAGAAGCGCAAGCCGCCGACGACGCGATAGGGCAGGCCGATGGTGATCAGCCGCTCCTCGATGGCGCGCGTCTGGAACCCGGCGCGCACCAGCACCGCCATTTCGGCCAGGCTTTCGCCGGCCCTGCGCAGCGCCTCGGCGCGTTCGCCCACCATGCGCGCCTCTTCGTCCGAGTCCCAGAGCGCGACGAGCTGGATTTTTTCCCCCGCGGCTCCCCCGGCCGCCCGGCCGGCGGTCTCCGTCTCGGCACCAGGGCGCAGGGTCTTGCCGAGCCGGCCCTCGTTGTGGGCGATCAGTGCCGCCGCGGCGGCGAGGATCGGCGCGGTGGAGCGGTAGTTGCGCTCCAGCCGGACCACGGTCGCGCCGGGAAAATCCTTCTCGAAGCGAAGGATGTTCTCGATCTCGGCACCGCGCCAGGAATAGATGCTCTGATCGTCATCGCCAACGCAGCAGAGATTGCGGTGCCCCTGGGCGAGCAGGCGCAGCCACAGATACTGCACCAGGTTGGTGTCCTGGTACTCGTCGACCAGGATGTAGCGGAACTGGCGGTGGTACTGCGCCAGAATGTCGGGGTCCGTGCGCAGCAATTCGGTGGGCAGCAGTAGCAGGTCGCCGAAGTCGGCGGCGTTCAGCGCCTGGAGCCGCGCCTGGTAGGCGGCGTAGACGCTGCGCGTCCGCCCGCCGGCGAACTCCGGCTCCTCGCTCTCGGGCACGCGCGCGGGCGGCAGGCCGCGGTCCTTCCATCGCTGGATGAGCGCCATCAGCGCCGGCGGCGGCCAGCGCTTGGCGTCCACCCGCTCTGCTTCCATGACCTGTTTGAGCAGGCGGAGCTGGTCATCGGCGTCCAGGATGGTGAAGTTGGAGGAGAGCCCGGCACGATCGGCGTGCCGGCGCAACATGCGCGCGCCGAGGGCGTGGAACGTGCCGAGCCAAAGGCCCTCGACCGGGCGGCCGAGCATCGCGGCGACCCGTTCGCGCATTTCGCGCGCGGCCTTGTTGGTGAACGTGACCGCGAGGACCTGGGATGGCGCGGCGCGACCGGTGAGCAGGATATGGGCGAAGCGCGCGGTCAGGACGCGGGTCTTGCCCGTGCCGGCGCCGGCGAGCACGAGCAACGGACCGTCGAGCGCCTCCACCGCCTCGCGCTGCTCGGGGTTCAACCGCGCGAGATAGGGCGCCGGATGGGACGGGGTCCAGGGGGAATTGGCAGGGTGCGACACGGAACCGATCATAGAGAACGCGCCGACCTGCTCCAACCCGCCCGCCATGCCGCCCGATTGCTGGTGCGCCGCCGTGGCGGAGCGGATCGCCGTCGGGTGCCGTTCAGCCCGCCCCGCCAGGGCTCGCCGCGGCTCAGTCCGTTGCCGCTCTCGTCGCGGCACCGGTGGCCGGCCGGGTGGCGGGGCGCGGCCGGACGCCCAGGATATGCGCGATGGCATAGGCGAGATCGGCACGGTTGAGGGTGTAGACGTGGAATTCGTCGACGCCGTTGGCCTGGAGCAGGCGCACTTGCTCGGCGGCGACCACGGCGGCGACCAGGCGGCGGGTCTCGGCGTCCTCGTCCAGGCCCTCGAACAGATGGCCGAGCCAGGCCGGGACCGAGGCGCCGCACTGGGCGGCGAAGCGCGTGAGCTGGGCGAAATTCGTCACCGGCAGGATGCCGGGAACGATCGGCACCGTGATCCCCGCCGCGTGGCAGCGATCGAGGAAGCGCAGATAGACCGATGTGTCGAAGAAGAACTGGGTGATCGCCCGGCTGGCCCCGGCATCGATCTTGCGCTTGAGCGTGTCGAGATCGGCCTTGGGGCTCGGCGCGGTCGGATGGGTCTCGGGATAGGCGGCGACCGAGATGTCGAAATCCGCCACGCGCTTCAGCCCGGCGACCAAGTCGGCGGCGAAGTCGTAGCCGCCGGGATGCGGCACATAGGGCCCGGCGGTCGGCGCATCGCCGCGGAGCGCGACGATGTGGCGGATTCCCGCCTGCCAATAGTCCCGCGCCACGGCATCCACCTCGTCGCGCGTGGCGCCGACGCAGGTCAGATGCGCGGCCGGCACGAGACTGGTCTCGCGCGCCAGCCTGGTCACCGTGGCGTGGGTGCGCTCGCGCGTGGTGCCGCCGGCACCGTAGGTGACCGAAACGAAGCGTGGCCGCAGCGTCTCCAGCCGGCGCACGCAGGCCCAGAGCTGCGCCTCCATCGCCGCCGAGCGCGGCGGGAAAAACTCGAAGGACAGCAGCGGCGGCTTCTGCGCCAGATCGGGAACCGGCAGGCCGGCGACCCGTGGACCCGTGACCCAGCGTTCCAGCCGCCGGTCCGTCCCCGGTGGCATGTTGGGGCCATCCGTCGTTCCGTTTGCAGTCCCATCTCGCGCCATCACGGCCTCCCTCACGGGCTGCGTTCTGGGCGAGCCGGAGCCTGGCCGCAAGAGTGCCGGGATACAAATAGGCTTGCGGTTTTTGCCTTCGGGGTCAGCTTCCGGTAATTCGCCATGGCTATCGTCACGGGCCCTGCCGGCGACGTTCCAAGGGCAGTGCCCCAACCGACCGCCCTGGTCACGGGGCGGACATCATCCTCAGGTGGTCGATGCGCACTGCTGCGTCCCTGATGCTGGCCTTGGTCCTTTTCAGCCTTGCCGATTGCGCCACACCGCCGCCGGCGAGCGATGCCGAGGCACTGGCGGATTTCAAGCAGACCAACGACCCGCTCGAGCCGACCAACCGGGTGCTCTACAACATCAATCAGGGGATCGATGCGGTGGTGCTGCGGCCGCTCGCCGAGGGCTATCGCTATGCCTTGCCGCAGCCGGTGCGCAACGCCACCCACAACGCGCTCGACAACCTCGCGCAGCCGGTGGTCATCAGCAACCACATCCTGCAGGGCAATCCGCGCCGCGCCGGCGATACGCTGATGCGCTTCGTGATCAACAGTACGCTCGGTCTTGGCGGCTTCTTCGACCCCGCGACCAGCCTCGGCTACCCCGCCCACCCGACCGATTTTGGCATCACTCTGGCCGAGTGGGGTGTCGGCGAGGGTCCCTATCTCTATCTTCCCATCATCGGCCCATCCGGTCCGCGCGACGCGATCGGCTATGGGATGGACACGGCGATGGACCCGTTCACCTGGGTGGGGCAAGGCGCGGTGGTGACGGATCTGGAGTATGTACGCTATGGTCTGTTTGCCGTCGACCAGCGGGAGCGCGTGCTCGACGACCTCGACGCGATCATGAAGAACGCGCTCGATCCTTACGCGACGCTGCGCAGCCTCTATCGCCAGCACCGGCAGAGCAAGGTCGTGGCGGCGAGTAGCGATGAGCCGGCGACCGTGCCGGCATGGTTCCCGCAGCCGGAGAAAGCGAGCCCCAAGCCATGACCCAACCCGCGCCCGAACGAGCCCAGCTCTTCACCCGTTCAGCCGACGCGCCTGCCCGTGCGACCGGCCCAAGCTGGCGGCGCCGGACCTTTCTGCTGGCCGGCGGCGCCATGCTTCTGACGCTCGGCCGGGCGCGCGCCGGCGGGGCCGAGGATGCGAGCCGGTTCATCGACATGATCGCGCGCCAGCTGACCGAGGTGCTCGATAGCGCGGAAAGCGCCACCGACAAGCGCAAGCGCTTCCTCGCCATCATCGACGGCGCGGTGGACGTGGACGGCATCGCTCGCTTTTGCCTCGGCCGCTTCTGGCGGCAGGCGAGCGAGGCGCAGCAGCAGGAATACATCGCCCTGTTCCATCAGGCGCTGACGAACGGGGTGATTTCGCGCCTCGGCGAATACAAGGGCGTGCGTCATACGATCGGCCGCAGCGTGCCGCAGAACGACAGCACCCTGGTGCAGACCCTCGTTATGCGGCCGAATTCGGAGCCGGCGCATGTGGACTGGCTCGTCCATCAGGTCGGCGGACGCCCGGAGATCGAGGATCTGATCGTCGAGGGCACCAGCATGCGCATCACCCAGCGCAGCGACTACATGAGCTTCCTGCAGCGCAACGGCAGCAACATTCAGGCGCTGATCGACCAGCTGCGCCAGCAGGTTGGCCAGAGCCGCAGTTCCTGACCAGCTGCGGCCGGGGCGCAGCTCAGGCGAAGTCGCAGCGGCCGAAGAAGGCCGCGATCTCGGCCGCGGCGCGGTCGGGGGCCTCGGCGTGCGGGAAGTGGCCGGCGCCGGGAAACGGGGCGAGATCGAGGCCGGTGAAGCTCTCGCCGAGCCGGTCGGTCCACCCGTAGGGAAAAAGCGGGTCGCTATCGCCCCAGCGAACGCAGGTCGGCACGCTGATGGGCGGCAGGGACGGGGCCTCGCCGCGGATGGTGGCCAGCCGCGCCGCGTTCTGGCTGAGATACCAGTTGAATCCGCCTTGCAGAGCCCCGGGGGCGAGGAAATTGTCGATGAATTCCTCCAGCACCGGGTCGAAGGCATGCGGATTTCCGCCCGCCCAGTGGCGCAGGAAATGCCCGATATAGAGCCGGCAAGCGGTGCGCGAGGAGCCGACGAGCTCGGCGGCGAACGGCATCTGGTGGAAGGATTGGTACCAGATCTCGCGCAGATGCTCAGCCTGGGCCCAGCGTGGACCGATACCGGGGTAGGGGCAGTTGAAGAAGAACAGGCCCGCGAGCCGCTCCGGGACGCTGCGGGCCAGGACCTGGGCGACATACGCGCCGACATCGTGAGCCACCAGCCCGACGCGCCCGAGCCCGAGGCTGTCCATCAGGGCGGCGATATCCGCGGCATGGACGGCCGCGCCGACCTGGTCGGACGGGCCCGGATCGGGCTTGTCGCTCGCACCGAACCCGCGCAGGTCCGGCGCGATCACGGTGAAGCGGTCAGTCAGCCGCTGCATCACCGGAAGCCATGTCAGCCAGAATTCCGGCCAGCCATGCAACAGCAACAGCGTCGGCCCGGTGCCGGCGCGCGCATAGTGCAACCTCACGCCGTTGACGACGGCCTCGTGATGGCTGATGCCACCGCGCGACGACCACATGAGCGCCTCCCCGCAACCACCTTTACCGAACGCATGAACAAATCAGGACCAGAGGCGGCAGCGCCGCCCGCGCCAACGCCCCGCGCCGCCGTCCCCCGTGCTCCATCGCCCATCCCAAGGCGGAGCATCGCCGCAATCTCCCCGGTCA
>DAIDKZ010000064.1 GCA_027449745.1 Acetobacteraceae bacterium | reverse complement strand
CACGATCTCGACATCCGCGGCGCCGGCAACCTGCTCGGCGAGGAACAGTCCGGCCATATCCGCGAGGTCGGCATCGAGCTCTACCAGCAGATGCTGGAGGACGCGGTGGCCGAGCTGCGCACCGACGCCGGCCACGCCGCGGCGGCGGAACGGGACTGGACGCCGAACATCAATCTCGGCCTGCCGGTGCTGATCCCGGAGGGCTACGTCGCCGAGCTGCCGGTCCGCCTCGGCCTCTACCGCCGCGTCGCCGCGCTCGCCTCGGACGCGGAGAGCGAGGCGCTGGCCGCCGAGCTGGTGGACCGGTTCGGCAAACTGCCGGCGGAGGTGGAGAATCTGCTCGCCGTGGTCGCGCTCAAGCGCGCCTGCCGCGCCGCCGGGGTGGAGAAGCTGGAGGCGGGGCCGAAGGGCATGGTGCTGGCCTTCCGCGCCAACGCCTTCGCCAACCCGGCCGGGCTGGTGGCGTGGCTGGCGACCAAGGGCAAGACCAGCAACATCCGGCTGCGGCCGGACCACAAGCTGGCGCTGGTCCAGGACATGGGCCTGGCCGAGCGGCTGCAGGCTGGCCGCGGCATTCTGGGCCAGCTCACGCGCCTCGCGGCGCAGGCCAAGGCTGCGTAGCCTAGCACGCGCCTCGCGGCGCAGGCCAAGGCTGCGTATGCAGATACACCCCCGAACGCTGACGCGTGGCGCCTCCCGAGCGCCTTCGCGCCAGCCCTCGCGCTCTCAGCCTTCGCGCTTGCGTCCCGGCGGGCGGCCGCGGCGGCCGGGGACCTTGGCCGGGCGCTCCTCCGGCTTCGCCGCCGCCTTGCGGCCGAGCCCGATTTCCTTCGCCAGGGCGGAGCGGCGCTCCGCATAGTCCGGCGCCACCATCGGATAGGTCGGGGGCAGGCCCCATTTCTGCCGGTACTGGTCGGGCGTCATGCCGTAGGAGGTCATCAGATGCCGTTTCAGCATCTGCAACCGCTTGCCGTCCTCCAGGCAGACGATGTGGTCGGGGAAGACCGAACGTTTGATCGGCACCGCCGGCACCAGCTTGGCTTCCTCCACCGGCGCGGCACCGCTGCCGGCCAGCGCGCGGTAGACGCTCTCGATGAGACCGGGCAGGGCGTCGGCGCTCACCGTATTGTGGGTGACGTGCGCGGCGACGATCTGCGCGGTCAGGCGGAGCAGGGAGGGCAGGGCGGTTTCGCTCATGGCAACCTTTTGCGGGCACGAAGTCAGGGACCGGTCCCGGCGCGAGGCGCGGGTCAACCGCCGCCGCGCCCGGCCCGGGCAACGCGGCACGGCACGACGTTTTGAAGCCGTTTCCGCTTTGCTTCAAGCCCTTTTGCCATGCCACCCGCCTCGCGTTTCATTTTCTTGCCGAATCGGCCCCGGCGGCGACGAGGGCGCAGGTCAGCAGCAGCGCCGCCATCGGCACCGCCGTGCCGTTGGCGAGCAGCCCGGCCAGCGTGCTGGAGGCCGCGCCGAGGGCGAACTGCCACGTGCCCATCAGCGCCGAGGCCGAGGCGGCATGCGCGGCGTGGCGCGCCAGGGCGGCGGCCACCGCGGCCGGCATGAGAAAGCCGAGGCTGGCGACAGCGAGCGAGATCGGCGGCATCACCGTCCAGGTCGTGACCCGCCCGCTCACCGCCACCACGCCGAGCGCCAGCGCCGCCACCAGCAGCGTCCGCGCCGCGAGCCGCACCACGCGCCCGACGCCGAGCCGGCCGACGACGCGCGCATTGACCTGCGCGGCGGCAATGAACCCGGCCGCGTTGGCCCCGAACACCATGCCATACTGCGTCGGGCTGAAATGCAGCAGCCCGATGAACAGGCCCGGCGAGCCGGCGAGATAGGCGAACATCCCGGCCATTCCCGCCGCCCCGGCGAGCGCGTTGGTGGCGAAACTGCGTTCCAGCCCGATGGCGGCATAGCGCGCGACGATACCGCCCAGGCCCAGCCGGATGCGCATGGTCTCCGGCAGCGTGTCCGGCAGGTAGCGCCAGACCAGGCCGCAACTGACGACGCCATAGAGCGTCGCCACCCAGAAGATCACCCGCCAGTCCGCCACCGCCAGCAGCGCGCCGCCCAGGGTCGGGGCGAGGATCGGCACCACGCCGGTGACCAGCATCAGCCGCGCCAGCATCCGCGCCGTCGCCGCCCCCTCGGTGAGGTCCCGCACCACCGCCCGCGGCACCACCATGCTCGCCGAGGCGCCGAACGCGGCCAGCAGCCGCCAGACCGAGAAGCTCACCAGCCCCGGCGCCAGCGCGCAGCCGGCGGAGGCGAGGGTGTAGAGCGCGGTGCCGACGAGCAGGGGAAGGCGCCGGCCGAAGCGGTCGGCGAGCACGCCCTGCATCATCTGCCCGCAGGCCAGCCCGGCGAACCAGGCCGCGAGCGTGAGCTGCGCGCCGCCGCCGAACTCGACGCCGATGGCCGGGAAGGCCGGCAGATACATGTCGGTCGAGAGCGGGCCGACGGCGGAGAGCGTGCCGAGCAGCAGCGTCAACCCGAGTGACACCGTGAACCCCGGCCCCGCCTGGCCGAGCCGCGGGCGGTTCACGTCATGCCGCCATCGACCGCGATCGTCTGCCCGCTGATGTAGCCGGCCTCGGCGGAGGCGAGGAACCCGACCAGGGCGGCGACCTCCGCCGGCGTGCCGGCGCGCTTCATCGGCACGATCTCGGCGATGCGCCGTGCATCCATCACCGCCTCGACCGCGGGCGAGGCGATGATCCCCGGCGCGACCGCGTTCACCGTCACCCCCCGGCTCGCCACCTCGCGCGAGAGCGAGCGCACGGCGCCGATCAGCCCGGCCTTGGCGGCGGCATAGTTGGTCTGGCCGCGATTGCCGATCAGCGCCGAGACCGAGGCGATGGCGACGATGCGCCCGAACCGCGTCGCCAGCATCGGCAGCAGCAGCGGCTGGGTGACGGCGAAGAACCCGTCCAGCGACACGGCGATCACCTCGCGCCACTGCGCCGCGCGCATCCCGGCCAGCGGCGCATCGATATGGACGCCGGCATTGTGCACCAGCACCTGGATCGGCCCCTCGGCCAGCAGCGCCGCCAGCGCCTCCGCCGCCGCGGCCGGTTCGGCGAGGTCGAAGCCGATGGCACGGCCGCCGATCTCGCCCGCCAGCGCCTCGGCCGCCGCCGCGCCGCGATGGTAATGGACCACGACCGCGAGCCCGGCGCCGGCGAGGCGGCGGCAGATCGCGGCGCCGAGCGGGCTCGCCCCGCCGGTGACGAGCGCGCGCATCAGCCGCGCCCGGTTTCGGGTGAGAGGGTTTGGGGCGGCAGTTGGGCGAAGGCGATCAGCGCCTCGCCGCTCGCCAGCATCCGCCCGTCCTCGGCGAGAAGGGAGAATTCGTAGCGCATCGCCCGCGCATCCCCGGCCAGCAATTGCGCCGTCACGCCCATGGTGCCGATCGCCGCCTCGTCCAGCCGCGTGCAGGTGAAGCGCGCCGCGCGCAGGCTGGCGAGCAAGCCGGGCGGCGTCGGCTCGCCGTCGACCAGCGCGCCGTGCAGCGCGGCGGCCTGCAGCCCGTATTCGATGCCGGCCACCGAAGGCAGAATGCCGTGCCGGCGCAGCGGATTGGCCGGGTCGAGATGCGAGCGCGCCAGGCAGCGCACCCGCCCGGCATCCCACCCGGCGACGCGCTCCAGCAGGCACATCCGGCCCTGGTGCGGGATCAGGCGGAGGATCGCGGCGCGGTCAAGCATCGCCAGGCTCGAAGGCGAGGTCGAGCCGCGCGTCGAGATAGGGCAGCGCCAGCCGCGCCGGCCGGCCGGCGGCGATCGCCGCCAGCAGCGGCAGCGCCTGGGCGGCGGGATTGCCCGCGGCCAGCCGGCGCAGCGCCGGCGGCAGGGAGGCGAACGGCGCCAAGGCCGGGGCGGCCTCGTAGCGCACCGCGAGCCGGCCGAGGCTGGCAGCGGCCGCTTCAGCCCCCACCGCTTCAGCCCCCACCGGCGCGAGCACGAAGGCGGCGGCGAAACCGGTCTCGGTGCGGCGCTTGGCGGCGAGCGGGGCGGGCAGCGGCGCGTCGTGGACGCAGAGCAGCACCGGCGCCCCGGCCGCGCGCTCCACCATGGCGGCGAGCAACCCGGCGGCGAAGGTGGCGTCGTGCAGGGCGACGCACTGGGTCGGCGCGCGCGAGCCGATGGCGATGGTCCAGTAGCCGGCGGCGGCGTTGTGCACGGAATTGTGGAACTGGGTCGGCGAGAGCAGCGGCGCCGGCCGCGCCAACTCCTCCAGCAGCGCATGGACCACGGCGCCGTCACCGTTCGAGGTGGCGAAGACATTGTGCGCCGTGTGCGGATCGATCCCGGCCATGGCGACGGCCTCGGCCGCCGCGGCCAGGGCGAGGCGCACGGTGGTGCCGAGGCGGCGGCGCTCGGCCGGCGGCAGCAGCCCCGGCACCGGTGGCGGCGCGTCGTCGGCGGCCCACGGCGCCTCTCCGGCCAGCACCGCGCGGCTCGCCGGAAACCCGGGCAGGCCCGAACCCCACAGCCCGACGCCGATGATCCGCGCCTGGCTCATGCACCATCCGCCCGGCCGAGCACGAGGCAGCAATTGCTGCCGCCGAAGCCGAAGGAGTTGCTCAGCACCCGCCGCACCGGCCGCTCCCGCCCCGCGGGCTCGCCGAGCGCGCGCGGCGGCGGGACGCGAAAGCTCGGGTCCGGCTGGTCGAGATTGAGCGGCGCCGGCACCCGCCCGTGCTCGATCGCCAGCGTGGCGAGGATCGCCTCGACGACGCCGGCCGCGCCCAGCGTGTGCCCGGTGTAAGCCTTGGTGGAGCTGGCCGGCACCGTGTCCGCGAACACCGCGAACACCGCCTGGTCCTCGGCGGCGTCGTTGGCCGGAGTGCCGGTGCCGTGGAGATTGATCCAGTCGATCGCCCCCGGCGCCAGCCCGGCCGCATCGAGCGCGGCGCGCATCGCCAGCGCCGCGCCGGCGCCGTCCGGGCGCGGCGCGGAGAGGTGATAGCCGTCGGAGGAGGCGCCCCAGCCGAGCAGGGCGAATGCGTCCGGCGCCGCCGCATCGGCGCGTTCGAGCAGCAGGAACCCGGCGGCCTCGCCGATGGAGAGCCCGTCGCGCGCGGCGTCGCCTGGCCGGCAGGGGCCGGCGGCGATCAGTTCGAGCGCGGCGAACCCGGCCAGGGTCAGGCCGCAGAGACTGTCCGCCCCGCCGACCACCGCAGCATCGGCGATCCCGGCTGCGATCAGCCGCGCCCCGAGCCCGACCGCCTGGGCCGAGGAGGCGCAGGCGGTGGAGACGGTGAAGGCCGGGCCGGCGAGGCCGAGGGCGGCGCGCACGAAGCGCGGCAGCGCGCCGAGATCGTGGGTGTGCTCGAAATCGAGCCAGTCCGGCAGCGCGCCGCTCGCCGCGTCCCGCGCCCGGTAGGCTTCCTCGCTGGCCAGCACGCCGGAGGTGGAGGTGCCGAGCACGATTGCGACGCGCCCGGGGCCATGGCGGCGGGCGGCGGCGCCGACGGCGGCGGCGAACCCGTCCGCGTCGAGGGCGAGATGCGCGAGCCGGTGGTTGCGGCAATCGAACGCCGCCAGCCGCGCCGGCAGCCGGTGGCTCTCGACGCCTTCGACCCGGCCGATGAAGCCGCGGCGCTGGCCGGCGAAATCGCACGCGACCAGCCCCGAGCGCCCGGCGGCGAGCGAAGCCGCCGTCGCCGTCAGCCCGTGGCCGAGCGCGCTGACCAGCCCGCGCGCGGTGATCGGGATGCCTGGTGCGGCCGGGGAAGTCATCACGGCGGTGGATCGTCCTGAGTGCGTTCCAACAGGGATATCGTGGCTGGCCGCTCGCCCGCAAAGAGGAAGGCGAACGCCATCGCTGCCAGCGCGCCCACCGCGACGGTGGCGCCGATGCCGCGCAGCACCGGCGTGCCGCTCAGCGCCAGCACGCCGAAGGTCGCGAGCGTCATGGCATTGCACAGCGCCAGCGTCGAGAGGGTGCGGGCGCGCTCCTCGGCGTCGAGCTGGCGGCGCGCGAAGAACAGCGCGTAGTCCAGCCCGACGCCGGCCATCAGCTGCAGCGCGACGAGATGGAACAGGGTGAGCCGGGCGCCGGCGGCGGCGAGCACGGCGAGGGTGAGCAGGATGGCGGCGGCGATGGCGCCGAGCACGCCGGCGATGCGCGCCGGATCGCGCAGGAACAGCGCCAGCGCCACCAGCACGGCGAGGCCGCCGGCGGCCAGCCAGCGCCAGGCCTGAGCGGTGTAGGCGGCGAGCAGCGCATCGGCGGTCGCCTTCGCGTCCAGCCGCATCAGCCCCGATGGCGCCCCGGGGGTCGCGCCCAGCGCGGCGGCGAGCACGGCGCCATCGGCGGCGCGGGCCGGGGCGATGACGCCGAACCAGCGCTCGTCCCCCCCGGACTGGTCAGTCCCGGATGGGCCGACATGCAGCATGAGCGGCGCCAGCCGGGCGGCGAGAAACGGGTTCAGGTCCCGCGGCCGGAGCGGGGCGAGCGCGCGGCTGGCGGCGATGTCGGCCTCGAACGCGGCGAAGGCGGCGGCGCGGAACGGCGTGCCGGCGATGGCGCCCTCCATTGCGGCGGCGAGGGTGGGGGCGTCCGGCAGCGCCGACTGGCGCGCGCGCTGGGTCGCCGCGCTCGGCAGCAGGCGCGCGGCGAGCGCCACGGGGCCGATGCGCCCCGCCGCTTC
>DAIDKZ010000063.1 GCA_027449745.1 Acetobacteraceae bacterium | reverse complement strand
GGTGGCGGCGGTGGCTGGGGCGGCGGGTTCCATGGCGGCGGCTTCGGCGGCTTCCACGGCGGCGGTTTCGGCCATGGCTGAGCCGGGCCCGACCGGCTGATCCATCCCCGGCGATGTCCGATACCGGAGGGAGTCCGGTCGCTTCCTATCGCAACGTCTGATCCGGCGGCTTTTCCGTATCGGCCGGGCCCGCCTGATCGGGTGCAGCGCGCGGCGCCGACCTCCGGGCTGCTTGAGCCCGCAGATAGGCGATCACCGCGTCGATATCGGCATCGCTGACCACGTCGGCGGCGAAGCCCGGCATGCGGCGCGCGGGCCAGGTGCGCACCGCGGCCGGGTTGCGGATCAGCGCCCGCAGACCGGCGGCGGTGAAATAGGTCACGGCCGGCATCGGCTGCAGCAGATCCGGCCCGGCCACGCCCTCGCCACTGCCGGCGAGGCGGTGGCACGGCAGGCAGTTGACGGCGAACACGGCCTGGCCACGCCGCGCCGGCGCATCGGCGGGCTCCGACGCGTCCACCGCCAGCCCGGGCCAGCGCTGCGCCGGGGTGGCGGCTTCGGCAAAGCCCGCCAGCGCGTATGGCCATTGCTCCGAAGAGACATGGCCACGCTCCGGGTGCTGCCAGATCAGGTAGAACGGGCCGGCCGAAACACTCTGGCCGGGCAGGTGCGGCCAGGGATGCGCCGGCTCCTCGATGGCCACCCATGGCACCGCGGCGCCGTCGATGAGGCTGCGCGGCACCTGCGCGACGAACCCGTCCATGGCCCGCGCCGCGATCGTATCCGCGGCACTCGGCGGCCGTTCCGCGAGCAGCGCGCGCAGCGGCACGGCGCGATAGGTCATCGGCCGGCCATAGGCGGAATCGTGCGGCACGGAGACGGTCGCGGCATCCCGCCGCGCCAGCAGTTCGCTGCGCGAGACCTGCGCAGTGGTTCCGCCCATGGTGATCGTCAGCACAGGCTCGCCGGCACGTGCGGGGGAAGCGGCCAAAGCGGCCAGCAAGAGCAGCAACAGGATCCATCTCATCGCGCGCATTTCCCCGGGCGCGGACAGAGCCTGTGTCAACGGATCCTATATTCCCGCATACCAGGCATATCCCTGGTCTTCCCAATAGCCGCCGCGGCCGCCGCCGATGGAGCGGAAATCCTCGACGAATTCGATTCGCATCACGTATTTCGCCATCTTGTAGCCAAGCTGCCGCTCCACCCGCAGCCGCAGCGGCGCGCCGTGCGCCACCGGCAGGACCGCGTCGTTCATCTCGTACGCCAGGATCGTCTGCGGATGCACCGCTTCGATAAGGTCGATACTTTCATAATATTTCGTCGCCGGATTGCCGTTCTCCATCGGGTCGGCACAATGGAACACGGCGAAGCGCGCCGCCGCCTTCGGCTCGACGCGCTCAAGAATTTCGGCCAGCGGCACGCCTTTCCATTTGCCGATGCAGCTCCAGCCCTCGACGCAGTCGTGGCGGGTGATCTGCGTCCGCGCCTTCATCGCCCGCAGCTCCGCCAGGGAATATTGGCCCGGCCGGGCCACCAGCCCGTCCACCTGCAGCTTCCACTCGGCAAACCCGTTCGCCGCGTGGGCCTGGTAGTCGTCGTCATCCGGGTCCACGGTGCCATTGCCCTTGAACGAACCGGTGATATCCGCCTCGGTGTATTCCCGCGCCAGCGCGTTGCCGGCGAGCCAGTGCTGGACCAGCAGCGACAGACGCGAGGCACTGTCCAGCCAACCCTGCACCGCGGGGTCGGAGGACAAGCGGTCGCAGCCCCCCAGGACCAGCGAACCCAGCGCCGCCGCCGTCAGCCCACGCCGTCCCAGCGCGGCCGCCCTGTCATCCGCGGTCATGGCCGTCGTCCTCGATCGCGTATTGTCCCGTCACCATCGAGCGGAGATTGTTCCACGCACCGGATAGCGCCACCATCAGCACGTGCACCAGCACGAAGCCCACCAGCAACACGGCGCACAGGAAATGCACCGTCCGGGCTGATTGCCGGCCGTCGAACAGCACGACCAGCCAGGGAAACGCCGCATCAAGCCGTGGCGACATCGCCAGGCCGGCGAGCACGATCACCGGCAGCACGATCGAGACCACCCCGAGATAGGTGAGCTTCTGCAGCACGTTATAGGCGCGCGCTTCCTCGCCGTGCGGGAAGCGGAGCCGCACGTGCTCCCGAAACGTCCGACCGATCAGCCGCCACTCGCCCCGGCGCGGAACCAGATCGTGCCAGAAATGGGCGCTCACCACGCCTGCCAGCACATAGAGTGCTCCGTTCACGACGAGCAGCCAGGCGAAGAAGAAATGCCACAGCCGCCCGCCCGCCAGCGACTGCCAGCCCGGCAGGGTGATCCAGCCCGGAAAGCCGCGGGCCACGGGCTGCCCGGACGCGTCGTAGGAGACGCCGAGCACGCCGGTGGTCACGAACCGACGCCCGAGCAGCGTCGTGACGCCGCGCGCGGGGTCCTCCGCGGTCATCGCCAGCAGCGGGTGGCTGAAATCCGACTGCTGGCCCCAGTACAGCGCCGGGTGCGCATTGAAAATCTGCAGCCCGCTCATCAGCAGGACGGTGAGGCAGACGACATTCACCCAATGCGTCACCCGCACCACGGCCGAGTGCCGGCGGATCAGCCTGCGCCCCGGCCGTGTTGCCGAACCCACCCGGCCCGCGCCGTGCATGGCCGTCACATCGGCGGCTTCAGCCCGTCCTTGCCGACGACGACCGCGCCCGCCGCGAGCTGGCCGTCATCGGCCTTGCGCGCGATCACGAACACCTTGGCGCCGGGCTTCAACTCATCGGCCGACGCGGCCGTGAAGGCGACGATCTGGGCATCCGGCGGCACGTCGATGGTCTGCGACCCGCCCTTGTAGTCCAGCTTGAGGACCCGATCCGCGCCGACGGACTCGACCTTGGCGATGTTCGCGTTGGTCATCATGTTCGGCCCGCTTTCCAGATCCCAGGGATAGTGCCCTTCACCCAGGCCGCGCAGGCTCTCGTCGAACACATGCACCTCGACCGCGACGCGATGGCCGTTCCTTTCCACCGAGGTGATGCCGACGAACCGGCCGTCGGCGACGGCGCTGATATCGGCCCGGGTCACCTGGAAGACCTTGGTGGTGTCGGCGAAGGCGAGCTTCTGCTCGCCGCGCGCGGTCTTCACCGCCAGGACATGGTCCTGCAGCGAGTCGACGCTGCCGCGCAGATGCTGCGGCGGCGGCCCCTCGGCACCTGCCCACGAGGCGGCCAGCAGCGGGCCCCCGAACGCGAGCGTGAGACCGAGCGTGATCCGACGAATGCCCATGGCGTGATACCCCCGTTTCTGTCGCCGCCGGCTTCCCGGCCTGATTATCGACCGAGGGTTACCAGCGAATCGGCGCGGCAACAAGGCAATTGACACGCGTTCGCATTATCGGACCGCGCAAGCGCGCGGTGCGGGCCGGCGCGCTGGCCGGCCCTTGTCCGCCCGCCTATTTCCGCGCCGGCAGCCGTGGCGCGTCGGCCTCGTCCGGCACTGGGACGCCGGCGACGTTGAGGGTCATGGAGACGGTCGTGTAGTAGCCGGTCAGGCCGATGAGATCGACCGCACCCTGGTCGCCGAAGCGAGCCTTCACGGCGCTGAAGGTCGCGTCCGTCACGGTCTTGTGGGCGTAGAGCTCGGTGCAGAAATCATAGACCATGGCCTCGTCCGCGCTCATGCCCTCGGGCCGGCGGCCGGCGCCGATGGCGTCGGCGATGGCCGGCGAAAGCCCGGCCTGCATGGCGATCTTGTAGTGCGCGTACCATTCGAACTCGGCATCCCACTGGCGCGCGGTGACGAGGATGGCGAGCTCGTTGAGCACGTGCGGGATGGAGGATTTGAACCGGATATATTCGCCCACGCGCTGCAGCCGGTCGGCGAGATCGGGGCTGCGCAGCCAGGCGTTGAACGGACCGGCGAGCGAGTGGCGCGGGCCGGAGGTGATGTGGCCGACGACCTCCTGTTGCGCCGGCGTCATCTGGTCCGGTGTCAGCGCGGGAAAGCGCTGCTGGGCGCGGACGCTGCCGGCGACGAGCATGAGCGCCGCGGCGGCGGCGAGCGGATGGTGCATGATGGTTCCTCCCCGGGGGTCGTGGATCGCGTTCAGCCTGGCCGCACGAGCAGGTGACGCTTGCGGCCGATGGTAATCTCGAGCGCGCCGTCGCGCAGATCGCCGGCGTCGAAGCGCTGCGTCTCCTCGGCCAGGAGCGCGTCGTTCACGCGCACCGCGCCCTGGCGGATGAGCCGGCGCGCCTCGCTGTTGCTCGGCGCGCCGCCGGCAGCGACGACGAGGGCGACGGCGCTCATCCCCGCCGCCAGCGTCGCGGCGGGCACGTGCACGGTGGGCAGATCCGCTGCGGCGCGGCCCTGCTCGAACGTGGCGCGCGCGGTTTCCGCCGCCGCCGCCGCCGCCGCGCGGCCGTGCGCCAGCGCGGTTGCCTCGGTGGCGAGGATCTTCTTCGCCTCGTTGATCTCCGCGCCGCCGAGCGCTTCCAGGCGTGCGGTCTCGGCGAGCGGGAGCTCGGTGAACAGGCGCAGGAAGCGGCCGACATCGGCGTCCTCCACGTTGCGCCAGAACTGCCAGTAATCGTAGGGCGAGACGCGGTCGGCGGTGAGCCACACGGCGCCCTGGGCGGTCTTGCCCATTTTGGCGCCAGACGCGGTGGTGATCAGCGGCGAGGTGAGGCCGAACAGCGCCGCGCCCTCGGTCCGGCGGCCGAGCTCGACCCCGCAGACGATGTTGCCCCACTGGTCCGAGCCGCCCATCTGCAGCAGCACGCCGTGGCGGCGGTAGAGCTCGCGGAAATCGTAGCTCTGCAAAATCATGTAGTTGAATTCGAGGAAGGTGAGCGGGTGCTCGCGCTCCAGCCGCAGGCGCACGCTGTCGAAGCCGAGCATGCGGTTGACGGTGAAATGCGTGCCGACATCGCGCAGCAGGTCGATATAGGCGAGCCGGTCGAGCCAGTCGGCGTTATTGACCAGGCGCGCGTCGGTCGGGCCGTCGCCGAAGCGCAGGAACGGATCGAAGACGCGGCGGATGCCGGCCATGTTCGCGGCGATCTGCGCATCGGTGAGGAGCTGGCGGGATTCGTCCTTGCCGGACGGGTCGCCGATGCGCGTCGTGCCGCCGCCGAGCAGCACCAAGGGCGCGTGGCCGGTGCGCTGGAACAGGCGCAGCAGCATGATCTGCACCAGCGAGCCGACATGCAGGCTCGGCGCGGTGCAGTCGAAGCCGATATAGGCCGGCACGCGGCCGGCGCGGAGCAGATCGTCCAGCGCCTCGGCATCGGTGCATTGGAACACGAAGCCGCGCGCAGTGGCTTCGTGCAGGAAATCGCTTCTCGGCATGTCGGCATTGTGCTCCAGGCTGTCCGAGGCAGCTAGCACGGGGAGCGCGGGGAGAAAATGCGGGTGATCGGCCTGATGAGCGGCACCTCGCTGGACGGGGTGGACGCGGCGCTGATCGAGACCGACGGCAGACGGGTGGATGGGTTCGGTCCGCGCGTGACCCTGCCCTACGAGGTGGCGCTGCGGACGGATCTGCGCCGGCTGCTGGCCATCGCACCTGGGCTGGCGGCGAACGATCCCTTCCTCGCCGAGGTCGAGGCGCGGCTGACGGCGCGGCATTCCGAGGCGGTGGCGGCGCTGGGCGAGGCCGCGGACCTCCTCGGGTTTCACGGCCAGACCATCCTGCACGCCCCGGCCGAGCGGCGGACCTGGCAGATCGGCGACGCGACGGCGCTGGCGCGGGCGACGGGGATGACGGTGGCGCATGATTTCCGCACCGCGGACGTCGCCGCCGGCGGCGAGGGCGCGCCGCTCGCCCCGGTCTTTCACGCCGCGCTCGCCGCCTCGCTGCCCCGCCCGCTCGCGGTGCTGAACATCGGCGGGGTGGCGAACGTGACCTGGATCGGCGCGGACGGCGAGTTCACCGCCTGCGACACCGGCCCGGGCAACGGCCCGCTCGATGACTGGGCGATGCGCCACACCGGCACCGGGTTCGACCAGGACGGCGCATTGGCGCGCTCCGGCCGGGCGGACGCGGCGGTGCTGGGGCGGCTGCTGGCGCATCCGTATTTCGCGCGGCCGGCGCCGAAATCGCTCGACCGGCTGGCGTTCTCCGCCCTGCTGGCGACGAGCGGGCTGGACATGCTCCCGCCCGCGGACGGCGCGGCGACGCTCACCGCCTTCATCGCCGCCGCCGTGGCGGCGACGCGGCTGCCGGCGCCGCCACGGCGCTGGCTCGTCACCGGTGGCGGGCGGCGCAACCCGGCGATCATGGCGGCCCTGGCCGCGGCCCTGCCGGGCCCGGTCGAACCGGTGGAAGCGGTGGGATGGGACGGGGACGCGCTGGAGGCGCAGTGCTTCGCCTTCCTCGCCGCCCGTGTAGCCCGCGGTCTGCCGCTGAGCTTCCCCGCCACCACCGGCGCCCCGGCGCCGCTGGCCGGCGGGCGCATCACGGCGCCCTGACGGTCAGGACGCGCCGCGCCTGCATGCACAGGCGTTCGCGTTTCGGTCAGGCCTCGAACAGCAAGCGAACGATTGGTTAACCGCGCCGCCGCGACGGTTTGCGGCCGCCGGCGCGTGCACTAGCCTACGCCCATGTCCACTCTCCGCTTCGGAATCGATCTCGGCGGCACCAAGACCGAGATCATCGCCCTCGACCGGGACGGCACCCCGCGCCTGCGCCAGCGCGCGCCGACGCCGCGCGACTATCCCGCCCTGGTCCATGCTGTCGCCGAAATGGTGCGCGCGGCCGAAAATGCGCTTGGGGCCAGCGGCACGGTCGGCGTCGGCATTCCGGGCACGATCTCGCCGGCGAGCGCGCTGGTGAAGAATGCGAGTCTCGGCGATCTCAACGGCAAGCCCTTCGATCGCGACCTCGCCGCCGCACTCGGGCGCCCGGTGCGGGTGGAGAACGATGCGAATTGCTTCGCCCTGAGCGAGGCCGTGGATGGCGCCGCGGCCGGCGCACGCGTCGTCTTCGGCGTCATTCTCGGCACCGGCTGCGGCGGCGGCATCGTCATCGATGGCCGCATCCTCGCCGGCCGGCACCGCATCGGCGGCGAATGGGGGCACAATCCCCTGCCCTGGCCGCGGCCCGACGAACTGCCCGGCCCCACCTGCTGGTGCGGCCAAGCGGGATGCCTGGAGACGTGGATCTCCGGCACCGGGCTTGCCGCCGACTGCGACGGCCCCGGCGCGCGCGACGCGACCAGCCTGCCGGCGCGGGCCGCCGCCGGCGACGCCCGCGCGGTGCAGGCGCTGGACCGCCATGCCGACCGTCTCGCCCGCGCCCTCGCCCACGTCATCAACCTCATCGACCCGGACGCGATCGTGCTCGGCGGCGGACTGTCGAACCTCGAGCACCTCTACGAGCGCGTGCCGGCCCTGCTGCCGCGCCACGTCTTCAGCGATGTGTGCACCACGCCGGTGCGGCGCAACGCACATGGCGACTCATCGGGCGTGCGCGGTGCCGCTTGGCTCTGGCCAACGGAATAGACCGGCGGCTCAGACCGGGGCGACGGCGGGCACCGGCGGCGTCGTTTCGGTGAGCCAGTCCAGCACCGCGCGGAGCCCGTCGCGCAGCGCTGTCGGCGCCGGCAAGCCGAGTGCCGCCGCGCCCTGCTCGCGCGCACCGAGCGAGTGGACGATCTCGCCCGCGCGTGCCGGCCGCCAGCGCAGCGCCGGGCGGGTGCCGCAGAGCTCGGCGATGGCCTCCGCCAGTTCCAGCACGCTGGTCGCCTGGCCGGTGCAGACATTGAATACCGGGGCGCCCTCCGGCCGGCGAGCCATCGCCCGCAGCAGCGCCGTCACCACGTCCGCGACATAGATGAAATCCCGCGTCTGCCGCCCGTCGCCGAAAATCTCGACCGGCAGGCCCTGACGCAGCCGGTCGCAGAAGATCGAAATCACCCCGGAATAGGGTGAGCGCGGATCCTGCCGCGGGCCGAAGACGTTGAAGAAGCGCAAACCCACCGTCGGGATGCCGAAGCTGGCGGTGGCGACGCGCGCGTGCAGTTCGCAACCGAGCTTGTCTGCGCCATAGGCCGAGAGGGGCCGGCGCTCGGCGCTCTCGCGGATCGGCAGGTCGGTGCAATCACCGTAGACCGCCGCCGAGGAGGCATAGACCATCGGCACCCGGCCGGCACCGGCGCGCCGCCGCAGCGCATCGAGGATGGTGATGGTGCCGGTGAGATTGACCCGGTGCGTCTCCACCCACGCCTGCACCCCCCGCTCGACCGAGGCGATCGCGGCGAGGTGAAAGCAGCCGTCGACGCCGTCCAGCGCCTCGCGCACCCGCTCCGCGTCGGTGATGCAGCCCTCGATCAGCTCCGCCTCGGGCGCGAGGTTGGCGCGATGGCCGGTGGAGAGGTCGTCCAGCACCCGCACCGCGTGGCCCTCGGCCAGCAGCGCCGCGGCAAGATGCGAGCCGATGAAGCCGGCCCCGCCGGTGACCAGGAAGCGACGCGTCGTACGTCTACTCATCTGCCCCGCCCATCAGCGCCGCGTAGGCGCGAAACATCCGCTCCTGGTCGTAGTCGCGCCGGGCTTTGGCCCGATTCTCCGCGCCGATCGCGCTGCGCTCGGGGGCGCTGATCAATGCCAGGAGACGCTCCGCCAGGGCCGCATCATCGCATGGCGCGATGAACGGTTGATTGCCCGCGGCCAGCATCTCCCGCACGTCCCCCACGTCGGTCGCGGCGACCGGCAGCGCGGATGCCATCGCCTCGAGAACCGAGAGCGGCATCTGCTCCGTATCCGAGGATAGGGCGAATATATCGAAATCGCGATAGAGCGGTGCCGGATCGGCGCGATGCCCCGCAAATGTCACGCGATCGGCGACCCCGAGGCGTTCGCTGAGCGCGGCGAGCCCGGCCCGCTCCGGCCCGTCGCCGACGATGACCAGCCGCGCACGGGTCGTGGCCGTGACGATGCGGAAGGCGCGCAGGAGACGGCCGATATTCTTCTCCGCCCGCAGCGCCGCGACGGTGCCGATCACCGGCTCGGCCCCGGCCATCCGCGGCGCCTCGACAGCGAAGCGGGCGAGGTCGATGCCGTTGGGGATGTAGCGCAGCCGTGCCGGGTCCAGCTTCCAGATCTCGGTCGCGATCCGCCACAGCGTGCGCGAGGGCAGCACGACGGTGCTGCGCCGCAAGAAGAGCCGCCGCGTCCAGACCCGGCGGGGAATCTGCGTGGCACGTTCCTCGGGCCCGAATCCGTCCTCGATATGGACGTGGCGCGCGAGCGGCAGGGCGTTGGCCATGGCCCACTCGATCGTGCCCCAGTTGTTCGTCACCAGCACCTGCGGGCGAAGCGCTCGCAGCACCCGCCGTGCCGCCCGCACGGTCGCCAGCGTTGCCCCCTTGCGCGCGGCGAAGGGGGGAAACTGCACATCCAGCCCCGGCTCCAGCCGCTCGCGGCAGGCGAGCGTGCCGTCCATGGCGATGATGGCGTGCCGGTAGGCCGGCCCGAACCGGTTGGCGAACGCGGCATAGCGGACTTGGGCCCCGCCAATGGCGAAGGTCGGGAATGTGGTCAGCAGCAAGGGACCGGGCTCCACCGCTCAGCCAACCGGCGCCGCGTCAGACCGCGTGTCGCAGTCCCTGTTCCGTCGCATGCGTCGCGCGCGCCCCTTCCCGCCACCCGAGCCAAATGCCGCCATTCTTGAACGCGCCCGGATAACAGAGCGTTATGCGGGCCACGTTTCATGCCGCGATGCACAGATCTGGCGGGTCGAGGGGCGTCTGTCCAGCCCCGATGGCCCCTTGTCGCGCCCGGGCGCCGGCCACTAGCATGGCGCCCAAGGGCCGCGCCGCGGCTCAGGGAGGAGACAGATCCAATGGCGGATGTCGGGGACGCGATCGGGGCTGCGTTCGAGAAGGCCGTGGGGAGCCGGGCAGTCGCCGGGGTGGTGGCGGCTGCCAGCGTGGACGGACGGACGGTGTTCGAGGGCGCTTTCGGCAGCCGCGAGATCGGCGGTGCCGTGCCGATGACGGCGGACACGGTGTTCTGGATCGCCTCCATGACCAAGGCAATCACCGCCGCCGGGGCGATGCAGCTCGTCGAACAGGGCAAACTCGCGCTCGATGCGCCGATCGCCGCCGTGCTGCCGGAACTCGCCGACCGGCCGGTGCTGGAAGGGTTCGACGAGACCGGCGCGCCGAAGCTGCGCCCGGCGCGCGGGCCGATCACGCTGCGCCATCTGCTCACGCACACCGCCGGCTTCGCCTATGACATGTGGAGCGCGGACATCAAGCGCTACATGGAGCGCGAGGCGGTGCCCGGCGTCATCAGCTGCCGGCGCGAGGCACTCAAGACACCGCTGATCTTCGATCCGGGAACCCGCTGGCATTACGGCATCAATATCGACTTCGTCGGCCTCGCCATCGAGCGCGTCAGCGGCCAGACGCTCGGCCAGTATCTCACCGCCAACCTGTTCGAGCCGCTCGGCATGCGCGACACCGGCTTCCGCCTGCGCCCGGACATGCGCGACCGGCTCGCCCGCATGCATGTGCGCGGACCGGATGGCAGCCTGACGGCGATCGATTTCGAGATTCCGCAGAGCCCGGACTTCGAAATGGGCGGCGGCGGGCTTTACGGCACCGTCGGGGACTATCTCGCCTTCACCCGCATGATCCTCGATGGCGGCCGCGGCAATGGCCAGCAGGTGCTGCGCCCGGAGACCGTCGCCGAGATGGCCCGCAACGCCATGGGCGGGGTCAGCATGGAGCGGATGGTCTCGGCGGTGCCGGGCAGCACCAACGATGTCGACCTCTACCCCGGCATGGTCAAAAAATGGGGGCTGAGCTTCATGATCAACACGGAGCAGGTGCCCGGAGCGCGGTCCGCCGGCAGCCTGTCCTGGGCCGGGCTGGGCAACACCTATTACTGGATCGATCCGGCCCGGCGCATCAGTGGCGTCATCGCCACGCAGACCCTGCCGTTTGCCGACCCGGCCGTGCTCGGGCTCTACGATGCGTTCGAGCGCGGCGTCTATCAGGCGGCGGGGGCGGCCTGAGGCGGGCGCGGCGGCGAGCCGAGCGCACCGAGGCTCGCCGCCATCTCCGTCTGGATCAGCACCGTGGCACCGCGTTCCTTGTTCATTTCGTAGAGCAGGTTCATCTGGCGCAGCTGCAGCGCCACCGGGTTGGCCTGATACAGCTCCGCCGCCGCCAGCACCTGGCGGGCGATGTCGACCTCCGCCGAGGCGAGGGTGACGCGCGCCTGGCGCTCCCGCTCGGCCTGTGCCTGCCGGCTCATCGCGTCCTGCAGCGCCGTCGGGATCACGACGTCGCGAATCTCCACCGACTGCACGGCCACGCCCCAGCTCGCGGTCTTCTCGCTGATGGTCTGGCGCAGCGCCTCATCGGCGGCGCGGCGGTCGGCGAGCAGGCGGGACAGTTCGGTCGCGCCGATCATCTCGCGCAGGGAGGTCTGCGCCACCCGCTCCACCGCCTCGCGATAATTGGCGATGTTGATCGCCGCCGCATGCGGATCGACGACGCGCCAGAACACGATGGCGTCGACGCCCACGGAGACAGTGTCGCGTGTCAGCGCCTGCTCGGCGGTGATGCTGATGGTGCGGATGCGCAGGTCGATGGCCATGGCGACGACATCGACCAGGGGGATGAGCAGATAGAGGCCGGGGCCACGGATCGCCTGGAACCGGCCGAGCCGCAGCACCACCGCGCGCGTCCACTCATTCGCGATGCGGAGCGAGAAGGCCAGGATCAGCACCAGCAGCGCCACCAGCACGATCAATGACATATCCGCCTCCTCTCCCGATTTCGGTTGACCCGGTGCAGCCATGCCCCAGATGCAGGACATGAGTGACGATCTCCAGGCCCGCTTCCGGCAGGTCCGCGGCCACACTGAACGGCTCGCCGCGGCGCTGACGGCTGAGGACCAGGGCATCCAGTCGATGCCGGACGCGAGCCCGGTGAAGTGGCACCGCGCCCATACGAGCTGGTTCTTCGAGCAGTTCGTGCTGACACCGCACCAGGCGGGCTACGCGCCGTTCGACCCGATCCACGCGTTCCTGTTCAATTCCTACTACGAGACCGTCGGGGCACGCCAGCCACGGCCGCGGCGCGGCATGCTGTCGCGCCCGTCCGCCGCGGCGATCACCGCCTATCGCGCCCATGTCGATGCAGCGATGGCGGAGCTGATCGGGGCCGGCGCGGCGCCGGCGTCGCTCGTCGAGCTCGGTTTGCAGCACGAGCAGCAGCACCAGGAACTGATCCTCACCGACATGCTGCACGGCTTCGCCGAGAACCCGTTGGCGCCCGCGGTGCTGCCCGGCTTTTCGGAAACGATACCGGATAATCCGTCGGGATGGATTGATTTCCCCGGTGGCGAGACGCGCATCGGCGCCGAAGGCGGTGGCTTCGCCTTCGACAACGAGACCCCCCGCCACACCACCCTGCTGGCCCCCTATCGGCTGGCGCGCGGCCTGGTGCGCAACGCCGACTGGCTCGATTTCATCGCCGATGGCGGCTACCGCACGCCGACGCTGTGGATGGCCGATGGCTGGGCCGTCGCGCAGGAACAGGGCTGGGCGGCACCGCTCTACTGGCGCGCGGACGCGGAGGGGTGGTGGCAGTTCGGCCTCGGCGGCCTCGCCCCGCTCGATCCGGCGGCGCCGGTGCGCCATGTCTCCTGGTACGAGGCGGATGCCTTCGCCCGCTGGGCCGGGGCGCGACTGCCGAGCGAGGAGGAATGGGAAGCGGCCGCCTGCCATCCGGGGCTGGAGGGGCTGTTCGGCCATGTCTGGCAATGGACCGCGAGCCCCTACACCGCTTACCCAGGCTT
>DAIDKZ010000062.1 GCA_027449745.1 Acetobacteraceae bacterium | reverse complement strand
CCTCAACGATATCGTCGGCGCACAGGTGGTTTCCGTGCCGATGGCGGTGGCGATGGCCGACGCGCGCTCCGCCTTCATTGCCTTCATGGCAGTGCTCGGCGGCATGTTCGTGCTCGTGCTGGTGATCCTCAACGTGCTGCTGCACTTCACCGTGATCCGTCCGGCGGTGCGGCTCGCACGCATCGCCAACGCGGTCAGCCTCGGCGAGACCAACGTCGAGGAATACGAGCGCAAGGGCAGCGACGAGATCGCGATTCTGGCCGCCGCCTTCAACCGCATGCGGCGCAGCCTGGACAGCGCCATGCGCCTGCTGGAGCGCTGACCACGCCCGGCCCCCGCGCCCGGAGGCGGCCATGAGCACCGCGCCGCTGCCCGCCACGATCGGCCGCTACCGCCCGCTCGCCGTGCTCGGCGTCGGCGCTATGGGCGTCGTCTACAAGGCGCACGACCCAGTGATCGACCGGCTGGTGGCGATCAAGGCGGTGCGCGTCGATCATCTCGAGGCGCCCCTGCGGGCCGAATATCTCCAGCGCTTCCGCCAGGAGGCGCAGGCGGCGGGGCGCTGCAACCACCCCGCCATCGTCGCCGTGCACGACGTGCTGGACGAGCTCGCCGCGCCCTCTCTGGTGATGGAGTTTGTCGAGGGCGGCACGCTGCAGGCGATCCTCAAGGATCCATCCGCCCGTGCCGGGCTCGATGCACGCGCGCTGATGCTGCAGGTGCTCGCCGGCCTCGACTATGCGCACACGCACGGCATCGTCCATCGCGACATCAAGCCCGCGAATATCATGCTCACGCCCGCCGGCGAGGCGAAGATCACCGATTTCGGCATCGCGCGCCTGTCCGAGACCAGCCTGACGCAGGTCGGGGACCTGCTGGGCACGCCCAATTACATGGCGCCCGAACAGGTGGGCGGCATCGGCGTCGACCACCGCGCCGATCTCTTCGCCGCCGGCGCGGTGCTCTATGAGATCATCGCCGGCAGCGCGCCCTTTGCCGCGCGCACTCTGACCCAGGCGATCCTGCGCCTGACCGGCCCGGAGCCGGCGGCGATGGGCCCGATTGCGGCGGCGGGCGCGGCTTGGCTGGTGCCGGTGCTGGAGCGTGCGCTCGCCAAGGCGCCCAGCGCGCGCTTCGCCTCCGCCGCCGCCTTCGCCGCCGCGCTGCGGGCGGCCGGGGCGGACGCCGCGCCGGAGGGAACCACCGTCCTCATAGCCCCGGCGACGCTGCCGGCGGGGCCGGAGCGCGCCCAGGCCCCGCCGGATCCGGCCCATTGGGACCCGGCCCAGCTCGAAGAGGTCGAGCGCAGTCTGGCGCGCCATCTCGGCCCGATGGCGCGTGTGATCCTTGCACGCGCCCTGCGTGAGGCCGGCACGCTGGAGACGCTGCGCGCGGCGCTGGCGCGCGAGCTGCCCGACGAGACCACGCGCGCCGCCTTCCTGCGCGACTTCGCCCACGCCCGGCGCGCCGACGGCCCGATGGCGACGCTCGGCGCCACCACGGCTTCCCGCACCAGCCACGTCAGCCAGGCCGGCTTCGCCCCCTCGGCCGCGGCGCTCGAGGCGGCGCGGACCGCGCTCGCGGTGCATGCCGGTCCGATCGCACGCCTGCTGGTGCGCAACGCGGCCTCGCGCGCCGGAACGCGCGAGGTGTTTTTCGATCTGCTGTGTGCCGAGCTCACCGACGAGGCGGCGCAGACCGCCCTGCGCCGGCGGCTCGTGCAGGACGTGGCCCCGCTGCTCTGAGCCGGCGCCGCGCTAGAGCAACCTCCGATCTGACCGAGCCGTTCCGGCTCGGGCCGATCGGAGATAAGTTGCTCTAGAGCCATAGGTTTCTAGAGCACGACCGTCCGACCAGATGATTCCATCAGGTCGGACCGTGCTCTAGGTTCCGGGGACGCCGGCTATTGCCCGCGGAAATTCGCCTGCCGCTTGTTCAGGAACGCGTCCACGGCTTGGCGGAAGTCGGCGCTGGCGAAACCGCGCCGCGCCCACGCACCGGCCCGCTCGCGGTCGAGCCTCGGCCGCAGCGAGAGCAGCGCGTCCTTGGTGGCCTGAATGGCCAGCGGCGCCTGACTGACAGCAAGCCGGGCGAGATAGTCCGCCCGGCCGTGCAAAGCCGATTGATCGTTGACCAACTCATCGACCAGACCGATCTCCAAGGCGCGGGAAGCCGAGATCGCCTGACCCGTGAACAGGAGATGCCGCAGAGGCGCGGCCCCGATCAGCGCATGGAGCCTCTCGTAGCTCGCGGGGCTGAGCCCAAGCCCGAGCGTCCGGCCAACCGGGATGCTGAACCGCGCATTGGGCGCGGCCACACGGAGGTCGCAGGCGGCGGCAAAGGACAGGCCGCCGCCGCTGCAGATGCCGGCGATCGCGGCGATCGTGGGAAGCGGGCACCGTTCCACGGCGTCCAGCGTGACGTCCATGAGTTCGTCGAGCGCGAGCCCCTGCTCCGGAGTGTCGATCGCCGCGTACTCGGCCAGGTCGGTGCCGGCCGAAAACGCGACGTCCGTGGCTCCGGAGAATACCAGGGCGTGAACTTCACGTGACTGCTGAGCGTTTTGGCAGATCTGCTGGACCCTGTGATACATGAGGGTCGTGAAGGCCTGCAATTTCTCCGGCCGCCGGAAACGGACATGGCCTATGCCATCGGCGACTTCGAAGACGATCGGGTCTGTTTCGGACACAGATTCCTCATATATAAAAAACTTTAACATTTCAACCGTCAACCCAACCAAGGCTTGAACGCCACGCCGCTTCCCTGTATCCCCCCTGCCTGACGCGCTCCCGACCCGGGGCCTGACAGTCCAACAGAGACGCTAACATCCCGATGCCGAAGGTGCAAAACTCCAATCGGACGGCGCGATCAATCCCGATGAATGGGATTCGTGCCACTGTGGCTGGCCGATGAGACGGCGAGACGGATGGTGGATTGCGGGAGTGCGGCGGGGCATGCAGCCCGTGCGCTCTGATTTTTTTCCGGTCGGGTTCAACCCCAGACATCGCGAGTGGTGGATTTGATCAATGTGGGCCGTTAAAGTATCACTCCGCCAGCCGGTGACGATCATCGTTATGCTGGCGTTGATACTGCTGTTCGGCATTCGCTCCGCGCTGCAGATGCCGGTCGATATGTTCCCGGACATCCGTATCCCAGTGGTGGCTACGGTCTGGCTGTACAATGGCCTGCTGCCGGACGAGATGGCGAACCGGATTGTCTATTATTTCGAACGCATCGTCACCGTGATGACGACCGACGTCAAAGCCATCGAATCTGAGTCGGTGATCGGCTACGGCGTGATCAAGCTGAGTTTCCAACCTGGCGCCAATGTCAACAAGGCCATCGCCCAGGTCACGGGGGCGGCCCAGACGGTGCTGCGCTTCATGCCCGAAGGCACGACGCCGCCTTACGTGCTCGCCTACAACGCGTCGTCGGTCCCGGTGATCCAGCTCGCCCTTTCCGGCAAGGGCCTGACCGACTACGAACTGTTCGACTTCGGCAACAACTACATCCGTCCACAGCTCGCCAGCGTGGCCGGCAGCGAAGTGCCGATCCCATACGGCGGCCTCTATCGAACCGTCCAAGCCGACCTCAACCTGCAGGCGATGCAGGCGAACCATGTCTCGCCGCAGGACGTCGTCAACGCGCTCTCGAACCAGAACCTGATCATCCCGGCCGGCACGCAGAAGATCGGTCCCTACGAGTGGCACATCAAGCTCAACTCCGCGCCCGACGACATCGAGAGCATCGACACGATGCCGGTGAAGAAGTCGAACGGCACCGTGATCTACATGCACGACATCGCCAATGTGCATGACGGCGCGCCGCCGCAGACCAACCTCGTCCGGATCAACGGCGCCCCCGCCGTGCTGCTGCCGGTGATCAAGGTCGGATCGGTATCCACCCTGGATGTGATCAGCGGCGTCAAGGGGTTGCTCCCACGCATGCGCGAGGCCTTGCCGCAATCGATGCATGTCGACGCCATCGGCGATCAGTCCGTCTTCGTACAGGACGCGGTGAGCGGCGTGGTACGGGAGGCGGCGCTGGCCGCGGCGCTGACCGGCTTGATGGTGCTGCTGTTCCTGGGTAGCTGGCGCCTGACCGTGATCATCACAGTGACGATCCCGCTCTCCATCCTGGTCGGGCTGATCGGGCTGCAACTGACGGGCGAAACGATCAACGTCATGACACTCGGCGGGTTCGCGCTCGCGGTCGGGCTGCTGGTCGACAATGCCACCGTCACGCTCGAAAACATCAGCACACATTTGGAAATGGGCAAGGACATCGAGAGCGCGATCCTCGAAGGCGCCGCCCAGATCGTGCTGCCGTCCTTCGTGTCGCTGCTCGCCATCTGCGTCGTGTTCGTGCCGATGTTCCAGCTCGGCGGCGTCTCCGGATTCCTCTTCGTCCCGCTCGCCGAAGCCGTGATCTACGCCATGATCGGCGCGTTCCTACTCTCGATCACCATCGTGCCGCTGATGGCGAAATTCCTGCTCTCGGGCCACGAGGCAGCAGTGGTCCACGGCGAAGGGCACGGGCCGGTCGTGCATCGGCCCTCCCGTAATCCGGCGGTGCTGCTGCAACGCGGCTTCGAGAGCGGGTTCCTCCGGTTCCGCGACTGGTTCCGCGGCGTGCTCACGGGGATCATCGGACGGCCGGTGCTCTACATCGCAGGGTTTTTGGGCGCCGTGCTCGCCTCGGTGGTCCTGCTCGGGCCATGGCTCGGCAACAATTTCTTCCCGCAGGTGGATGGCGGTGCGATCGCGATGCATGTCCGCGCCCCGACCGGCATGCGTATCGAGGAAACCGCCCGGCTGTGCGATCAGATCGAGGCTTATATCCGAACCATCATACCGGCCCGCGAGATCACCAACGTCGTCGATAACATCGACCTGCCCTACAGCCCGGTGGACATGGCCTACAGCAACACCGGCACGATCGGGCCGGAGGACGCCGACATCTGGGTGCAGGAGGCGGAGGAACACCGGCCGACGCCCTACTACACAGACATTCTCCGCCGCCGCCTGCCCGCGGCCTTTCCCGGCGTGACCTTCGCCTTCCTGCCGGCGGACATCCGTACCCAGATCCTGAATTTCGGCAACCCCGCGCCGATCGACGTGCAAGTCGTCGGGCCTGATCAGCAGCGCAACTTCGACTATGCGTCGCGCCTGCTGGCGAAGATCGCGAAGGTACCCGGGGTCGTCGATGCACGGATCCAGCAGCGGTTCGATTATCCGGAACTCTATGTGAACGTGAACCGCACTCTGGCGCAGGACGTAGGCATTACCCAAGCCGATGTGGCAACATCGGTGCTGGATACGCTGTCGGGTAGCTTCCAGGTGCGGCCGAACTTCTACCTCAACCCGAAGAACGGCATTTCCTACGAACTGCAGGCGTTCATGCCGCAATATCGGATCGCCTCGCTGAGCGATCTCGCCAACCTGCCGATCACCGGCCACAACACCGATGCGGGTGCCAACCCGGCCGCGGTGGCGGCGCTGCCGGCGAGCAAGGGGATCCGTCCCGTGCATATCGGCGCCGTCGCCGGTGCCGGCGAATACAAGCCGCAGCAGATTCTCGGAGCCATCGCGACGATCAAGCCGGTTCCCTCGGCCGCCGAGGTCTCGCACTACAACGTGCAGCCCGTCATCGACATCTATGCCGGCCAATCCCGGCGCGATCTCGGCGGCATCAACCGCGATATCCAGAAGATCCTGGCCGACGCGGAGAAGGATCGTCCGCCCGGATCGCGCATCGTCGTGCGCGGCCAGGTGCAGACCATGGCCGAGACATACTCGCAGCTCTTCGTCGGCCTGGCTGGATCGCTGATCCTCATCTATCTGATGATCTGCGTAAACTTTCAGTCATGGCTTGACCCGTTCGTGATCATCACGGCGCTGCCGGCGGCCTTTGCCGGGATCGTATGGATGCTGTTCCTCACTGGCACCCCCCTGTCTGTGCCGGCGCTCACGGGCTCGATCATGACCATGGGTGTTGCGAGCGCGAACAGTATTCTGGTCGTCAGCTTCGCCCGCGAGCGTCTCGCACAGGGGCTGAGCGCCAAGGAGGCGGCCGTTGACGCCGGGTATTCGCGCTTGCGACCGGTCCTGATGACGGCCGGCGCGATGATGATTGGCATGTTGCCGATGGCAAGCGGCCTCAGCGACGCGCAAAACGCGCCGCTCGGTCGGGCCGTGATCGGCGGCCTGCTCCTGGCGACCGTATCCACTCTCACCTTTGTCCCAGCTGTGTTCAGCATCGTCCACCGTCACGCCAACACGGAACAGGAGATATCATGACGGCTACACCCGGCGACCACGCGCCGCACGATCCGGCGCAGCCAACTGGCGTGGGGCCGCAGGGCAACGGTGTCTCGGCGGCGAACGCGACGCGCAAGCGCAGCCTGCGCACGCCGATTCTCCTGGTGCTCGCGGTACTCGGCGCTGTCGGCCTCGCGGTGCGCGGCATCGAGACACGTCAGTCCGCCGTCGCCTCGCTGAAATCGAGCGCCGAGAAGGCGGCCATTCCGAGCGTGAGCGTGGTCACGCCGACCCCGGCCGCGACGAGCCGGCCGCTGATCGTTCCGGGTGATGTGAATGCCTGGTACGAGGCGCCGATCTACGGCCAGGTGAGCGGCTACGTCGTGAAATGGTACAAGGATTACGGTGCCCCCGTTAAGGCCGGAGACCTTCTGGCCACGATCGACACGCCGACGCTGGATGAGGATTACCGGCAGGCGCAGGCGGATCTGAACGTGGCCCTGGCGGACGAGAAACTCGCGGAGATCACTGCCAAGCGCTGGGAACGGCTAGTGGCGACAACGGCAGTCTCGCAGCAGAACTCGGACGAGAAAACCTACGGCTACAAGGCGACGACCGCGCGGCGGCTGGCCGCCCAGTCCCGCGTGAACTCGCTGAAGGCACTGCTGGATTTCAAACAGCTCCTGGCGCCCTTCGACGGCGTGGTCACCGCGCGCGAGACCGATATCGGCGCCTTCGTCAAGGCGAACGGGATCGGCAACCAGGTCGAGATGTTCCGCGTCGCGGACGTCCACATGATGCGTGTCTTCGTCAAGGTTCCGCAAATGTACGCGGCTTCGGTCCGCGCCGGAATGGAAGCGTCGCTGCATATTCCGCAGTTCCCGAACCGGGAGTTCTCGGCCAAAGTGTCGACCACCGCACGGGCGATCAACATCGAATCGCGGACGCTGCTGGTCGAGCTCTGGGCGCCGAATCCGGGCGGGGAGCTCATGCCCGGCACGTATGCGGAGGTGCATTTCCAGCTTCCGCCCGACCCGTCCGCGCTCACCGTCCCGACGACGGCGCTGATTTTCCAGCAGCATGGGCTGCAGATCGCGACCGTCGACGCCAGCGATCGGATCGAGCTGCATGAGGTCAAGGTCGGTCGGGATATGGGCCCGAACGTGACGGTCGTGTCCGGTCTGAAGCCCACGGACCGGGTCATCGCCGCCCCACCGGCCGCCGCCTACACCGGCGAGCAGGTCAGCGTCGTGACGAGCCCGACGCAACGCGAGGGTCTGGAGACCGTCAAGGCCGGGCATGGCGGGGCCGGCGGCGCGACGGCTGCGCCCCTGGCGAAGGCGCGGCACTCCTGAGCGGCCGGCCTCGGCACCGGGAACACGCGCCAACGGCCGCCGTGGGCGCAAGGGCGCGCAGCTCGCCCTAACCTGTCTGGTCAAATGCCCGGCCCGCGAGCATTATGCGGGGTCAGCGGGAAGCGGCCGGAACGGATGTCGGACACGGGCGAGCGGGCGAGCGGGGCGGCGCGGCTGGAGCAGGCGGCGCGAGCCGCTTGGCTCTATTATATCGGCGGGCGGACGCAGGACGAGATTTCGGCCCTGATGCACCTTTCCCGCCAGGCGGTGCAGCGCTTGGTTTCCCTCGCCGTCGAGGAGAAGCTGATCAAGTTCCGCTTCGACCATCCGATCGGCACGAGCATGGCGCTCGGGGCACGGTTGACCGAGCGCTACGGGCTGCGCAGCTGCGAGGTGGTGCCCGCCGACGGGTCGGACGCGGCGCTCGCCGGGCTCGCCGTCGCCGGGGCGCGCTGGCTGGAGCGCTGGTTCACGCAGAGGGCGCCGCTGGTGCTCGGCGTTTCCACCGGCAGCACACTGCGCGCAACGGCGGCCGAGCTGCGGCCGATGCACGCGCCCCAGCACAAGCTGTTCTCGCTCTGCGGCATCATCACCGCCGACGGCCGCGCCATCGCCTCCGAGCCGGTAATGCGCATCGCCGAACGCACCGGCGCGCAGTGCTACCCGATGCCCCTTCCGGTGGTGGCAGCCACCATCGAGGAACGCCGCCTGCTGCAATCCCAGCGCGCCTTCGCGACCCTGCAGGGCTTGATGGCGGAGGCCGCGGTGCTGCTCGTCGGCGTGGGGCATATCGGCTGGCAATCGCCACTGCATGCCGCCGGCTGCATCGGCGACGCCGAGCTGACGGAGCTGCTGCGCGCCGGCGCGGTGGGTGAAATCGCCGGCCACTCCTTCGACGCTGCCGGCCGGCTGCTCAAGGGCGCGGCCAACGCGCGCGCCACCGGGCTGACGCCGCCCCCGGCGGCGGACCAGATCCGCGTCGGCATCGGCGCCGGCGCAGCCAAGGTCCCGGCCCTGCGCGGCGCGCTCGCCGGTGGGCTGCTGAACGGCATCATCACCGACGAGCCCACCGCCGCCGCCATTCTCGAGACCGCAGCCGCAGCTTGACAAGAGCCGCGCCGATCTGATCATCTGCCCACCGACCGGGCACACGCCCACGCCTCGGCCACTTCGGACGAACGGCGCCGAGGCCCTATCCGGGAGAGGAAACAACCGCATGCGCATCCCTTACCTGCTCGCGTGTTCCACGCTGCTCGCCGCCGCGGCGGGCGTCGCGTCGGCGGCGACCATCACCATCGCCACCGTCAATAACGGCGACATGATCACCATGCAGAAGCTGTCCTCGAAATGGGAGCAGCAGACCGGGAACACGATCAACTGGGTGGTCCTCGAGGAGAACGTCCTCCGCCAGCGCGTCACCACGGACATCGCCACCAAAGGCGGGCAGTTCGACATCCTCACCATCGGCAGCTACGAGACGCCGATCTGGGGCAAGCAGGGCTGGCTCCTGCCGCTCAACGGCTTCCCCGCTTCCTACGACTACAACGACATCTTCAAGGGCGTGCGCGACGCGCTGTCGGCCAACGGCAAGCTCTACGCCGTGCCCTTCTATGCCGAGAGCTCCTTCACCTTCTACCGCAAGGACCTGTTCGAGGCCGCCGGCCTGAAGATGCCGGCCAAGCCGACCTATGACGAGATCGCGCAGTTCGCCGACAAGCTCACCGACAAATCCAAGGAGCGGTACGGCATCTGCCTGCGCGGCAAGGCCGGCTGGGGCGAGAACATGGCCTTCGTCGATACGTTGGTGAACGGCTTCGGCGGCCAGTGGTTCGACATGAAATGGAACCCGGAGCTGACCTCGGCCCCGTGGAAAGCCGCGATCAACTACTACGTTAACCTGCTCCACCGCGACGGCCCGCCGGGCGTGACCGGCAACGGCTTCAATGAGAATCTGGCGCTGTTCAGCACCGGCCACTGCGCGATGTGGATCGACGCCACCGTCGCCGCCGGCATGGTGTTCGACAAGACCAAGAGCCAGGTCGCCGACAAGGTCGGGTTCACGGCAGCGCCGCATGGCGTCACGGAACACGGCACCGGCTGGTTCTGGTCCTGGGCGCTGGCGGTGCCGGCCTCCTCCAAGAAGGCCGACGCGGCCAAGAGCTTCCTCGCCTGGGCGACCTCGAAGGACTACGTGAAGCTGGTGGGCGAGACCAATGGCTGGACCGGCGTGCCGCCGGGAACGCGCGAATCGACCTACGACAACCCGAACTACATCAAGGCCGCGCCCTTCGCCGCGACCGTGAAGACGGCCATCCTGTCCGCCGACATCACCCATCCGACGAAGAATCCGGTGCCCTATACCGGCATCCAGTACGTGGCGATCCCCGAATTCCAGGGTATCGGCACCCAGGTCGGCCAATTCGTCGCCGCCGCGCTCGCCGGGCAGATGAGCGTGGACGATGCCTTGGCCAAGGCGCAGGCCGCAACCAAGAGCACGATGCAGCAGGCCGGCTACCTCCAGTAGAACGGCGCCGACCAGGGGAGCGGTGCTCTCCTGGCCGGGTCCCGGCGCGGCAACGGACATGCAGTCACCGACAGCGACTCTGGCAGGGCTGACACAGCGCAAAGGGCTCGGCGGCCGCGTGGCGACGCTGCCGCTGGTCGGGCCCTCGGTGCTGCTGCTCCTGGTGTTTTCGCTGGTCCCGCTGGCGATGACGCTGTGGTTCTCGCTCCAGCGCTACAACCTGCTCAACCCGGCCATCGGCGGCTTCGCCGGCCTCGCCAACTACCGCTTCCTGTTCGAGGATTCCTCGCTCTACCTGGCGCTGCTGGTCAGCGTCGAACTGGTCCTCGCGGTGCTCGCCGTCACCGTCGGCCTCGGCACCGTGCTCGCGGCCCTGTTCGAGACGCACTTTCCCGGACGCGGCATCGCGCGGGTGCTGATGATCTCGCCCTTCTTCGTCATGCCGACGGTGAGCGCGCTGATCTGGAAGAACCTGCTGATGCATCCGGTGAACGGGCTGTTCGCCTGGATCTGCCGCAGTCTCGGCCTACCGGTGATCGATTTCTTCGGCGCGATCCCGCTGACCGCGGTGGTCATCATCGTCGCCTGGCAATGGCTGCCGTTCGCGTTCCTCATCCTGCTGACCGCACTGCAATCGCTGGACGAGGAGACATTGGAAGCCGCTTCGATCGATGGTGCCGGGCCGCTGGCGGTGTTCTTCCACATCCAGATCCCGCACATGGGCCGCGCCATCAGCGTGGTCGTGATGATGGAGACGATCTTCCTGCTCTCCGTCTTCGCCGAGATCTACGTCACCACCTCGGGCGGGCCGGGTGTCGCCACCACCAACCTCGCCTTTCTCATCTATCAGCGCGCATTGCTGGCCTTCAATGTCGGTGGCGCCTCCGCCGCCGGCGTCATCGCCATCATCCTTGCCAACGTCATGGCCGCCTTCCTGCTGCGCTCCGTGGCGCGGCGGCTGGATGTCTAGCGTGGCAAAGCCGGGACGGCGGCGATGAAGCGCCGATCCGGATCCCATCGCGTCGCCGGCGCGGTCGCGTGGATCGCCGCGCTGGCGATGTTCTTCCCCATTGCCTGGATGTTCGCGGCATCCCTCAAGACCGAAGTCGAGGCGATCGCGACGCCGCCCTTGTTCCTGTTCATGCCGACGCTGGAGAACTACCGCGAGGTCTTCGCCCGCGCCGACTATCTCGGCTTCGCGCTCAACAGCATCGTCATCTCCCTCGGCGCGACGCTCGCCGCCCTGGCGCTGGCGATTCCCGCCGCCTTCGCCATGGCGCTGTATCCGACCAATCGCACGCGCGGCACGCTGCTGTGGATGCTCTCGACCAAGATGCTGCCCCCGGTCGGCGTGCTGGTGCCGATCTATCTCATCGCGCGCGAGACCGCCCTGCTCGATACGCGCACCGGTCTGATCATCATGTTCGCGCTCAGCAACCTGCCCATCGTGGTCTGGATGCTGTTCACCTTCTTCAAGGAGACGCCGAAGGACATCATCGAGGCGAGCCGCATCGACGGCGCTTCGGTGGTGCAGGTGATCACGGTGGTGCTGCTGCCGCTCGTCACCCCCGGCATCGCCTCGACGGCGCTGCTCTCGATCATCCTGTGCTGGAACGAGGCTTTCTGGAGCCTCAATCTCTCCGCGCACGACGCCGCGCCGCTCACCGCCTTCATCGCCTCGTTCTCCGCCCCCGAAGGTCTGTTCTGGGCCAAGCTCTCCGCAGCCTCGACGATGGCGATCGCGCCGATCCTTGTGCTCGGGTGGGCGAGCCAGCGCCAGCTCGTGCGCGGGCTCACCTTCGGCGCGGTGAAGTAGCATCAGGAGTCTGACGTGATGGGTACATATCTCAGCAAATTCGACCTCTCCGGCCGCGTCGCCGTGGTCACGGGCGGCGGCCAGGGCATCGGCTTCGCCTCCGCCCAGGCGCTGGGCGAGGCCGGCGCGCGCGTCGTCATCGCCGAGAAGCTCGCCGATCGGGTCGCGAACGCCGTGACGCAGCTCAAGGGCCTCGGCATCGATGCGTCCGGCCATGTTCTCGATGTCACCGATTCCGCCGCCGTCGAGGCGCTGGCCGCGCGCATCGAGAGCGAGCATGGCGGCGCTTCCATCCTGGTCAACAATGCCGGTGTCGCCATCAGCGACGTGCGTGCGGAAGACACGACCGACGAGCATTGGCGCTTCCACATGAGCGTCAACATCGACGGCGTGTTCTATTGCTGCCGCAGCTTCGGCCGGCGGATGCTGGCGCGCGGCGCCGGCAGCATCGTCAATATCGGCTCGATGTCCGGCTTCATCGTCAACAAGCCGCAGCCGCAATCCTTCTACAACGCCTCGAAGGCCGCGGTGCATCACCTGACGAAATCGCTCGCCGCCGAATGGGGCGCGCGCGGCGTGCGCGTCAACGCCGTCGCGCCGACCTACATCGCGACACCTCTGACCCGGTTCGGCATGGAGAATGCCGAGATGGCGAAGGTCTGGCTGGATATGACGCCGATGGGCCGGGTCGGCGAACCGGAGGAGATCGCCTCCGTGGTGCTGTTCCTCGCCTCCGACGCCGCCTCCCTGCTCACCGGCAGCATCGTGCTCGCCGATGGCGGCTACACGTGCTGGTGAGGCGGCGATGAAGCTCGCCGGCAAAATCGCCGTCATCACCGGCGGCGCGCGCGGCATCGGCCGTGCCATCGCCGAGCGCTACGCCGCCGAGGGCGCGCGCGTCGCGGTCGCGGACCGTCTCGCCGAGGAGGCGAAATCCACCGCCGCCGCGATTGGCCACGGCGCCTTCGGCATCGGCGTGGACGTCACCAGCCAGGACGAGATCGACGCCATGGTCGCGGCCGTCGTCGCCGAGGCCGGCGGCATCGACATCCTGGTGAACAACGCCGCCCTGTTCGATCTCGCGCCGATCCTGGACATCACGCGCGAGAGCTATCGACGCGTCTTCGCCGTCAATGTCGAGGGGCTGCTGTTCACCCTGCAGGCGGTGGCGCGGCAGATGGTGGCCCAGGGGCGCGGCGGGCGGATCATCAACTTCGCCTCCCAGGCCGGGCGGCGCGGCGAGGCGCTGGTCGGTGTCTATTGCGCCTCCAAGGCGGCGGTGATCAGCCTGACCCAGAGCGCCGGGCTCGACCTCATCCGCCACCGCATCAACGTCAACGCCATCGCCCCCGGCGTCGTCGATACGCCGATGTGGGACGCGGTGGACGCGCTGTTCGCGAAATACGAACATCTGCCGCTGGGCGAGAAGAAGCGCCAGGTCGGTCGCGCGGTGCCCTATGGGCGCATGGGCACGCCCGCGGACCTCACCGGCATGGCGGTGTTTCTCGCCAGCGCCGATGCGGACTACATTGTCGCCCAGACCTACAACGTCGATGGCGGCAACTGGATGAGCTGATCCGGCCGCCGGGAGGAACCGGGGCATGGATGCGAGCGCGATCGTCTGGCGGCCGAGCGATGCGGTGCGGGCGCAGGCCAACTGGACCGCGCTCATCCGCGCCGCGCGAGTCGCCGACTACGCAGCGCTGGAGACGCGCGCCGCGGCCGAGCCGGAATGGTTCTGGACGACGCTGATCGGCTGGCTCGGCATCCGTTTCACCACACCCTGCGCGCGCGTGCTCGATCTCGCCGATGGCATCGCGTTCCCGCGCTGGTGCGAGGGCGCCACCACCAACCTCGCGGCCAACGCGCTCGACGCGAAATCCTCCATCGGCCTCGCCCGCCCGGCGGTGATCGGCGAGAGCGAGGATGGGCGAGTGCGGCGCTGGTCCTATGCCGAACTCGCCGCCGAAACCAGCCGGCTCGCCGTCGGGCTCACCGCGCTCGGCATCGGGCGGGGCGATGTCGTCGGCCTGCATCTGCCGATGGTGCCCGAGGTCGTCGCCGCACTGCTTGCCTGCGCCCGCATCGGCGCCATCGGCCTGCCGCTCTTCTCCGGCTTCGGCGCCGAGGCGGTGGCGCAGCGGCTCAGCCTCGGCGGCGCCGTCGCCGTCATCACCGCGGACGCGACGCTCCGGCGCGGCGTCGAGACCCCGCTCAAATCCGTCATCGACGAGGCCGCCCCGGAGGTGGCTTCGCTGCGCCACGTCATCGTGCTCGCCAACACCGGCATGGAGGTGGCGATGACGGCGCCGCGCGATGTCTGGTGGCACGCGCTCACGGCCGGGCGTCCCGCGCATGTCCCGGCCCTGGACCTGCCGGCCGAGCATCCGCTGCTCATCGTCTACACGTCGGGCACGACGGGCCTGCCGAAGGGCACCGTGCACACGCATCTCGGCCTGATGGTGAAGCTGGCGCAGGATGCGCGGCTCTGCTTCGACCTCAAGCCGGAGGACCGGCTGCTGTGGATGTCCGATTTCGGCTGGTTCATCGGCCCGATCCAGATCATCGGCGGACTGCTCGCCGGCGCCTGCCTGGTGCTGGCGGAGGGCGCGCCGGACCGGCCGGAGCCGGGGCGCGTCTGGCGCATGGTCGAGCAGCACCGCGTCTCCGCCCTCGGCATCGGCCCGACACTGGCGCGCACGCTGCGCCGCACCGCCGAGGCGGAGCGGACGCGCCACGATCTGTGGTCGCTGCGCATCGCGCTCTCCTCGGGCGAGCCGTGGGACGAGCCGACCTGGCTCTGGGTGTTCCGTGCGGTGCTCGGCGGGCGCGGGCCGCTGATCAATTTCTCCGGCGGCACCGAGATGAGCGGCATCGTCTCCAGCAACATCCTGTTCGCCCAGAAGCCGGCGAGCTTCAATGGCGGCATTCCTGGCACCGGCGCGGACATCGTCGATGAGGCGGGTAATAGCGTGCCGCCGGGCGTGATCGGCGAGCTGGTGATGCGCGCGCCCTGCATCGGCACCACGCGCGGGCTTTGGCAGGACCGGGCGCGCTATCTGGACAGCTACTGGCGCGCCATTCCCGGCATGTGGGTGCAGGGCGATCTCGCCTCGCGCGACGAAGACGGGTTCTGGTTCCTACACGGCCGTTCGGACGACACGCTGAAAATCTCCGGCAAGCGCGTCGGCCCGGCGGAGATCGAGGCCGTGCTGATGGCGAGCGGCGAGCTTGCCGAGGTCGCGGTGATCGGCCTGCCGGACCCGGTCCAGGGCTCGGCGCTTACGGTTGCCGCCGTGCCGCGCGACGGCGCCGGCGATGCGGGGCTGGCCGGCCGGCTGGCGGCGACGGTGGAACGCGGCATGGGCCGCTCCTTCCGCCCGCGCCAGATCGTCTTCGTCGCCGATCTGCCAAAGACACGCTCGATGAAGGTGATGCGCCGGACCATCCGCGCCGCGCTCACCGGCGAGAATGCGGGCGATCTGTCCTCGCTGGTCAACCCGGAGGCGCTGGACGGACTGCGGGCGGCGGAACGTCGGCGTCCGTGACGGGGGCCTGCACCGTCTGGGGCGGCATGCACAGCGAGCGCAGCAGGCCGCGCGGGTCCATGCCCCGGCGCAGCAGATGGCCCGCGACCATCAGCACGATGCGGGTGATGTCGAGCACCGGGCGGAAATGGCTGGCGCGCGCCAGGCCGGGGCCATAGCGCACGGCGATGTCGACCGCGATGGTGCGCACGCCGCGCCGGCCGGCGGCGATGAG
>DAIDKZ010000061.1 GCA_027449745.1 Acetobacteraceae bacterium | reverse complement strand
CCCGAGACCATGCAGTGAGAGGGTGGCCAGCCAGTGAAGGTGACCGTGACGGTGATGCTGAAAGACGGCGTGCTCGATCCTCAGGGCAAGGCGATCGGCCACGCGCTGGCCGGGCTGGGCTTCGCCGGCATCGGCGAGGTCCGGGCCGGCAAGGTCATCGAGCTCGATCTGGTGGAGACCGACCCGGCGCGGGCACGCGCCGCCGCCGAGGCGATGGCGCGCAAGCTCCTGGCCAACACGGTGATCGAACGCTTCGACATCGCGGTGGGCGGGGCATGATGCGCCATCTCCTTCCGCTGGCCGTGCTGGCCGCGGCCGCGCTCGCCCCGGCACCGGGACAGGCCGCCTTCATCAAGCGCGATGTGCTGCTGCGGAGCTGCTCGGCGGGCACGGCGGCTCAGCGCGCCGACTGCGAATCCTACATCGCCGGCGTGACCGATTCGATGCTCGCCGGCGGCGCGGCGGGGCGGACCGTGTGTCTGCCCGAGCGCATCGAACTCCGCGCGCTGCGGGACGCGGTCACCGGCTATCTCGAGTCGCACCGCCAAGGCGGCGACGGCCCGGCCGCGGTCGCGGTGCGCGAAGCGCTGCGGGCGCTCTTCCCATGCCCGGCACGATGAAAGCCGGCATCGTCGTCTTTCCCGGCATCAACCGCGAGCGCGACATGGCGATCGCGCTCGAACGGGCCGCCGGGCATGCGCCGCGGATGATCTGGCACCGCGAGACCGACCTCAGCGGCTTGGACCTCGTCGTCATCCCCGGCGGGTTCAGTTTCGGCGACTATCTGCGCTGCGGCGCCATGGCCGCCCAGTCGCCGGTGATGGCCGCGGTGCGCGCCCACGCCACGCGGGGCGGCTATGTGCTCGGCGTCTGCAACGGCTTCCAGATCCTCACCGAGGCCGGAATGCTGCCCGGCGCGCTGCTGCGCAATGCCGGCCTGCGCTTCCTCTCGCGGGACTGCCATCTGCGCGTCGAACGCGCCGACACGGTGTTCACGCGCCACTACCAGCGGGGCGAAGTGTTCCGGGCCCCGATGGCCCATGGCGATGGCAACTACTTCGCCGACGAGGCGACGCTCGACCGGCTGGAGGGCGAAGGCCTGGTCGCGTTCCGCTATGCCACGCCGGCGGGCGAGTTCACGCCGGAGGCCAACCCCAACGGCAGCGCGCGCGCGATCGCTGGAATTTACAGCCCGAATCTGCGCGTCCTCGGCCTGATGCCGCACCCGGAAAATCTGGTCGATCCGCTGCTCGGTGGCGAGGACGGCAAGCCGCTGTTCGCCAGCCTGGCGGAGGCGTTCGCGGCATGACCGAGGTCTCCCCCGCCCTCGCCCGTCAGTTCGGACTCAACGACGAAGAATATGCCCGTGTGCTGGCCATCCTCGGCCGCACGCCGAGCCTGACCGAGCTTGGCATTTTCTCGGTCATGTGGTCGGAGCATTGCTCGTACAAATCCTCCCGCGTCTGGCTGAAGCAACTGCCGACCACGGCGCCCTGGGTGATCCACGGGCCGGGCGAGAATGCCGGCGTCGTCGCCATCGGCGAGGGGCTGGCGGCGATTTTCAAGATGGAGAGCCATAACCACCCGAGCTTCATCGAGCCCTATCAGGGTGCGGCGACGGGGGTCGGCGGCATACTCCGCGACGTCTTCACCATGGGCGCGCGGCCGGTGGCGAATCTCAATGCATTGCGCTTCGGCAGCCCGGACAATCCGGTGACGCGCCGGGTCGTCGATGGCGTGGTGCGCGGCATCGGCGGCTACGGCAACTGCGTCGGCGTGCCCACCGTCGGCGGGGAGATCAATTTCCATCCCGCCTATGATGGCAACCCGTTGGTCAACGCCATGACCGTCGGCATCGCGCCGGCCGACCGGATCTTCCTCTCCGCCGCCGCAGGGGTCGGCAACCCGGTGGTCTATGTCGGCTCCAAGACCGGACGGGACGGCATCCATGGCGCCACCATGGCGAGCGCCGAGTTCGGGCAGGATGCCGAGGCCAAGCGCCCGACCGTGCAGGTCGGTGACCCGTTCACCGAGAAGCTGCTCATCGAGGCCTGCCTGGAACTGATGGCCACCGATGCCATCGTCGCCATCCAGGACATGGGTGCGGCGGGGTTGACATCTTCATCGGTCGAAATGGCCGGCAAGGGCGGCGTCGGCATCGCGCTCGACCTGGACGCGGTGCCGCAGCGCGAGACGGGCATGAGCGCCTACGAGATGATGCTCTCGGAGAGCCAGGAGCGCATGCTGATCGTGCTTCGACCGGGGCGCGAGGCGATGGCGCGGGCGATCTTCGAGAAATGGGAGTTGGATTTCGCCGTCATCGGCCATCTCACCGAGTCCGGGCGGATCACCGTCCGTCATCGCGGCGCGGTCGAGGCCGACATCCCGCTGGCCCCGCTCGCCGACCAGGCGCCGCTCTATCACCGGCCGATCGAAGTCGCGCCGCCGCCGCCGCCGCTCGAGCCCGTCGCGGACCCGGTCGGGCTCGGCCCGGCTTTGCTGCGCCTGATCGCCTGCCCCGATCTCTGTTCGCGTGCCTGGGTCTGGGATCAGTACGATGCGACCGTCGGCGGCCAGACGGTGAAACGCCCCGGCGCCGCCGATGCCGCCGTGGTGCGTATCGACGGGCACACGCGGGCGCTGGCGCTGACGACCGACTGCACACCGCGCTACTGCGCCGCCGATCCGCGCGCCGGCGGGGCGCAGGCGGTGGCCGAGGCCTGGCGCAACCTGACCGCGGTCGGCGCCATGCCGCTCGCCATCACCGACAACATGAATTTCGGCAACCCCGAGAAGCCGGCGATCATGGGTCAGTTTGCCGCCGCAATCGAGGGAATGGCGGCGGCCTGCCGCGCACTGGATTTCCCGGTCGTCTCCGGCAATGTCAGCCTCTACAACGAGACCGCTGGCAGCCCGATCCTGCCGACGCCGGCGATCGGCGGGCTTGGCGTGCTCGAGGATGCCGCCGGCGCCGTCGGCCTGGCGCTGGCGCCGGGGCTCGACCTCGTGCTGATCGGGCGCACGGCGGGCTGGCTCGGCCAGTCGCTGTGGCTGCGCGAGATTGCCGGCCGCGAGGCCGGACCGCCGCCACCGGTCGATCTCGCCGCCGAGCGCCGCGTCGGCGATTTCGTCCGCGCCCGCATCCTAGCGGGCGACATCCGCGCCTGCCACGACGTCTCCGATGGCGGCGTGCTGGTCGCGGTGGCCGAGATGGCGCTGGCCGGGAACACGGGCGCGCGGCTCGCCGCCGGTCCGGCGATGTCGCCACATGCCTTCTGGTTCGGCGAGGATCAGGGCCGCTACATCGCCGCCGTCGCCGACGGGGATGCGCTGCTCGCCGCTGCCGCTGCCGAAGGGATCGCGGCCATGCGCCTCGGGCGCAGCGGCGGGGCGGGTTTGACACTCCCGGACGGGGTCGCCATATCGATCGACGAGTTGCGCGCGGCGCATGAGCGGTTCTTCCCGGCCTGGATGGATGGTGCGGGGGCTGGACCTGGTATCGGAGGCTAGACGATGGCGATGTCGGTGGGCGAGATCGAGGCGCTGATCAAGGCGGCGCTGCCGGATGCCACCGTGACCATCGAGGACCTGGCCGGGGACGGAGATCACTACGCCGCTTCGATCGTCAGCGAGCAGTTCCGCGGCAAGAGCCGCGTGCAGCAGCACCAGTTGGTCTATGCCGCTCTGCGCGGCCGCATGGGCGGTGCCCTGCACGCGCTCGCCCTGCAAACCTCCGCCCCGGACTGAAGGAGTTCCCGATGAGCCAAGACGTCGCCGACCGCATCCAGGCCGAGATCACCGAACACCCGGTGATGCTCTACATGAAGGGCACCGCAATGTTCCCGCAATGCGGTTTTTCCGCCCGCGTGGTGCAGATTCTCAACCACATGGGCGTGCCCTTCCACACCGCGAACGTGCTGGAAGACGCCGAGCTGCGCGACGGCATCAAGCAGTTCTCGAGCTGGCCAACCATCCCGCAGCTCTATGTCAAGGGTGAGTTCGTCGGCGGCTGCGACATCGTCACCGAGATGTTCCAGTCGGGCGAGCTCGCCGGCCTGCTGCGCGACAAGGGCGTCGCCGAGCCCAGCGCCGCCTGATCAGGCGGACAGCCGGGCGCGCGCGAGCCCGGCCGCGATCGCCTCCACATCCTCGGCGGCGGCGCTGCCTGGGTGGCGTGTCAGCATTGGCACCTGCCGTCGGATGGCGTCGCGCACCCGCTCGTCGCGCCGGATCACACCGGCGAGCGGCGGCGAGCGATGGAGAAACGCCTCGCAGGCGCGGGCGAGCGTGGCGAAAGTCTTTTCCCCGGCGGCGCGCGTCGGCGCCTGATTGACGACGAGGCGGGCGTCGCCGTCGGCGCGGTCCGCCGCGTGCAGCTTCAGGACCGCATAGGCGTCGGTCAGACTGGTCGGCTCGTCGGTGGCGATCACCAGCAGCGTGTCGGCGGCGGCGGCCATGCGCCGCACCGCGCGGTCCAACCCGGCGCCGAGATCGAGCACGATCGTATCGTATCGGTTGGCCGCCGCGCGCAGCTCGGCGAGCATGCGCTCGATCGTCGCCGGATCGAGGGCGGAGAGCGCGCCGGAACCGGATCGACCAGCCAGGATATCGAATCCGCCGGCAGCAAACCGTAGCGTCGCCTCCGCCAGCGCCGCCCGTCCGGCGGCGACGGCGCCGAGATCTCGTTCCGGCACAAGCCCGAGCTGAATATCGACGTTGGCGAGCCCGAGATCGCCGTCGAAGAGCAGCACGCGCTCGCCGGCGCGGGCAAGCGCATGGGCCAGCGTGATGGCGAACCAGGTCTTGCCGACCCCGCCCTTGCCCGACGCGACTGCGACCACGCGGCCGCGGGTCGCGCTCGGGGCAGGATCGCGATCAGCTGTCATCGTGGTATCTCTCCGGGCTGGGCATTGGCAGGGGCGGTCTGGATGAGGCGGGCGGCGAGGTAGGACGGGCTCAGCGTGACCAGGCTGTCGGCCGCGCCCGGGCCCGTGCCCGCTTCGGTCATCGTCAGGGACGCCGCATCCGCGGCGGCGAGCAGGCCGCCGATGCGGCGTGCGATGTCGAGCCGGGTGGCGATGAGCATCGTCGCGCCCAGGCCGCCGAAGGCATCCGCGAGGTCGGCGCATTCGGCAGCGTCCATGCCGGCCGGCAGAACCAGGGCGATGCGGGCGGTCGCGATCGCCGCCAGGGCGGCGAGTTCGTCGCGCTGGGCCGGATCGAACGGGTCGATGCCCGGCGCGTCGATCAGCACCGGCGCGCCGGGCACGCGGCGGGCCAGGGCGCGCCCGAGCGAAAGCGGATGCTCGGCGGCGAGCAGCGTCAGCCCGAGCAGGCGGGTGAAGGCCGCGAGCTGCTCCACCGCCCCGGCCCGTCTTCCATCGGCGGTGATCACCAGCGGCACGGTGCGCGCGAGAACGAGCCGGGTCGCCAGACGCGCGACGGTCAGCGTCTTGCCGGCGCCGGGCGGGCCGACCAGCAGCAGCGGCGGCGCCTCCGGCACGAGTTCGAGCTCGCCGAACCGGAGTTCGCCGGCCAGTGCGCTCGCCAGCGCGGCCTCATGATCGCGCTGGCCGAAGCGCGCCGCCGCCACGAGGCGTTCGGTAAGGCCGGAAGGAACTCCATGATAGGCCAAGGCGGTTGCGTGAACCGGATCCGCAGGCGGCGGCGTGGCGGCGGCGAGCGGCGGCTCCGCTTCCTCCAGCGCCGCGGTGACCTCGACCCCGCCGCCGAGCCGCCGGGTCGCCAGGATCAGCGCGTCCGGACCAAGCTCCAGGCGCACCTGGGCCATGGCTTCCGTCATACCGGAGGCGTGGAACATCTTCAGACGCATGGGCCCAGGCTAGGGGCAACCGGTTGCGATCGCGTGAATCCGGATCGTATGCTCAACGGTGCGGCGCCGCCCCGCATCAGGCCCGGTGAGCGAGCCGTCCCGCGCAGGACGACGGGCCACGCAACCAAGGACAGCGACCATGACCGACCAGCCGATCAGCCGATTTCCGATCCCCGACATCGCCGCCCTGCCCGAGGATATCCGGTCGCGGATCCTCGCCGTCCAGGAAAAATCCGGCTTCGTGCCCAACGTCTTCCTCGCCCTCGCCTACCGCCCGGACGAGTTTCGTGCCTTCTTCGCCTACCACGACGCGCTGATGGAGCGGCCGGGCGGGCTCTCCAAGGCCGAGCGTGAAATGATCGTCGTCGCGACATCAGCCGCCAATCAGTGCCATTATTGCGTCATCGCCCACGGCGCCATCCTGCGCATCCGCGCCAAGAGCAAAACCATCGCCGATCAGGTCGCTACCAACTGGCGCCGGGCGGAGCTCACGCCGCGTCAGCGCGCGATGCTCGAATATGCGATCAAGGTGGCGGTGGCCTCGGCCGAGATCGGGCCGGCCGACCACGCGGCGCTCGACGAAGCCGGATTCGAGCCGGACGAAATCTGGGATATCGCCGCCATCGCCGCTTTCTTCGCCATGTCCAACCGGCTTGCCAACGCGATGGAGATCCGTCCGAACGCCGAGTTCTACGCCCTCGGGCGCTGAATTTTATCGCGAAAGCCGGCCAGATCGGCGGCGACGCGGCCGGCCAGTTCGTCCCATGCCCGCGGCGCGGCCTGGCGATAGAGGCGCATCGTTGGATACCAGGGTGTGTCGGGCCGGTTCAGCAGCCAGCGCCAGTCCGGCGCGAAGGGCAGCAATGTCCAGACCGGCCGCGCCATTGCGCCGGCGAGATGCACAACCGAGGTATCGACGGCAATGACCAGGTCCACGCAGGCCAGGACCGCCATGGTATCGGCGAAGGTTTCGAGCGATGGGCCGAGATTGAGCAGCGGGGCGGCCCCGAAATACGTGCCGATGCCGCTCCGTGCCGGCCCTTTCTGCAGCGAGACGAACGCGACACCCGGCACGGCGAGGATTGGCGCGAGCCGATCGAGCGTCGTCGAGCGGTTGCGGTCGTTGTTGTGCGCTGGCCGCCCGGCCCAGGCCAGAGCCACTCGGGGCAGATCCGGCGGCAGCAGCCGATCCAGGCGTCCCGACCAGTGCAGGGCTCGCTCCGGGTCGGCTTGGAGATACGGCACCGTGCCCGGGATGTTCGCCGCCCGCGTGCCGGCCAGGCGCGGCAGGCCAGAGAGCGGGCAATAGGCGTCGAAGCTGGGCACCTCCTCCCAGCGGTCGTGGATACTGGCGATCTGGGGAAACTGCGCCAGGACCGGCCGCATCTCGGCACTGCACGCCGCGACGATTTCGGGCCAGCGCGCGGCCGCCCAGGGGATGTAGCGGGCGAACTGGATCACATCGCCGAAGCCCTGATCGCCGATCAGCAGCAGCCGGCCATCGTTGCGGCGCTCGCCATCCCATTGCGGCACCTCGCCCTTGGGCAGCATCCGGCCGGCCTGGGGCAGCTTGAAACGCCACTCGTACTCGTCCCAGCCCTCGTCCAGCATGCCGCGCAGCAGCAGCACCTCGGCGCGCTCGAAATGCGCGTCCGGCAGCTCCGGGCTGAGTTCGAGCGCCCGGTCCGAACAGGCGAGCCCCGCCTCGAGTTCGAGCAGGTCATAGTGGATGATGGCGAGATTGGCGTATGCGTGGGGGTCGTCGGGCGCGAGGGCGATGGCACGCAGTCCGGCCTCGCGCCCCTCTTCGAGCCGGCCAAGGGCCCGGTAGATGGCGCAGATATTGCGGTGATAGAGCGCAACATCCGGCGCGAGCGCGATCGAGCGCTCCATCAGCGCCTGCGCATCGTCCTCACGGCCGCGGCGGAAGGCGACGATGCCGGAGAGATGCAGCGCGTGCGGATGGTCCGGCGCCTGCCGCAGCGCCGCGGCCAGCTTGGCCTCGGCGGCGTCCAGACGGCCCGCCTGCTCGTCCGCGCTGGCCTCGGCGAGCAACGCGGCGAGCGGATCCGCCGCTTCGCTCACGCCGGCGCCTTGCATTGTTCGCCGAGCCCGTCATCGCCGGTCTCGATGCGGTAGCCGAGCCGGGCGATCACCGGTTCGAGCAGCGGGATCACCGGCGCCAGCGCGCGCAGGTAGCGACGGTAGCGGTACACGGAGCGGTCGTAGAGCGGTTCGGTCACCTGCGCGTAGCTGGCGGTGCGGGCGTGGCGCGGGTTGGCGTGGAAATCGAGGCAGGCTGGGTCGAAGGGCGCGCCGATATGGGCGAGCACGCGGCGCATCGCCGCCTGCGGATCGGCTACGAGGTCCTCATAGCGAAGCGGCAGGTAGCGCAGGGTCATCTCGGCGCGATAATGCGCGACGAGGTCCATCGTGAGCGCGTAGTGGCGCGCCACGCCTTCGAGCTCGAAGGCGCAGAAGAACCCGTGCGTGAGCTGGTTGGCGAACACCGAGAGCACGACGTCGAGCGGATGGCGCAGGACGTGGATCAGCGGCGCCTCCGGGAAGAGCAGCCCGATGAGGCCGAGCTGCGTCTCATTCAGCGGCATCTTGTCGGTGAACCATGCCGGGCCCGGCGCGCCCCCATGCTCCCCGGGCATGGCGGCCCCGAGTGCCCACGCGCCTTCGAGATAGAGGTCGCGCAGCCGGTCGAGTGCGGTGCGCTGCTCGGCCATCCACAGCTCGCACAGCGCCTCGGGGTAGGCCAGCGGGCTGTTGAGCAGGCGCGGCACGGCCTGGGTGAGGTCGTGGATCACCGGCAGCTCGTCGCCGGCCGAAATGTCGGGGTGGCAGGACAGCATCTGCTCGACCAGCGTCGTGCCGGAGCGGGGGAAGCCGAGCACGAAGACCGGCTGCGGTCCGGCCGGCGCAGGGCGGGCGCGGGGGATGAAAGCCAGCCGTTCGGCGGTGAAGAAGCCGCGCAGCCGCCGCGCCTGCTCCGCCGCCTGCTCGGCGAGATAGCCGTGGCCGAGCGCGGCGCGGGCCTTGGCCTTGCCCGCGGCAAAGGCGGCGAACGCCTCCTCGGTGCGCCCGAGCTGGTCGAGCAGGCGCCCCTTCTCCATCCACTCGTTCGGGCCGAGTTCCCTGCTGCCATCGTCTGCGAGGCGGTTGATCTCGGCCAGCGCCGCCTCCGGTTGTCCCTCCCGCGCGGTGAGGATGGCGCTCATCATGCGCACGCCGGGATCGTCCGGCGCCAGTTGCGCCGCGCGCTCGAGCAGTTCGCGCGCGCGGTCGAGTCGCCGGTCGGCTTCCTCCAGTCGGGCCCAGCCGAGCCATGTCTGGTAGAGATCAGGGTCGCGCGCCGCCGCCTGTTCGTAGACGGCGCGCGACTCCGTCGCGCGTCCCTGTGATTTCAGGTTCCAGGCGAGGTTAGCCAGCAGGCCCGCGTCCGGCTGCGCGACCAGGGTCAGCACTTGGCGATAATGATGCTCGCCGGCGTGCGGGCGGCCGATCTCGGTCAGGACCAAGCCGAGCAGATTATGCGCCTGCGCCTCACGCGGGGCGATGCGCAGGCCGTTGCGGGCATGCGTCTCGGCCTCGGCGGCGCGCCCGGTGCGGAGCAGCAGCAGCGCGAGATCGTTGGTGGCCCAGAAATTATTGGGATTGATCGCGACGATGCGGCGCAGCAGCACCTCCTCGACGGCGGTTCTGCCCTGGCGCGACCGCAGCGTGGCAAGCAGGCGCAGCGCCTCCTCGAAGCCCGGCGCGAGTTCGAGCAGCGCCAGCAGCGCCGCTTCCGCCCGCTCCGGCTGCGCCGCAACCGCCGCCTGCGCCTCCGCCAGCAACGGCCGCAGCGGCTCGCTCGCACCCGGCGGGCTGAGCGTGGCGAGGTCGAGGCCGCAGCAGCGCAAGTGTCGCAGTCCGCTGCCGCAGGCGCAGGCTCTCAGGTCCATGCCGGCTCCGTTTCGGTGGGCAGGTCCGTCGCCCGCGGCGCGTCCGCCGGCGGCGCATACGCCCGTACGATCAGCGATTGTCGCGCGGCTACAGCCTCGCCAGCAAGCCCGCGACGGCGTCTCAGCCGAGCCCTTCGCGGCCCATCTCGAGGAACTTCTCCCGCCGCCGCGCCTTCAGCGCGACGGGGCCGAGCGCGAGCAAGTCCGGCAACTCCGCCGCGACCGCCCGGCCCACCGCAGCGATGGCCGTCTCCGGAGCGCGATGGGCGCCACCGAGCGGCTCGGCCACCACACCATCGACCAGGCGCAGCCGCTTCAGATCGTCCGCGGTCAGCCGCAGCGCCTCGGCGGCCGCACCGGCCTGCGCCGCGTCACGCCACAGAATGGAGGCGCAGCCTTCGGGTGAGATCACGGAATAGATCGCATGCTCCAGCATCAGCACCCGGTCGCCGGCGGCGAGCGCGATGGCGCCGCCCGACCCGCCCTCGCCGACGATCACCGCGATGACCGGCACCGGCGCCTCCAGGCAGGCCTCGATCGAGCGGGCGATGGCTTCCGCCTGGCCGCGGGCCTCGGCCTCGATGCCGGGAAAGGCGCCGGAGGTATCGACAAAGCTCAGGACCGGCAGAGCGAAGCGCCCGGCGAGCTCGATCAGGCGGCGCGCCTTCCGGTAGCCCTCGGGGCGGGCCATGCCGAAATTATGCTTCACCCGGCTCTCCGTGTCCGATCCCTTCTCGGTGCCGAGCACGACCACCGACTGGCCCTCGAATCGGCCGAGCCCGCCGAGCACGGCGGCATCGTCGGCGAAGGCGCGGTCGCCGGCCAGCGGCGTGTAGTCGGCGATCAACGCGCGCAGATAGTCGGACGCCTTGGGCCGTTCGGGATGGCGCGCCACCTGCGTCTTCTGCCAGGCGGACAGCTTCGCGTAGGTCGCGCGGAGCTGCTTGTCGGCCTTGTCCGTCAGGCGGGCGACCTCCTCGGCGATGTTGATGCCGTTCGGCTCCGACATGCGGCGGAGTTCG
>DAIDKZ010000060.1 GCA_027449745.1 Acetobacteraceae bacterium | reverse complement strand
GGACGCTCGCCCGGCGCCTGGCCGGGTTCGGGCTGCAGGCGCGGCTGGCGCTGGCTGGCGCCAGCGGCGCCGCCTGGGCGCTGGCCCGCGCCGGGCAGCGAGGCGGCCCCATCCTTCTACCGCCGGGCGGGGAGCGGGCGGCTCTCGCGGCGCTGCCGGTCGGGCTGCTGCGGCTGGAGGCGCACAGTGCCGCCCTGCTGCGCCGGCTGGGGGTGAAGACGATCGGCGATCTCGCCGCCCTGCCGCGCGCCGACCTCGCCGCCCGTTTCGCCGCTGATCGGGAGCGCGGCGTGCTGGTCCGGCTCGACCAGGCGCTGGGCAGGATCGAGGAGCCGATCGCCTGGCCGATGCCGGCTATGCCCTGGGAAGAGCGGCTGGCCTTCGCCGAGCCGCTGCTCACCGCCGACAGCCTCGCCGCCGCGCTCGATCGTCTGGCGGGAAGGCTCTGCGCCCGGCTGGAACGGGCCGGACGCGGCGGCGAAGCCTTCATCGCCACGTTCACCCGCGTCGATGGCGAGGAGAGGTCGATCACTGTGGCGACGGCCCGGCCGGTGCGCGCGGCGGCCTGGCTGCTGCGGCTGCTGACAGAGAAGCTGGAGCGGGTCGATCCCGGCTTCGGCATCGAGGCGATCCGCCTCGCCGCCACCCGGCTGGCACCGCTCGGCGCGGCGCAGGCGGCGCTGCTCGGCGGCGCCAGGATGGACGAAGCCGGGAGGGACGAAGCCGGAATGGACGGAACACCGGGCGCCGCGCTGGCGGCGACGGTCGATCTGCTCGCCAACCGGCTCGGCCCGGCCGGCCTGTGGCGGGCCCAGCCATGGCCGAGCCACGTGCCGGAACGCGCCGTCCGTCCCGTTCCGCCGCTGGCTCCCCCGGCCTCATGGCCGCACCTGCCGCCACGCCCGCTACGCCTGCTCGCCCGGCCGGAGCCGATCGAGGCCACGGCCCCGATGCCGGACGCGGCGCCGCTGCAATTCCGCTGGCGCGGCGCCCTGCACCGCGTGCGCGCGGCGAGTGGCCCCGAGCGCATCGGCGCCGAATGGTGGCACCACGCCCCGCCCGGCCCGGCGGAGCGCAGCGAGCGCGACCGGCTGCGCGACTATTACCGCGTCGAGGATACCGAGGGTGCCCGGTTCTGGGTTTTCCGCGCCGGGCTCGAGGAACGGCGGCGCTGGTTCCTGCACGGGATTTTCCCCTGATGGCGGCCTATGCCGAACTCGCCACCGCCAGCGCCTTCTCCTTTCTCCACGGCGCCTCGCACGCCGAGGAGCTGGTGGAGACCGCGGCGGCGCTCGGGCTCGCCGGGCTCGGCCTCGCCGACCGCAACACCGTGGCCGGCGTGGTCCGCGCGCACGAGGCGGCCAAGCGCGTCGGGCTGCGCCTGGCCGTCGGCGCGCGGCTGGTGTTCCGCGACGGCACGCCGGACATTCTCTGCTACCCCGAGGACCGCGCCGCCTGGGGCCGGCTGACGCGGCTGCTGACGGTGGGCAAGCTGCGGGCCGGGCCGGGCCAGTGCGCGCTCGATCTCGCGGATATCATCGAGCACGGCGCCGGCAGCGTGCTGATCGTGCTGCCGGCGGCGATGCCGGACATCGGGGTGCTGCGCCGCCTCGCCGCGGCCTTTCCCGCCGCGGTGCATCTCGCCGCGCACCGCCGCTACCAGGCCGACGACGCCGCCTGTCTGCGCGCGCTCGCCGATCTCGCCGCCGCGGCGCGAACGCCGCTCGTCGCCGTCAACGACGTGCTCTACCACGCCCCCGCGCGCCGCCCGCTGCAGGACGTGCTCACCTGCATCCGCGCCGGCTGCCGCATCGAGGAGGCCGGATTCCGTCTCGCCGCCAATGCCGAGCGCCATCTCAAGCCGCCGGAGGAAATGGCGCGGCTGTTCGCCGCCCACCCCGCGGCGCTGGCCCGGACGGCCGAGCTCCTCGCCCGCTGCCGCTTCTCGCTCGATGATCTCACCTACGAATATCCCGACGAGCCGGTGCCGCCCGGCCGCACGCCGGACGAGCATCTCGCCGCCCTCGCCGCCGAGGGTGCGCGGCGGCGCTTTCCGCACGGCGTGCCCGGGGCGGTGCGCGAAACCCTGGCCAAGGAACTCAGCGTCGTCGCCGCGCTGAACTACGCGCGCTATTTCCTCACCGTGCACGACATCGTGGCCTTCGCGCGCGGGGCCGGCATTCTCTGCCAGGGGCGCGGCTCGGCGGCGAATTCGGTGCTGTGCTACTGCCTTGGCATCACCGCCGTCGATCCCACCGAAATCGACCTGCTGTTCGAGCGCTTCGTCTCCGCCGAACGGCGCGAGCCGCCGGATATCGACGTCGATTTCGAGCATGAGCGGCGCGAGGAGGTGATCCAGTACATCTATCGCCGCTACGGCCGCCATCGCGCCGGCATCGCTGCCACCGTGATCCATTACCGGCCGAAGCTCGCCATCCGCGAGGTAGGAAAAGTGTTCGGCCTGGCCGAGGACGCGACCGCGGCGCTGGCAACGCAATCCTGGCACGCCGGGGACGAATTATGGCCCGATGCGCGCGTGCGCGAGGTCGGGCTCGACCCTGGCAGCGTGCCGGTGCGTCACGCCATCACGCTGGCGCGCGCGCTGGTCGGATTTCCGCGCCATCTCTCCCAGCATGTCGGCGGCTTCGTGCTGACGCGCGGCCGGCTCGACGAGACCGTGCCGATCGGCCCGGCGGCCATGGCGGAGCGCAGCTTCATCGAGTGGGACAAGGACGATATCGACGCGCTCGGGCTGATGAAGGTCGATGTGCTGGCGCTCGGCATGCTCACCTGCATCCGCAAGGCCTTCGCGCTGATCGGCCTCGACGATCTCGCCGCGGTGCCGCGCGAGGATGGCGCCGTCTATGCCATGCTCTCGCGCGGCGACAGCGTCGGCGTCTTCCAGGTCGAGAGCCGGGCGCAGATGAACATGCTGCCGCGCCTGCGGCCGCGCGAGTTCTACGATCTCGTCATCGAGGTCGCGATCGTCCGCCCCGGACCGATCCAGGGCGACATGGTGCATCCCTATCTGCGCCGCCGCCAAGGCAAGGAGGCGGTGGATTTCGCCTCGCCCGCCCCCGGGCACGGACCGCCGGACGAACTCGTCCGCGTGCTCGGCCGCACCCTCGGCGTGCCGCTGTTCCAGGAGCAGGCGATGCGCATCGCCATGGTGGCGGCGCGCTTCACGCCGGAGGAGGCGAACCGGCTGCGCCGCGCGATGGCGACGTTCCGCCATGTCGGCACCATCCACACATTCGCGGTGAAAATGATCGAAGGCATGGTGGCGCGCGGCTATCCGCGCGACTTCGCCGAGCGCTGCTTCCGCCAGATCGAGGGGTTCGGCACCTATGGATTCCCCGAGAGCCACGCAGCGAGTTTCGCGCATCTCGTGTATGTCTCGGCGTGGCTGAAATGCCACCACCCCGCGGCCTTCGCCTGCGCGCTGCTGAATTCGCAGCCGATGGGGTTCTATGCGCCGGCGCAGATCGTGCGCGACGCGCGCGCGCACGGCGCGGGCGTACGCGGCGTCGACGTCAATGCCAGCGCGTGGGACTGCACGCTGGAAGCCGGCGCACTGCGGCTCGGTCTGCGCCTGCTCGACGGGTTCCGTGCGGACTGGGCGGCGCGGCTCGGCGCCGCGCGCGGCAACGGCTTTACGAATTTCGCCGCGCTCGCCGC
>DAIDKZ010000059.1 GCA_027449745.1 Acetobacteraceae bacterium | reverse complement strand
GCCCGTCTCGAGGCCGAGATTCCCGGCCTGAAGGTCATCATCCTGAGTGGCGAGCAAGAGGCGAGGCTGTCCGCCGAGGGCGTGTTGTGCGGCATTCCGGGAGCGGACGGCATTCTCGCCGACCTCGGCGGCGGTTCGCTCGAACTCGTGCGCCTGTCCGAAGGGCGGATCGGCCCGGCGGCGACGGTGCCGATCGGCGTGATCCGACTGGCCGAGCGCGCCCAGGAAGACCGCGCCCGGGCCCGCGCGATCGTGTCCGACGAGCTGGCGGGCGTGCCCTTTCTCGGCGATGGCGAGGGGGGGGATCTGTTCGTGTCGGGCGGGGCCTTCCGTGCGCTGGCGCGCATCCATATCGCCCAGACCGGCTATCCGCTGGCGATGGTGCACCACTACACGGTCGGCCGGGACGAGGCGCGCGACCTGTCCGCGGTGGTCGGCGATGCCAGCCGCAAGCTCATCGAACGAATGCCGGGGGTGGCGCGCAAGCGGATCGACGATCTGCCCTTTGCCGCCATCATCCTGCGCCGCCTGCTGCGCGCGACGGGGGCCAGCCGTGTGGTGTTCAGCGCCAACGGCCTGCGCGAGGGCTGGTTCCTGCGCCAGTTGCCCGAGGCGATGCGCACCCAGGATCCGCTGATCGCGGCCGGCCGGGACCTCACGGTGGGGCTGCTGCGCGACCCTGCTTTGCCCGGCGCGCTGATTGCCTGGACAGCGACGCTGTTCCCCGACGAATCCGCCTCGCACCGAAGGCTGCGTGAAGGGGCGTGCTGGTTCTCCGATATCGGCAATCACGAACATCCGGAATATCGCGCCGAGCAGGCCTTCCTGCGGGTGCTGCGGCAGACCGGTGTCGGGCTCGACCATCACGCCCGCGCCTTTCTCGCTCTCACTCTCGCGCTGCGTTACGAGGCGCCGGTGGAAAGCGCGTTTCTGGCGCCGGCCCGGGCGCTGCTCGACATGGCGACGGCGCGGCGCGCCGAAACGCTGGGGGCGGCGTTGCGCCTCGCCTACACCCTGTCGGCCGGCACGCCAGCACTGCTTGCGGCGACGAGACTGCTACGCGACGACAGCCGGCTCGTTCTGTTTCTCGATGCGCGGAGTGGGGTCTTCGCCGGCGATCCGATCGAGCGGCGGCTGGCGAGGCTGGGCTCGCTGGTCGGGCTCGAGGCCGAAATCCGCGCGGCGGGGTAATCACTCCCGCGCGCGGCCGCCATTCCGCCCGGCGGCGGCGATCTGGGTCTGATCGATCCGGCAGGAGTCCGGCACCTGTCCGTCGTAGCGCATCCAGTGCCGCGTCTCACCAAAGATCGGCAGGCCGATATAGCCGCGCAGCGCCAGCTGGCCCGCGCGGTCGACGCGGAATTGGGCGTGGTAACGGTTGCCATTGCGCGGATTGACGATGCGGCCCCGCCAGAGCTCTCCGTTGCGCCGAACGGATGGACGGATCAGCTCGAACCCGCATTGGGGCCGGCCTTGCCAGTCAACTGGCATACGCGCGCCGCTATCGAGCATGATGCCGACGATGCGTCCACACAAAGCCTTCCCATCATGACAGCGCGCAATGCGGACCACGGCGCCCCCCTCGCCGGTCAACCAGTCGCCAACAGGCGAGGCCGCGCGCGCCAATACGGGTGTTGCGAGCACCACGGCCAGAAGGGCCAGCCTCAGCACGATACGGCGCAGGGCTGCCCGGCCAATTCGTTCGGTATGAGACCTGATCACGAGGGTTATCATTTGACCGTGAAATGGTTGCTCATCCGGCGGTGAAAATCGCAAGTCTTCACATGTGTCTTATGCGCATCCCGATGTCTTTTCGGCGGCAGCTGTGTCCCGCATTCAACACTTGACTTGCAATCGTTCCACCGGGAACGATTTCTCCTTCGAACATTTTTCCATCCTTCGGGCTGCCCCTGCGGTCCGATCATCCAAGCAGGACGCTCCAGATGAACCGAATCCTGGCCGCTCTCGCCACGTCCGTCTCCATGCTTGCGCTGATTCCCGCGCCGGCCCGTGCGGGGGGAACGTTCCCAAGCGGCATCTGGACGCTGCAGGACGAGAACGCGTCGATCAGCACGCAAAGCCTGACCGATCGCTTTTATGTGAATGGATTTCATCTCGGCTGGACGTCGAATCCAGGGGCGGTGCCGCAGGGCTTGGCGGCGTGGGGGCATGCGGTGCTCGGCCAGGGGCGCCAGCGCGTCAGCATCAGCCTCACCCAGAAGATCTTCACGCCGGCGGCGACCACGCTGATCAACCCGCCGGTCAATGACGAACCCTATGCCGGTTCGCTGCTGGCAAGTTTCAGCCTCATCCAGGACACGCACCGGACGCGAACGATCATGGGGTTCGACACCGGCGTGTTCGGCCCACCGTCGTCATCGATGGCCAGATTCTGGGCAAGCCTGAATCGGCTGCCGACGCCGCCCGCATGCTGCGCCTGCTTTCCGGCCGCACCCATCAGGTCATCACCGGGGTCTCGGTCGTCTCGGCTGCCCAGATCCTCACCGCTGCCGAAGTGACAGCGGTTCAGTTTCATTCCCTGTCCGACGAGGAGATTGCCGCCTACATTGCAACCGGGGAGCCGATGGACAAGGCCGGAGCCTACGCCATTCAGGGCCGCGCCGCCTGTTGGATTCCCCGCATTCATGGCTGCTACTTCAATGTGGTCGGTCTGCCGCTGGCGCTGGTCTCCAACCTGCTGTCCACGCTGGCCCGCCTGCCTGCCGGGCAGCTGTAGACCCGCAGGCCGGCAGGCCGGGATACGGTCCCGCCGCTACAGCAGCCGGGCTGCATCCTTGGCAAAATAGGTCACGATAAAATCCGCCCCGGCGCGCCGCATTCCGGTCAGGCTTTCCAGCATGGTTCGCTCCGGCTCCAGCCACCCGCGGGCAAAGGCTGCCTGCAGCATCGAGTATTCACCGGAAACCTGATACACCCCCATGGGAACCTCGAAGCGCTCGCGCGCCGCATGCAGCACATCCAGATACGGCATTCCCGGCTTCATCAGAATCATCTCCGCACCTTCATCCAGGTCCAGTGCAATCTCGCGCATGGCCTCGCGCCCGTTGGCCGGGTCCATCTGATAGCTGCGCCGGTCCCCAAACTGCGGTGCCGAGTCCGCCGCCTCGCGAAACGGGCCATAGAACGCAGAGGCAAACTTCGCCGCA
>DAIDKZ010000058.1 GCA_027449745.1 Acetobacteraceae bacterium | reverse complement strand
GAGACCGGCGGCATCGCCGGCGAGCGGCTGCGCACCATCGTCGAGCGAATCGAGCGTCTCGAGGAGGAGCGCAAGGCGCTGGCGGGAGACATCAAGGACATCTATGTCGAGGCCAAGTCTGCCGGGTTCGACGTCAAGGTTCTGCGCCAGCTGATCCGCATCCGCCGCCAGGAGCCGGCGGAGGTCGAGGAGCAGGAGACGCTGCTCGACGTCTATCGCCGCGCCATCGGTATGTGAGCGCGTCCGGCCTCTCAGCTTAACCGGCGCGCAACCGCGCCGGCGTGAGACTGCGCCGATGCGCGCGATCTCTCTGCCACCCATCTTCGCGCTGTTGGCGCTTGCCGCCGCGCTGGCCGCTCCGGGCAAGCTGCTGGGCGACCCGGATACCTATTGGCACATCGCCGCCGGGCAGTGGATGCTCGCCCATGGCGCCGTGCCGCGCGCCGACCCGTTCTCCTTCTCCGTGCCAGGCGCGCCCTGGGTGGCGCATGAATGGCTGAGCGAGCTCGGCTTCGCGCTGGCCTGGCGGATCGGCGGCTGGAGCGGCGTGGTGCTGCTGGCCGGCGCGGCAGCGGCGCTGGCAATGGGCAATCTCGCGCGCCATCTGGGCCGTGTGCTGACGCCGCTGCCGGTGCTGGTGCTGGGCCTGCTCGCCCTGGCCACGCTGGCGCCGGTGCTGCTGGCGCGACCGCATATCCTGGCGCTGCCGGCGATGGAGGCATTCGTCGCCGGCCTGCTCGCCGCCCGCGCCGGCTCGCGCGCGCCGTCGCCGGCGCTGCTCGGCGTGATGGCGCTGTGGGCCAACCTCCATGGCGGCTTCGTCCTCGGGCTCGCGCTGGTGCCGCCGCTCGCGCTCGAAGCGGTGCTCGCCGCCGCACCCGAAGCGAGGACCCGAGCGGCGCGCGACTGGGGGCTGTTCTTCGCCGGTGCCGTGACCGCCGGGTGCCTGACGCCGCAGCTCTGGCACGGGCTGGTGTTTCCCTTCCACCTGCTCGCCATGCACACCGCGCTCGGCGCCATCGGCGAGTGGCGCAGTCCGGATTTCGGCCGGATGCAGCCGGTAGAAATCTGGCTGCTCGCCGCGCTCGGCCTCGCCGGGATGCGATCCGTCCGCCTGCCGCCGATCCGCCTCGCCCTGCTCCTCGCGCTGGTGCATCTCGGCCTGGCGCACGGACGCGATGGGGTATTGGTGGGCATGATCGGGCCCTTGCTGGCGGCCGAGGCGCTGGCACGCACCCTGGCGCCAGCGTCCGCCGGGCCGCGCGGCGGTCGCGCCCAGGCAGCAGGGCTGGGGGCCGGCATCGCCCTGGCCGGCCTATGGCTGCTCGTGCATCCCGTGCGCCACGGCGCGGACGCGGTCAGCCCACGGGCGGCGCTGGCGCACCTGCCACCAGGGCTTGCCCGGGCGCCGGTGTTCAACGACTACGATTTCGGCGGCTACCTCATCTTTGCCGGCATCCGGCCGTTCATCGACGGGCGCGCGGATTTGTATGGCGACCGGTTCATGGACACCTATCTCCGCGCCATGCACCCGGACCGCGCCGCCCTGGCCGACCTGCTCGACCGCTACGCCATCACCTGGACCCTGCTGCGCCCGAGCGATGGCGCGGTGCCGGTGCTGGACGCCATGCCCGGCTGGCACCGCCTCTACAGCGACGAGACCGCCATCGTGCATATCCGCCCGGACGCACGCACGGCACGCGCGCCGTCTGCTCCGGCCCTTTGACGCGCCGCGCTCTGGGCCTACATGCTGGAGGCCATCAGAGCCTCAGCAGGAACCAGGAAAATGCCAAGTCCGATGCGGTCCGCCGCGGCCAGCACCGAAGCCGCGCCGCAGCCGACGCTGCCGGAATGGGATCTGGCCGATCTCTACCCGGGCCCCCGCTCGCCCGCAGTCGATGCCGATCTCACCGCGGCGGAGCAGGCAGCGAAGGCCTTCGCCGCCGCCCATGCCGGCCGGCTGGCGGACCTCACCGGCGCCGAGCTTGCCTACGCCATCGCCGCCTATGAACGCATCGAGGAAATGCTCGGGCGGCTGATGTCCTACGCCCAGCTTCTCTTTGCCGGCGATTCGACCGACGCGGAGACCGGGCGCTTCTACCAGACCATCACCGAACGGGTGACGGCGATCAGTTCGCACCTGCTGTTTTTCACCCTGGAGCTCAACCGGCTCGACGACGCTGCGCTCGAGGCGAAGCTGGCCGATCCCGCGCTCGGTGCGTGGCGGTCCTGGCTCAGGGATCTGCGCGTCTTTCGCCCCCATCAGCTCGCCGACGAGCTGGAGCGGCTGCTGCACGAGAAGGAGGTCACCGGCCCGACGGCATGGGTGCGGCTGTTCGATGAGACGATCGCCGCGCTGCGGGTGCCGGTGGGCGAGGAGACACTGACGCTGAACGCGGCGCTCGATCGGCTGTCGCACCGGGACCGGGCGGTGCGCGAGGCCGCGGGTCACGCCATCGGCACCGTGTTCGGCAGCAACCTGCGTCTGTTCTCGCTGATCACCAACACGCTCGCCAAGGACAAGGCGATCATCGACGGCTGGCGGCGCTACGACCATCCGTGGAGCTACCGCAACCGCGCCAACATGGTCGAGGACACCGTGGTGCAGGCGCTGGTGGACGCCGTCGTCGCCGATTTTCCCCGCCTCGCCCACCGCTATTACGCGCTCAAGGCCGACTGGCTCGGCCTGCCGAAACTGCAGCACTGGGACAGAAACGCGCCGCTGCCCGAGGATGACGACCGCGTCATTCCCTGGGCCGAGGCGCGCACCCGGGTGCTCGATGCGTATCGCGGCTTCGATCCGGAGATGGCGGCGATCGGGCAGCGCTTCTTCGACCGGCCCTGGATCGACGCCGCGCCGCGTCCGGGCAAGGCGGGCGGCGCCTTCGCCCACCCCACGGTTCCGTCGGCCCACCCCTACGTGCTGCTGAACTATCATGGCCGCACCCGCGACGTGATGACGCTCGCCCACGAGCTCGGCCACGGCGTGCACCAGGTACTCGCCGCCGGACAGGGCTATCTGCGCGGGGCGACGCCGCTGACGCTGGCCGAAACGGCGAGCGTGTTCGGCGAGATGCTCACCTTCCGCGCCCTGCTCGACGCCGAAACCGACCCGAAGCGCCGGCGCATCATGCTGGCGGCGAAGGTGGAGGACATGCTCAATACGGTGGTTCGCCAGATCGCGTTCTACCGCTTCGAGATGCGGCTGCACGAGGAGCGGCGCGGCGGCGAACTGCTCGGCGAGCGCATCGGCGAGATCTGGCTCGAGGTACAGCGCGAGAGCCTCGGGCCGGCTTTCGAATTCGCCCCGGAATACAGCGTCTTCTGGGCCTATGTCCCGCATTTCGTGCACACACCGTTCTATGTCTACGCCTATGCGTTCGGCGATTGCCTGGTGAACGCGCTCTATGCCGTGTTCCGCGAGGGGCATCCGGGCTTCCAGGCGAAATATCTGGATCTGCTGCGCGCCGGCGGCACCAGGCGGCACAAGGAGCTGCTCGCGCCGTTCGGGCTCGACGCCGCGGATCCCGCCTTCTGGAAGAAGGGCCTCGACGTGATCGCCGGCTTCATCGACGAGCTGGCCGGCGAGGGACGGGCATGAGACACCCTGTGTCCACCCTGAATATGTCAGGCGGCGATTTTGTGGGCGCTGGCGTGCTGGTTGGGGTCGTAGGATGTTCTGTTTTGCCAGGCGCGCCAGAGGACGCGGACCCATGCACGGGCGAGGATTCGG
>DAIDKZ010000057.1 GCA_027449745.1 Acetobacteraceae bacterium | reverse complement strand
GCCGAGACCTCGGCGCCCGCCTGGGTGAAGCGGAAGATGTTGTCGATGAAGAACAGCACGTCCTGGCCTTCCTCGTCGCGGAAATACTCCGCCATCGAGAGGCCGGAGAGCGCGACGCGGGCGCGGGCGCCCGGCGGCTCGTTCATCTGGCCATAGACCAGCGCAACCTTCGAGCCAGGGCCATCGAGCTTGATGACGCCGGCGTCGATCATCTCGTGATACAGGTCGTTGCCCTCGCGGGTGCGCTCGCCGACGCCGGCGAACACCGAGACGCCGCCATGGGCCTTGGCGATGTTGTTGATCAGCTCCTGGATCAGCACCGTCTTGCCGACGCCGGCGCCGCCGAACAGGCCGGTCTTGCCGCCGCGCAGATACGGGGCGAGCATGTCCACGACCTTGATGCCGGTGACCAGGATCTCCGCCGACGTCGCCTGTTCGTCGAACATCGGCGCCTCGCGGTGAATCGGATAGGTCTTCGCTGCCGCCACCGGGCCACGCTCGTCGACCGGCTCGCCGATCACGTTGACGATGCGCCCGAGCGTCTCCGGCCCCACGGGCACGGAGATCGGCGCGCCGGTGTCGACCACTTCCTGGCCCCGCACCATGCCGTCGGTGCTGTCCATCGCAATGGTGCGCACCGTCCGCTCGCCCAACTCCTGCGCCACTTCGAGCACCAGCGAGCGGCCATCGATGCTGGTGCGCAGCGCGTTCTGGATGAACGGCAACTCGCTGTCGAACTGCACATCCACCACCGCGCCGAGCACCTGGCTGACGCGTCCGACATTGTTCTTCGCCATCACGGGCTCCCTTCTGCTCTCCGCGCGCCTCAGACCGCCTCGGCGCCCGAGATGATCTCGATCAGTTCCTTGGTGATGTTCGCCTGCCGCGTGCGATTGTAGTTCAGCGACAGGCGGTTGATCATGTCCCCGGCGTTGCGCGTGGCGCTGTCCATGGCCGACATGCGTGCGCCATGCTCGCCGGCCGCGCTCTCGAGCAGCGCGGTGAAAAGCTGCGTTGCCAGATTCTGCGGCAGCAGGCTGGCCAGCACGGTCTCCTCGTCCGGCTCGGCGTCGTAGAACGCGCGCGCGGCGCCTTCACCACCGCCGGCGGCCGGCACCGGCACGATCTGCTGGGTCGTCGTCTGCTGCGAGATCACCGAAATGAAACGGTTATAAACCAGCGTGCAGACATCGAACTCGCCGGCTTCAAGCATGCCCACGATGCGCTCCGCCACCGGCAGCGCGTCGGCGAATTCGAGCCGCTTGCGGCCGGCGAGCGAAACCTCGTGCACGATCCGGCTGCCATAGTCGCGGCGCAGATAGTCGCGGCCCTTGCGCCCGATCGGCAGCAGCTTGACGGTCTTGCCCTCCGCTTCCAGGCGCTGGAGCAACGCCCGCGAGGCACGGCCTACATTGGCGTTGAAGGCACCGGCCAATCCGCGATCGGCGGTGATCGGCACCACGAGATGCACCTGCTCGCGCCCGGTGCCCACGAGCAGCCGCGGCGCACCCGGGGTCGCCGCCACGTTCGCGGCCAGTTCCGACAGCATGCGCGCCATGCGCTGCGCGTAGGGGCGCGCCGATTCCACCTGGTTCTGCGCCCGGCGCAGCTTCGAGGCCGCGACCATCTTCATGGCCGAGGTGATCTTCTGCGTCGACTTCACGCTGTTGATGCGTGTTCGGAGCGCTTTCAGGCTTGCCATGGCGCCGTTCCGCTCGCTCTAGATCAGGCGAAGGTCTTCACGAAGCCGTCGAAGAAGGCGACGAGCTTCTTTTCGGTCTCGGGCTTCAGCTCGCGGTCGGCACGGATGGTGGCGAGCAGGTCGGCCTGAGTCGAACGCAGGTCCGCGAGCGCCTGGCGCTCGAAGGCCACCACCTTGTCGAGCGCGAGTCCGTCGAGATAGCCGCGCACGCCGGCGAAGATCACCACCACCTGCTCTTCGACCGGCATCGGGCGGTACTGCGGCTGCTTCAGCAGCTCGGTCAGCCGCGCGCCGCGCGCCAGCAGCTTCTGGGTCGAGGCATCGAGGTCCGAGGCGAACTGCGCGAACGACGCCATTTCGCGATACTGCGCCAGTTCGAGCTTGATGCGTCCGGCAACCTGCTTCATCGCCTTGATCTGCGCTGCCGAACCGACGCGCGAGACCGAGAGGCCGACATTCACCGCCGGACGGATGCCCTTGAAGAACAGCTCCGTCTCCAGGAAGATCTGACCATCGGTGATCGAGATCACGTTGGTCGGAATATAGGCCGAGACGTCGCCTGCCTGCGTCTCGATCACCGGCAGGGCGGTCAGCGACCCGGCGCCGTGCGTATCGGACATTTTCGCCGCGCGCTCGAGCAGGCGCGAATGCAGATAGAACACGTCCCCCGGATAGGCCTCGCGTCCCGGCGGGCGGCGCAGCAAGAGCGACATCTGGCGATAGGACACGGCCTGCTTGGAGAGATCGTCGTAGAAGATCACCGCGTGCATGCCGTTGTCGCGGAAATACTCGCCCATGGTGCAGCCGGTGTAGGGGGCGAGGAACTGCATCGGCGCCGGATCGGAGGCGGTTGCCGCGACGACGATGGAATACTCCATCGCACCGTTCTCTTCGAGCGTGCGCACGATCTGCGCCACCGTCGAGCGCTTCTGGCCGACCGCGACATAGATGCAGTAGAGCTTCTTGCCCTCGTCGGTGCCGGTGTTGATGCCCTTCTGGTTGATGATCGTATCGAGGATCACCGCCGTCTTGCCGGTCTGCCGATCGCCGATGATCAGCTCGCGCTGGCCGCGCCCGATCGGGATCAGCGCGTCGATCGCCTTCAGCCCCGTCTGCATCGGCTCGTGCACGGATTTGCGCGGAATGATGCCCGGCGCCTTCACCTCGGCGCGGCGCCGCTCCCCGCCGGCGATCGGTCCCTTGCCGTCGATCGGGTTGCCCAGCGCATCGACGACGCGGCCAAGCAGCCCCTTGCCGACCGGAACGTCCACGATGTCGGACGTCCGGGTGACGGTGTCGCCCTCGCGGATGCGGCGGTCGTCGCCGAAGATCACCACGCCGACATTGTCGGTCTCGAGGTTCAGCGCCATGCCCTTGATGCCGGCGCCGGGGAACTCCACCAGCTCGCCGGACATCACGTTCTGCAGCCCGAAGACGCGCGCGATGCCGTCGCCGACGCTGAGCACCTGGCCGGTCTCGGCGACATTCATCTCGGTATCGAAGGCGGCGATCTGCTTGCGCAGGATCTCCGAGATCTCGGCGGGGCGGATCTCCATTACGCGGCTCCCTTCATGGCGTTCTGCAGGCGCTGCAGGCGGGATTTCAAACTGGTGTCGTAGAGGCGGGCGCCGATCTTCACCACCAGCCCGCCGAGCAGGCTGGGATCGACCTCGCGGATGATCTCGACATTGCCGTAGCCGGCCTCGATCAGACGCGCCCGCAATTGCTGTTCCTGGACCTCGGTCAGCGGATGCGCGGAGGCGACGCGGGCGGTAACGACGCCGCGCTTCTCGGCGATCAGCGCGGCGAACGCATCGACCACGCGCGGCAGCGCCGCCAGGCGACGGTTGGCGGCGACGACGCCGACCAGGTTGCGCACCAGCCGCCCGACCCCGCCATTGTCCAGCACGGCCAGGATCGCCCGGCTGGACTCGTTGACGTCGACCAGCGGGCTGGCAAGCAGACGGCGGACGTCCTCGCTCTGCGCGATGAGCTCGCCGAGCGCGCGCATCTGCGCGGCCACCTCGTCCAGCGCGTTCTGTTCGCTCGCTTCGGCATAGAGCGCGGCGGCGTAGCGCGCGGCCATGCCGGAGGTCGGGACGGTGCCAAATTCGCTCGCGCCGTGCTGGGCCACGCCTTCGCTTCCCATGCTGAGGAGGCCGCTTCCGCGGCGGCCGTTGGTCGAAACCGGCCTTTCGGGCCGGCGCGGCGCGTCTAGCACGCAGGTTTCCGTGGTGCAACAGTCGGCCGCGGCCGGTGGCACGCCGTCCGATGGACGCGGATCCTACAGGAAGGAGACCGGGTCCACATCCACCGCCAGCCGCACGGCGCGTGGCACGGGCACGGCGGCGAGCCAGGCGCGCAGCAGTGGCTGCACCGCCACGGTGCGGTCCGTCTTGAGCAGAAGCCGGCGACGGTGCCAGCCGCGCAACACGGCGAGCGGCGCCGGCGCCGGGCCGAGCACGGTGATGCCGGGCCCGTGTGGTGCCGCGCGGCCGAGCGCGGCGGCCAGCGCATCGGCCGCCGCGGGATCCTCCGCGCTGACGATGAGCGCCGCCAGCCGGCCGAACGGCGGCCAGTGCCCGGGCC
>DAIDKZ010000056.1 GCA_027449745.1 Acetobacteraceae bacterium | reverse complement strand
GATCTCCTCGGCGATGCGCTGGGCGCTGCGCCGCTCGGTGCCCTTGAAGGCCATGTGTTCGAGGAAGTGCGAGACGCCGTTCTCCGCCGCCGCCTCGTTGCGCGTGCCGGCGGCGACATAGGCCCCGAGCGAGACCGTCTCGACACGCTCCATGCGCTCGGTGATGACGGTCAGGCCGGACGGGAGCCGGCTCACCTGGACGGCGCTGCTGTTCATGCGGCATTCCTGAGGCTGAAGCTGCGGATCGCCGCCTGGATGGCGGCGAGGTCGTTGGGCAGCACGGTGTACTGCTCCTCACGCTCATATAGGTCGGCGAGCCGCGACGGCAGAGGGGGGCGCGTGCCGGTCGCCTGCTGCATCGCGTCGGGGAACTTGGCCGGGTGCGCGGTGGCCATGGCGATCATCGGCACGTCCCGCCCCGCCGGCAACGCGGCGGCGGCGGCGATGCCGACGGCGCTGTGCGGGTCGGCGAGATACCCGGTGCGCGCGGCGAGCAGGCGGATCTCGGCCAGCGTCGCGGCATCGTCGAGGCGGAAGCCGTGGAACAGGGTGCGGATGCGGTGCCAGGCGGCGTCCGGCACCTTCATGGTGCCGGAGGCGCGGAAGCCCTGCATCGCCGCGCGCGTCGCCGCCGCGTCGCGGTCCAGCGCCTCGAACAGCAGGCGCTCGAAATTCGAGCTGATCTGGATGTCCATCGAGGGCGAGAGCGAGGGCTCGACCGGGCGGACGCTCATGTCGTTGCTGGCGAGGAAGCGGGCGAGGATGTCGTTGCGGTTGGCGCCGACGACCAGGCGCGCGATCGGCAGCCCCATGCGCCGCGCCGCGTAGGCGGCCAGGACATTGCCGAAATTGCCGGTCGGCACGGCGAACCCGACCTCGCGCTCCGGCCCGCCGAGGGCCAGCGCGCCGGCGACGTAATAGGGGATCTGCGCCGCGATGCGCGCCCAGTTGATCGAGTTCACCGCCGAGAGATGCAGCTCGGTGCGGAAAGCGGCGTCGGCGAACATCGCCTTCACCAGGTCCTGGCAATCGTCGAACGTGCCCTCGACGGCGATGTTGGCGACGTTGCGCGCGCGCACCGTGGTCATCTGCCGCCGCTGCACCTCCGAGGTGCGCCCGCGCGGATGGAGGATGACGATATCCACCCGCGCCCGGTCGCGGCAGGCCTCGATCGCCGCCGAGCCGGTATCGCCGGAGGTGGCGCCGACGATCATCACCCGCTCGCCGCGCTCGGCCAGCACATGGTCGAACAGCCGGCCGATGAGCTGCAAAGCGAGGTCCTTGAAGGCCAGCGTCGGGCCGTGGAACAGCTCCTGCACCCAGCGATGGGTGTCGAGCTGGATCAGCGGCACGATGGCGGGGTGGCCGAACCGGTCATAGGCCTCGCGGCACAGGCGCTGCAGCACGGCGAAGGGCAGCGCCTCGCCGACGAAGGGCTGCATCACCCGCGCCGCCAGCTCCGCATAGGGGAGCGCACGCAGCGCCCGCCAGTCCGCGGCGGTGAAATGCGGCCAGGATTCGGGCACGAACAGCCCGCCATCCTCGGCGAGCCCGGCGAGCAGCACGGCGGCGAAGTCGCGCGCCGGCGCCGCGCCGCGGGTGGAGATGTAGCGCATGAGCAAAGACTAGGCGGTTTTCACGACGGGAGATACCGCGCCCGCAGATGGGCCTCGAAATCCGCCACGTCCAGCGCCTTGCCGGTGGCCGCGCGCATCAGCTCGTTGAACCCGAGCCGGCTGCCCTGGGCATGGACATGGGTGCCGAGCCAGGCGCGCAGCGGCGCCAGATCCCCCTGCCCCAGCGCCGCATCCAGCCCCGGCGCCGTGTCCAGCTTCGAGGTCTGCCGCCGCGCCGCCGCCATCAGCTGCGCGGCGGCCATGGCGCCGAGCGTGTAGGACGGGAAATAGCCGAAGCCACCATCATACCAGTGGATGTCCTGCAGGCAGCCCTCTGCGTCATCGGCCGGGGTGATGCCGAGCAGGGCGCGCATGCCGTCGTTCCACGCACCCGGCAGGTCGGCCACGGCGAGATCGCCGCCGATCAGCGCCTGTTCCAGGCGGAAGCGCAGGATGACATGGGCGGGATAGGTCAGCTCGTCGGCATCGACGCGGATGAAGCCGCGCTCCACCCGCCGCCACAGACGCGCCAGATTGGCCGGCTCATACAGCTCCGCCGCGCCGCCGAAGGCAGCGTGCAGCTCGGGCCCGAGCCAGCCGAGGAACGCGTCCGTGCGGCAGGCCTGCATCTCGACGATGAGCGACTGGCTCTCATGCGCCGCCATCCCCGCCGCCTCGCCCACGGGCTGGCGGGCGTGGGCCAGCGGCAGGCCGCGCTCGTAGAGCGCGTGCCCGGTCTCGTGCAGCACGGCCAGCACCGCCTTGGCGAAATCCGCTTCGTCATAGCGCGTGGTGATGCGGACGTCGCTCGGCGTGCCGCCGCAGAACGGGTGCGCCGAGCGGTCCAGCCGCGCATGGGCGAAATCGAGCCCGGCGCGCTCGGCGAGGCGGCGGCACAGCGCCTCCTGAGCCGCGATCGGGAAGGGCCCGGGGATCGGGCGCGGCGGCGGGCGGCTCGCCTGGTATGCCTCGGCCGCCGGCAGGGCGGCGGCGAGGAAGGCCTCGTAGCGGTCGAAGATCGGCGCCACGTCGGCGGCGCCGATGCCGCGCTGGTAGCCATCCATCAGCGCGTCGTAGGGCGAAAGCCCGAGCGCCTCGGCCAGCGCGGCGGCCTGCTCGCGCGCCAGGCGCACCACGGTTTCGAGCAGCGGGCGGACGCGGGCGAAATCGGCCTCGCGCCTCGCCTCGCGCCAGACCGTCTCGCAGGCGGCGTTGGCGCGCGCCTGCGCCTCGACGAGATCGGCCGGCAGCGCCATGGCGCGGGCATGGGCGTGGCGCATCAGCGCCAGATTTGCCGCCGCCCAAGGTTCGGCAACTCCCGAGGCAGCGAGGTCCTCGGCCGCCGCCGGGTCGGTGAGCAGGCCGTGGCCGAGCCCGGCGAGGACGGCGAACTGCTCGCCGCGCGCCGCCGCGCCGCCTGCGGGCATCATCGCCGCCGCGTCCCAGCCCAGCATGGCGGCGGCCTCGCCGAGCACGGCGAGGCGGTGGAAGCGGGCCACCGCCCGCGCATAGGCGGCGGCGCTCGCCGATCCGGCTGGCGTCATCGGACTTTTCCTTCCTGTCGCAGCGTCCGGCGCGCCCAGACCGCGAACACCACCGCCAGCACCGTGGCGAGGCCGAACCAGGTCAGCGCGTAGGAGAGATGGTCGTTCGGCGGCCGCGGCATGGCCCGCGCCGGCTGCGGCACGGCCCCGGTGGACACCGGTTCCGGCGCCAGCCCCACCAGCGTGTACGGCGCCAGCGTGTACGGGGCCAGCGTGCCGAGCCCGAGCGCGGCACCGATGGCGGCGGGATCGAGCGTGTAGACATGCCGCCCCGGCGCGTCGTCGCGCGGGCTGAGCCAGCCTGCGTGCTCGGCCGGGCGCAGGAAGCCGGTCAGGGTCGCCTCCGCGCCCGCTGGCGGCACCCAGCCGTCCGGTGCCCAGCCGAGATCGACCAGAAGCGGCGGCGCCTGCTTGCGCTCCAGCACCGCCAGCACCTGCGCGCCCATGCGCCCCTCGCGCACCTCCGCGCCGTAGCGCGCGGCGAGATCGGTGCGCAGCCGGCCGGTGGCGATGACGCGCTGGAACGGTCCCGGCTCGGCCGATCCGGCGAGCGGCACCGGCGGTTGCACCGCGGCGGCCTCGATCTCGGTCAGCAGGGCCTGTTTCCAGGCCAGCCGATGCAGCTGCCAGACGCCGAGCCCGATGAGGATGGCGAACATGGCGAGGCTCATCAGCCCAGGGCCCAGGAGCCGGCGCATCACGCCGCCGTCACAGCCCCATCTCGGTGGCACGATGGCGGAATTGCAGCGCCACCAGCGCCGCCTTGATCGGGCGCAGCAGCCCGATCGCGGCGGGGAAGGTGACGACCGGCCAGAGGATGGCGTGGACCCAGAGCGGCGGTGCGAAGGTGAACTCGACCCAGAAGGCGAGGCCGACGACGATGGCGCCGAGCACCAGCGTCACCGCCACCGCCGGGCCGTCCCCGGCGTCATGGGCGCGGAGGTCCAGCCCGCAGACCGGGCAGGCTTCGCGGATCGTCAGCACCCCGTCGAAAATCCGCCCTTCGCCGCAGCGCGGGCAGCGCCCGAGCAGCGCCGCCCGCAGCACCGAGATGGCCGGCTCGGCCATTCAAATCTCAGCCGGCCGTGACCGGACCGGCGCCCCACCAGTAGATGCAGGAGAACAGGAACAGCCAGACGACATCGACGAAGTGCCAGTACCACGCCGCCGCCTCGAAGCCGAAATGCCGCTCCGGCGTGAACTGCCCGGCGCGGGCGCGGAAGAAGCAGACGATGAGGAACAGCGTGCCGACGATGACGTGGAAGCCGTGGAAGCCGGTGGCGAGGAAGAACACCGAGGGATAGATGCTGCCGCCGAAATGGAACGGCGAATGGGCGTATTCGTTGGCCTGCAGCGCGGTGAAGCAGATGCCGAGCAGGACGGTGAGGCCGAGGCCGCGCACCAGCCCGGAGCGGTTGCCGACGAGCAGGGAGTGGTGCGCCCAGGTGACCGTGGTGCCGGACAGCAGCAGGATCATGGTGTTGAGGAACGGCACCGCGAAGGGGGCGATGGTGACGATGCCCTCGGGCGGCCAGACCAGCGCCTTGGCGCCGGAGACGTGCTCGGGGAACAGGGCGAAGTTGAAATAGGCCCAGAAGAAGGCGACGAAGAACATCACCTCGCTGGAGATGAACAGCAGCATGCCGTAGCGCAGGCCGAGCCGGACGACCGGCGAGTGCAGCCCCGGCGTGCGGCTCTCTTTCAGCACGTCCCGCCACCACACGAACATCGTCGCCAGCACGACGGCCAGGCCGATCACCAGCATCGTGTAGTTCTGGTAGTGCGCGACGAAGATGATGCCGAGCACGGTGAACAGGCCGCCGACCGCGCCGACGATCGGCCACGGGCTCGGATCCACCAGGTGGTAGGGCTGCTTCAGCCCCGAACTCATCGCCGGCGCCTGGTCATGGGTGTCGCTGATGCTGCTCATGCCGTTTCCGTTCCATTCAACTCCGAGATCCGCCCCGGTTGGGGGCGCATCATGATCAAAACCAAGCCCCGTTCAAGGGGCGTCGGTGCCGTGCTCAACCCCGGTGCCCCAGCTTCACCAGGGTCATGGCGTAGAACAGCACCGAGAGCCCGATCAGCACCGCGAGCAGCGCCCAGTTGCGCCCGCGCCGGCGGCGGGCGGCGAGCGCGGCGGCCTGCTCGTCCGCGCCCGGCATGCGCCCGCTCATCCCGCCCACCCGCCGAGACGGTCGGCGACGAGAGCGGCGAAGATCAGGAACAGATAGAGGATCGAGAACCGGAACGCGGCTTTCGCCGGCGCGTCGCCGGTGCGGCTGACGCCGCGCTCATCCTGCGCATCGCGCAGCACGCGCCAGGCGCTGAACAGGAAGAACCCGCCGAGCACCGCAGCCGAGGCGCCGTAGATCGCCCCGGCGCGGCCGAGGGCCCAGGGCAGCAGCGACAGCGGCACCAGCACCAGCGTGTAGAGCATCACCTGTCGCCGCGTCTCCCGCGCGCCGGCGACCACGGGCAGCATCGGCACCCCCGCGCGGGCGTAGTCGGCATGGGCGAACAGCGACAGCGACCAGAAATGCGGCGGTGTCCAGGCGAAAATGAGCGCAAACATCAGCACCGGCAGCAGATCCACCGACCCGGTCACCGCCGCCCAGCCGATCACCGGGGGAAAGGCGCCGGCGGCGCCGCCGATCACGATGTTCTGCGGCGTCCGCCGCTTCAGCCACATCGTGTAGACGAAGACATAGAACGCGATCGAGAGCGCCAGCACGAAGGCGGCCACCGCGTTGGTCGCCAATCCCATCAGCACCACGGACGCGACGGAGAGCGTGACGCCGAAGCCGAGCGCCGCCTCCGGCGCGATCCGCCCGGCGGGAACCGGCCGCTGCGCCGTGCGCCGCATCAGCGCATCGATGTCGCGGTCGTACCACATGTTGATCGCGCCCGCCGCGCCGGCCCCGACCGCGATGGCGAGGATCGCCGCCAGCGCCAGGACCGGGTTCAGCGACCCCGGCGCGAGCAAGAGCCCGACGAGCCCGGTGAAGACGACGAGGGACATCACCCGCGGCTTGAGCAGGGCGAACCAGTCCCCTGCGCTGGATTGGCCGAACGCGCCGGGATCGGCGAAGACACCATCCGGAGCCGGAACCGACCGGGCGACACCCATCCCCCGGTCGGTGGTCAGCGCAGCGGCGAACAGCGCAGTCGAGTCGCGCATCATATCCCTACCGGATGACCGGCAGCTCCTCGAAGACATGGAACGGCGGCGGCGAGGTCACCGACCATTCCAGCGTCGTCGCCCCCTCGCCCCAGTAGTTCGGCGCCACCGCTTCCTTCGAGGTGAAGGTGCGATAGACGACGTAGAGGAAGATCAGCGCCGAGACACCGGCGATGTAGGCGCCGATGGAGGAGACGAGGTTCCAGCCGGCGAACGCCTGCGGATAGTCCGGGTAGCGGCGCGGCATGCCGGCGAGGCCGAGGAAGTGCATCGGGAAGAAGGTCAGGTTGACGCCGATGAACGTCACCCAGAAATGCACCTTGCCCCAGAACTCCGGATACTGGTGGCCGGACATCTTGCCGATCCAGTAGTAGAATCCCGCGAAGATGCCGAACACCGCGCCCAGCGAGAGCACGTAGTGGAAGTGCGCGATGACGTAGTAGGTGTTGTGGATGATCTGGTCGATGCTGGCATTGGCCAGCACGACGCCGGTGACGCCGCCGATGGTGAACAGGAAGATGAACCCGATCGCCCACAGCATCGGCGTCGTCATCTCGATCGCCCCGCCCCACATGGTGGCGATCCAGGAGAAGATCTTCACCCCGGTCGGCACCGCGATCACCATGGTCGCGGCCATGAAGTAGGCGCGCGTATCGACCGTCATGCCCGAGACGAACATGTGGTGCGCCCAGACGATGAAGCCGACGACGCCGATCGCCACCATCGCGTAGGCCATGCCGAGATAGCCGAACACCGGCTTGCGGCTGAAGGTGGAGACGATGTGGCTGATGATGCCGAAGGCCGGCAGGATCATGATGTAGACTTCGGGGTGACCGAAGAACCAGAACAGGTGCTGGAACAGCACCGGGTCGCCGCCGCCCTCGGGATTGAAGAAGGCGGTGCCGAAATCCCGGTCCGTGATCAGCATGGTGATGGCGCCGGCCAGCACCGGGATCGAGAGCAGCAGCAGGAACGCCGTCACCAGCATGCTCCAGACGAACAGCGGCATCTTGTGCAGCGTCATGCCCGGCGCGCGCATGTTGAAGATGGTGGTGATGAAGTTGATGGCGCCGAGCAGCGAGGAAATGCCCGCCAGGTGCAGCGCGAACAGGGTGAAGTCCATGCCGATGCCGGGCTCGTAGGTGGCATTCGACAGAGGCGGATAGAGCGTCCAGCCGACGCCGGATTCGCCCATGATCAGCCCGGTCGTGATCAGCCCGAGCGCCGGGACGAGCAGCCAGAAGCTGATATTGTTCAGCCGCGGGAAGGCCATGTCCGGCGCGCCGATCATCAGCGGCACGAACCAGTTGCCGAAGCCGCCGATCAGCGCCGGCATGACCATGAAGAAGATCATCAGCAGCCCGTGCGCGGTGACGATGACGTTCCAGTGCTGCCCGTCGGGAACGACGTGCTGGCCGGGGAACATCAGCTGCAGGCGCATCAGCATCGACAGCGCCGCGCCGAGCAGCCCGCCGACGGCGGCGAAGATCAGGTAGAGCGTGCCGATATCCTTGTGGTTGGTGCTGAACAGCCAGCGCGCCACGAACCCGGGACCGTGGTGATGGTCGTGGGCATCGTGCGTGTGGCCGCCGGGGCCATGGACGTGGTCATGGGTCGAGGCGCTCGCCATAGATTGGGCTCCTTCAGGCTGCGCGCGTGATGGGTGGCGCGGCGATCATATCAGGCGGTGGTTGTGACGGGCATCGCGGAGGGGCGTCTCAGGGCTGCAACTGCGCCAGCCGCGCGCGCGCGCCGGCCGGCGGGAGCTGCGAGTTCTGCTGCGCCTTCGCCTTCTTCGCCCATTCCGCGAACTCGGCCTCCGGCACCGCCTTGATGGCGATCGGCATGATGCTGTGCCCGGTGCCGCAGATCTGGTTGCACTCGCCGTAATACGTGCCGGGCTTGTCGATCCGCACCCAGGTCTCGATCGTCCGCCCGGGAATGGCGTAACGCTGCACGCCGAGGCTCGGGATGAAGAAACTGTGGATGACGTCGCTGCTGGTGGTCAGGATGCGGATGTCCTTGCCCACCGGCAGCACCGCCGGCGCATCGACATCGAGCAGGCGGAGCTGGCCGGGCTTGAGATCGTCATCGGAGACGACGTGGCTGTCGAAATCGAGCCCGCCCTGGTCGGGATAGGTGTACTGCCAGTACCACTGGTGCGCCGTGACCTTCAGCGTCAGCGCCGGATCGTGCGTGCGGTCCTCGAAATAGACCAGACGGAACGAGGGGATGGCGATGATCACCAGGATCAGCACCGGAAGCACCGTCCACAGCACCTCGACCAGCGTGTTGTGGCTGTTGCGCGAGGGCACCGGGTTGCGCTTGGCGCTGTAGCGGTACAGCACCCAAGCGAGCAGCCCGGCGACGAAAATCGTGATCAGGGTGATGATCACGAGCACGAAGTCGTGCAGCGCGATGATCTCGCGCTTCACCGGGCTGAAGCCCGGCTGCATGCCGATCTCCCATGGGGTCGGCGACTGCGCGAGCGCGGCGGGCGCGCCCGCCAGCATCATCATGACGGGTGAGAGAAGTGCGGCAGGGCGCCGCGCCAGAAGATTCATCGGCCGTCCATCCCGGGTTCGAGGCGCCGGGCCATCTCCCCCCCGGCAGCAGAGTGTCTGGGCTAGCCGACAAGCCGGCCCAGATCAAGATACCACGCCGTCAGTCCGCCGCGCGGAGCTCAGTTCGGCAGCCGGATCAAGGTGAAGAGCCCGAACGGCGACATCGCGCGCGGCTCCGCCCGGGCGCGATCCTCCGGGCCGAGCAGCGCCTCGATGAGGAAGTCCGGGTGCCAGCCGAGCGCGCGCGAGGCCGGCGCCAGCGCCCGCTCCACCCACCAGCGCGGCCCGCCTTCGGCGGCGAAATGGTTGATGAACAGCAGCGTGCCGCCGGGACGCACGACGCGGCGCATCTCGGCCAGGAGCCGGCGCGGATGCGGCACCACCGAGGCGACGAACATCGCCACCGCGATGTCGAACGAGGCGTCCGCGAAATTGGTCGCCTCGGCGTCCATCTCCAAGAGCGCGTCCACCTGCCCCAGCCGCAGCGCCGCCGTGCGCGCCCGCGCCTGGGCCAGCATCTCGCCGGAGAGATCGATGCCGGTGACGCGCTTGCCCGGAGCGTAGCGCGGCAGCGACAGGCCGGTCCCCACCCCGACCTCGAGCACCCGCTCGCCGGGCAAGCGGTTGATCTCGGCCACGGTCTTGCGCCGTGCCCGCGCGGTGATGCTGCCGAACGAGGCATCGTAGATGCGCGCCCAGCGGCGATAGGCGGCACGGACTGCGTCGGCATCGAGCGCGGCGCGCGGGGCGATCGGGCGCGTGGACAGAGCGTCGCTCATCCGACTGGGTCCTCCTGGCGATGGGCTCGCCGGCACAATGTCATCCCGGGCCTTCCCCCGCCGCCGGCGGAGGCTTTCCGGACGCGAACGCGAGCAGGCCGGCGGCGGCGATTACCACGGCGCCGCCCGCAGTGTAACCGTCCAGTCTTTCGCCGAACAGGGCCAGGCCGCTGAGGCTGGCCCAGATCATCTGCGAATAGCTGAGCGGCGCGAGCAGACTCGCCGGCGCCCGCTCGAACGCCAGCACCAGCAGGAAATGGCTGACCCCGCCGAGCAGCCCGACCAGCCCGAGCAGCAGCCACTCGAATCGGGCCGGCGGCGTCCACACCAACGGCACCAACGCCGAGGTCACCAGCGCCGGCCACAGCCCGGTGTGCAGAATGGTCGTCGGCGAGGTGTCGACCCCGGCCAGGCGGCGGGTGAGCAATTGATAGACGGCATAGACCGCGGCCGAGCCGAGGGCGAGGAACGCCGAGGGCGGCAGGCCGGTGCCGCCCGGGCGCAGCACGATTATCACCCCGGCGAGCCCGATCGCCACCGCCGCCCAGCGCCGGCGGCCGACCGCCTCCTTCAGCCACGCCGCCGCCAGCCCGACGGTGAGCAGCGGCGCGGTGAAGTTGATCGCCGTCACGGTGGCCAGCGGCGCGTGGGCGACGGCGGCGGCGGTGAACAGGTTGGAGCCGGCGAGGGCGAAGCTGCGCAGCACCTGCAGCCGCGGCGCGCGCGGCCACAGCCGCAGCCGCTGGCCGGCGAGCGGCAGCGCCGCGCCCATGACCAGGGTATGGACGGCGAAGCGCGCCCACGTCACCTGCAGCACCGGCAGATGCGCCACCAGCCGCTTGGTGCACACATCCATCGCCGCGAACAGCAGCACCGCGACCAGATACAGCGCGATACCCGCCCGCAGCCCACCCCGCGCGCCTCTCCGCGCGAGCGGATCCATCGTCACGACACCGTCCGCCGGCCGGAGCCACCCGCGGCGGAACGCGCCGGGAAAGTCAGTCGGCCTTGGCCAGATTCACCGCGGCGGCCCGGCCGTTCTGTTGCTGTTCGATGTCGAAGCCGACCTTCTGGCCCTCGTTCAGGCTGCGCATGCCGGCGCGCTGCACGGCGCTGATATGCACGAAGACGTCCTTGCCACCGGTATCCGGCGCAATGAACCCGTAACCCTTGGTTGGATTGAACCACTTCACGGTGCCCTGCGGCATCGCCCCGTCGCCTTTCTGTTGCGGGCGGACCGGTCTCGCGGCCGTTTGCGCCCTTCTGAACGCCAGGCGCGCCGAGAACCTCCGCACGCGCCCCTCCCCTTGGCGCCGGCTGACCGGGTTTCATAGCCCCGACCCCGCCGCCAAGCGCAACGATACGCTGCGATGACAGGCTGCGCAACGACAGCGTGTGCGGCACCGAAGAGAGAGGCCGGCAAAGGCGTGAAGCGGACAAGGGCGCGGGCGGACAAAGATGCGGGCGGGCACCGCTCAGGCGGCTTCCTCGCGCCGGTCGCGCACCTTCACATAGGCCAACTGGGCGTGCTCGGTGCAGTACGGCTTGCCGGTCACCGCCGCGGCGTCACAGAAATGGAAATCCTTGGTGCCGGGATCGCCGATCGGCCAGCAGCAGGCGACCTGGCGCGTAGAGCGCGGCGCCGGGCCGCTGACCTCGACCGGGCGAACGCGCGCCGCCGGCCGAGCGCCGCCCTGCCCCGCTGCCGCGACCGCCGTCGCCGGGACGGATGCCGGGACGCCAGCCGGCGGCGCCGCGGTGGCGGAGC
>DAIDKZ010000055.1 GCA_027449745.1 Acetobacteraceae bacterium | reverse complement strand
AGTGGAATTCGAATGCGCCCGCATGCCGGCGCGCGCGGGCCGGGGATCCGGCGGCGCCGCGCCGCACGCAGGCGTCGGTTGCGGTCAGCGCCGATGGGCGCAGCTGGTTTCTGTTGAACGCCTCCCCCGATTTGCGCCAGCAGATCGAGGCGACGCCGGTGCTGCATCCGCAGGAGGGGCTGCGGTCCTCGCCGATCGCCGGGGCGATCCCGAATGGCGGCGACGTGGATGCCATCGCCGGCCTGCTGGTGCTGCGCGAGCGCCAGCCATTGACCATCTACGCCACCGCCTGCGTCCTCGGCGTGCTCGAGCGGAATTCGATTTTCGACGTGCTCGCCCACGACGTCGTCGCCCGCCGGGCCGTTCCTCTGGACACGCCGACCGCGCTTGCCCTGCCGGATGGCACGCCGTCCGGTCTGGCCATCGAGCTTTTCGCCGTCCCCGGCAAGGTGCCGCTCTATCTCGAAGTGCCCGGCGAGGCGCCGCCGATCGTCGAGGGCGAGGAGACGGTGGGCATCGCCGTCACCGATGGCCGTCATACGCTGTTCTTCATCCCTGGCTGTGCCGCCATGACGCCGCGGCTGCGCGCCCGGCTGCGCGGCGCCGAGCTCGTGTTCTTCGACGGCACGATGTGGCGCGACGACGAAATGATCCGCGCCGGCGCCGGCACCAAGACCGGGCAGCGCATGGGCCATATGAGCCTGTCCGGGCCGGACGGCACCATGGCCGCCTTCGCGGACCTCGGCGTCGAGCGCAAGGTCCTGGTGCACATCAATAATTCCAATCCGGTCCTGCTCGCCGATTCGCCCGAGCGGGCCGAGTTCGAGGCGGCCGGCTGGGCCGTCGGGTTCGACGGCATGGAGTTCACCCTGTGACGCATATCGGCAGGCCGGAGGGGCCGCTCTCGCCGGAGGCGCTGGAGGCGGCGCTGCGCCGCATCGGGGCTGAGCGCTATCACAATCTCCACCCGTTTCATAAGCGCCTGCATGCTGGGCGGCTGCGTCGCGGCCAGGTCCAGGCCTGGGCGCTGAACCGGTACTATTATCAGTCGCAGATCCCGGTGAAGGACGCGTTCCTGCTCGCCCGCCTGCCGACCGCCGAGCTGCGCCGGGCCTGGCGGACGCGCATCATCGACCATGACGGCGACGGGCCGGGCACGGGCGGCATCGTGCGGTGGATGAAGCTCGCGGAGGGCGTCGGGCTTGCCCCCGACTATGTCACGTCCACAGAAGGGCTGCTCGCGGCGACTCGCTTCGCGGTCGATGCCTATGTCCATTTCGTTCGCGAGCGCAGCCTGCTGGAGGCCATCGCCTCCTCGCTCACCGAACTGTTCTCTCCCGGCATCATCGCGGAGCGGGTCTCCGGCATGCTGGCGAACTACGCCTTCATCACGACGGAGACGCTCGCATATTTCACCCCGCGCTTGACCCAGGCGCCGCGCGATGCCGATTTCGCCCTGGCCTATGTCAAGGAGAATGCGCGCACCGCGGAGGAGCAGGCAGCGGCGATGGCGGCGCTGCGCTTCAAGTGCGACGTGCTGTGGGCGCAGCTCGATGCGCTCTATTTCGCCTATGTCTCCCCGGGGCTGGTCCCGCCCGGCGCCTTCGTTCCCGATGATCACGTCGCGGATCATCCCCCGGGCGTGGCATGAGCGGGGTATTGACCGAGGAGATCGTCCCCGCCTTTCGCCCGGGAGCGAAGTTCCGCTTTGATGCGGTGCGGAAGGCTTGGGTGGTGCTGGCGCCGGAGCGGCTGTTCGTGCCGGACGAGCCAGCGGTGGCGGTGCTGCAACTGGTGGACGGCAAGCGCAGCCTCGGCGCCATCGTCGATGATCTGGCGGCGCGGTTCAATGCGCCGCGCCCGGTGATCGCGGAGGATGTCGCTGCGATGCTCACCGACCTCGCCGCCAAGGGAGCGATCCGTCTATGAACGCCATCGAGCCGACGCCTCGCCGCGCCGCCGAGCCGCCGCTTGGGCTGATCCTCGAACTCACTCATCGCTGCCCGCTGCAGTGCCCGTACTGCTCGAACCCACTCGAACTCGCCCGCGCCAGTGCCGAGCTGGATACCGCTTCGTGGTGCGCGGTGATGGAGCAGGGCGCCGCGCTCGGCGCGCTGCAGGTGCATTTCACCGGCGGCGAGCCGATGGCGCGCAGGGACCTGCCGGCTCTGGTCCGCCGCGCCGCCGAGCTCGGCCTCTATTCCAACCTCATCACCTCCGGCGTGCTGCTCGATGCGGCCTCGATCGCCACGCTCGTCGAGGCCGGTATCGACCATATCCAGCTCAGCTTCCAGGACATCGACGCCGAGGCGGGCGACGACGTCGCCGGGCTCAGCGGGGCGCATGCGCGCAAGCTGCAGGCGGCGGAGCTGATCAAATCCTCCGGCCTGCCGCTGACGCTGAACTTTGTCATCCAGCGGCGCAATGCCGAGCGCGTGCCGCGCATGCTGGCGCTGGCCGAGGCGCTGGGCGCCGGGCGGGTCGAGATCGCCCATGTGCAGTACTACGGCTGGGGCCTGCGCAACCGCGCCGCCCTGCTGCCGAGCCGCGCGCAGCTCGACTTCACGACCGAGGTGGTGGAGGCGGCGCGCGCCCGGCTCAAGGGGCGGATGGTGATCGACTACGTTGTGCCGGACTACTACGCGCGCCGGCCGAAGGCCTGCATGGGCGGCTGGGCGCGGCGGGAAATGGTGATCACGCCCACCGGCAAGGCGATGCCCTGCCACGCCGCCGATTCGCTGCCCGGCTTCGCCTTCGCCTCGGTCACCGAGACCAGCCTGGCCGAGATCTGGAGCGCGGACCCCGCCTTCCTGCGGTTCCGCGGCACCGACTGGATGCCCGAACCCTGCCATTCCTGCGACCGGCGCGAGATCGACTGGGGCGGCTGCCGCTGCCAGGCCTTCGCCATGACCGGCGATCCGGCGCGCACCGACCCGGCCTGCGCCCTCTCGCCGGACCATGCGCTGATGCAGGCGGTGGCCTTCGAGCGCCCGGAGACCGCGCCGCCCTACCTCTATCGCCGCATCGGCGCCGCGGAGCCGGCGGAGGCTCCGGTCGAAGCGGCCGACTGAGGCCGGCGTCCCTCAGTCGCGCGCCCGCGCGGCGTAGGCGGCACGGGCCGCGTGGATGGCGGGCTGGTTCGCCTTCGCCCAACCGAGCAGCGTGTCCATCGGTGCCAGCAGCGAGCGGCCGAGCGGCGTGAGCGCGTAGTCCACCCGCGGCGGGATCGTCGGGTAGGCGGTGCGCGTCAGGAAGCCGTCCTGCTCCAGCGTGCGCAACGTCTGTGCGAGCATGCGCTGGGAGATGTCTCCGATGGCGCGGCGGAGTTCGGTGAAGCGCAGCGTGCCGGAGGCCAGCGCGAACAGCGCGAGGAGGCTCCAGCGGTCGCCGATCCGGTCGAGAATGTCGCGGATCGGGCAGGGCTCGCGCACTGGCGCCTCGGCATGGGGAAGGTCCATCATCGCGCTCCTCGTTCCTGGCCGGATGCAAGTTCCTTTGGCGTAACTAGGTTACGAAAAAATCCATTCTTGCACGGCCCACTCACGGTATATAGATCATCGTCGCTCTCAAATCGAGAGTGAGTTCGGATCCGGATCAGCGGACCGATACAGGAAGGGAAAAGCGATGTCCGATCGAGTCAACGGCCTTGCGGCGTGGTCGCCGCGCCTGCTCAGCGTCCTGCGGATCGCGGTCGGTCTGCTGTTCCTCGAACATGGCACCGCCAAGCTGTTCGGCTTCCCGCACGTCGCCTATTTCGACCAGCTGCCGCTGGTCTCGCTGATCGGGCTGGCAGGCGTGCTGGAAGTGGTCGGCGGCGCGCTGATCATCGTCGGCCTGTTCACCCAGATCACCGCATTCATCCTCTCGGGTGAGATGGCGGTGGCCTATTTCATGATGCATGCGCCGCAGGGCTTCTTCCCGGTGCTGAACCAGGGCGAGGCGGCGGTGTTCTACTCCTTCGTGTTCCTCTATTTCGCCGCCGCCGGCGGTGGCGCCTGGAGCCTGGACGCGATGCGCAAGTCCGCTGCCTGACCGGAGCGTTCAGGCTTCATGGATCGGGGTCCGGGGCCTCCCGGCCCCGGCGGGTCCAGGGCAGCGCCCTGGACTTTTTGCCTCTTACATGCCGCCCGGATAGTTCGGCCCGCCGCCGCCCTCGGGCGTGGCCCAGTCGATGTTCTGCTGCGGATCCTTGATGTCGCAGGTTTTGCAGTGGACGCAGTTCTGGGCGTTGATCTGCAGCCGCGGCGCGCCTTCCTCGGCGCCGACCACTTCATAGACCCCGGCCGGGCAGTAGCGGCTTTCGGGGCTGGCGAACCGTTCCCAGTTCACACCCTGCCAGGCCGCCGGATCCCGCAGACGCAGGTGTGTCGGCTGGTCCTCCTCGTGGTTGGTGTTGCTGATGAACACCGAGGCGAGCCGGTCGAAGGTCAGCCGCCCGTCCGGCTTCGGGTAGGCGATGCGCGGGGCCGCCGCGGCCGGCTGCAGGGTGGTGTTGTCCGGGTGGGCGTGGTGCAGCGTCCAGGGCGCGCGGCCGCGGAGCAGGTAGGTGTCGAGCGCGGCATTCACCATCCCGCCCCAGAAGCCGAAGCGGGCGAAGCCGGGGCGGATGTTCCGCACCCCATGCAATTCCGTCTCCAGCCAGCTCGCCCGCAACTTTTCGGTGAAGCCAGCGGGCTCGGCCGGGCGGCCTGCGCCCAGTGCTTCGGCCACCGCCTCGGCGGCGAGCATGCCCGACTTCATGGCCGCGTGCGTGCCCTTGATTTTGGGCACGTTGAGGAAGCCGGCGGCATCGCCGATCAGGGCCCCGCCGGGGAAGGTGAGGCGCGGGATGGACTGCCAGCCGCCCTCGCTCAGCGCCCGCCCGCCGTAGGCGACGCGCCGGCCGCCGGCGAAAACGCCGCGGATCGCCGGGTGAGTCTTCAGCCGCTGCATTTCCTCGAACGGCGAGAG
>DAIDKZ010000054.1 GCA_027449745.1 Acetobacteraceae bacterium | reverse complement strand
GCCGTGCTCGCCGAGACGGACGTCATCAACATGGTCTCGCGCGGTATCACGGCCGCCAACATCCTTCGTGGCATCCATGCCTCGATGGCGGACCGGCTGGCGAAGCTGATCAAGACCATCGGCAGTGTCGATGGGGTGGTGCTGATGACCGGTGGGCTTGCCCATGACGAGGGCCTCGTCGCTGCGATGCAGGAGGCGATGCGGCAGGAGAAGGTGCAGTGGCCGGTCCGCAATCATCCCGATTCAATCTATGCCGGCGCGATCGGTGCGGCGCTCTGGGGCGCGTTCCGGCATGAAAAACTGTCGCGGCTCGACACGCTGGAGCGCGCTGCCTGAGGCAGCGACCTGGAGGAACACATGGCCCTGCTGATTACCGAGAACTGCACCAGTTGCGATGCCTGCCGTCCGGTTTGCCCGAACGAGGCGATCACGGTTGCCGAGCCGATCTACACGATCGATCCTCTGCGCTGCACCGAGTGCGTCGGCGCCGAGGACGAGCCGCAATGCCGGCTGGTCTGTCCGGCCGACTGCATCGAGAACAATCCGGACTTCGTCGAGGGGCGCGCGGAGCTCCTGGCCAAGTACCAGGAACTCCATGCCTGACGGATGATGCCCGGCACGCGGCGCGGCCGAGCTTCGTTGGGTCTTGATCGGCGGCTCCGGTGGGTGTATGAAAACGGTAAAGCAGCACGACAATACGTATAACGCACGACCCAAGGAGGCGTGACGTGGAAGCAGGTCATAACGGGCAGGCGGCATCGACCCTCGGGCCAGCTGAGGCCGCGTGGAGCACCCCTGCCGCGGCGGATCGCGGAACTGTGCCGGCCGTATCGGTTGCGGTGATCGGGTCCGGTGGTGCGGGTGCGATGCGGGCCGGGGAGATCCTGCTCGAGGTGGCCGCCATGGCCGGGTTCTACGGGCTGATGACACGCGCCATGGGGCCGCAGATCCGTGGCGGCGAGGCGGCGGCCTTGCTGCGGATCGCGACCGCCCCGGTCTCCTCGCTCGATGACCATTTCGACCTCCTGGTGGCGTTGGACTGGGCCAATTTCAGCCGTTTCGCGGCTGAGCTTCCGCTCTCGCCGACGAGCGTCGTGGTCGCCGATCCGGCGGAGGGCGAGGTGCCGCAGGCGGTCGTGGCCAGCGGTGCCCGGATCGGCCGGTTGGCGCTGAAGGATCTCGCGCGCACGGTGCAGGGCGGGCGGACGAATATGGTGGGGCTTGGCGCGGCCGCCGCCATCATCGGCCTGCCGTCGGAGATCGTGGCAGCGGTCGTGGCCGGCCAGCTCGGCCGCAAGGGTGAAGCGGTGCTGGCGGCGAGCGTCGCGGCGCTGAAGGCCGGAGCCGACGCCGCCGCTGCCCTGCCGGTGCTGTCCCGGCTGGCCGCCCCGCCCCATGACGGCGTTGCGCGCTGGAACATCAGCGGCAACCAGGCGACCGGGCTGGGCGCGCTGAAGGGCGGCGTGAGCTTCGTCGCCGCCTACCCGATCACCCCGGCGACCGAGGTGCTGGAATGGATGGCGCCGGCCCTGGCAAAGACCGGTGGCATGCTGGTCCAGGCGGAAGACGAGCTGGCGGCGATCAACATGGTAATCGGCGCCTCCTTCGCCGGGGCGCCGGCACTGACCGCAACGTCCGGCCCCGGACTCGCGCTGATGATAGAATCGCTCGGTCTCGCCGTCGCTTCGGAAACCCCGGTCGTCGTCGTCGATGTCATGCGCGGCGGGCCATCGACCGGCATCCCGACCAAGTCCGAGCAGACCGACCTCAACATCGCGGTCAACGGCCTCCATGGCGACGCGCCGCACTTGGTGCTGGCGCCGAACTCCATCGCCGACTGCCTGTTCACGACTCAGTGGGCGGTCGGTCTGGCCGAAACCCTGCAAGCCCCGGCGATCGTGCTCTCCGATCAGGCGCTCGGGCAGTCGCGCGCCATCATCGCGCCACCGCGCGAGCCGCCGGCCGCCTCGGGGCGTCTCACCGTGCCCGCGAGCTACCACGTTCCAGCGGCCTACCGGCGCTATGCCGAGACGGACAGTGGCGTTTCGCCCATGGCGATCCCCGGGACGCCGGGGTCGACCTACGTCGCCGACGGACTCGAGCACACGGAGCGTGGCACGCCCTCGGCGCAGGCTGCCGATCACGCGACGCAACTCGACAAGCGGGCCCGCAAGCTCGAAGGCTTCGACTACGGCGGTGCTTGGGCCGATATCGAAGGCGAGGGCGACATCGCGCTTCTCGCCTGGGGGTCGGTCACCGGGCCGGCGCGGGAGGCGGCGGCGCAGGCGCGGGCACGCGGCATTCGCACCCGGCTGATCTCGCTGCGTCTGCTGCTTCCGGCGCAACCGGCGCGCATGGCCGAGGCGCTGCGCGGCGTGCGCAGGCTGCTCGTCGTCGAGCAGAGCCACGGCCGGCAGTTCCACAAATTCCTGCGCGGCTGCTACGATCTGCCCGCCGAAGTGGCGGTGATCAGCCATCCCGGACCGCTGCCGATCCGTCCGGCCGAGATTCTCGACCAGCTGGCCGCGTGGGAGTGACCGAAATGGACGATATCGCAAGCCTGACCGCTCAGGACTTCAAGTCCGACGTCAAGCCCATCTGGTGCCCCGGTTGCGGCGACTTCGCAGTGCTCACCGCGCTTGCCAAGGCGCTCGCCGAACTCGGTCGACCACGCGAGACCATTGCGCTGATCTCGGGCATCGGCTGCTCGTCGCGCATTCCGGCCTATACCAGTGTCTATGGGTTCCACGGCGTGCATGGCCGCGCCCTCGCGGTGGCTACCGGTGTCAAGTTGGCCCGCCCCGATCTGACGGTGATCGCCGCCGGCGGCGACGGCGATGGTCTGTCCATTGGCGGCAACCATTTTCTGCATGCTTGCCGGCGCAATGTCGACATGACCTACATTCTCATGGACAACCAGGTCTACGGCATGACGAAAGGCCAGGCCTCGCCGACGACGGCGCCCGATTGGTGCGAAAGCAAGCTGACACCGAGCGGCACCGGTGTTTCGCCGGTCGCGCCACTGCATCTGGCGCTGGCCTCCGGGGTCAATTTCTTCGCCCGAGGATTTGCGGGCAATCCGAACGAGCTGGCGCGGCTGGTGGTGGCCGCCATCAACCATCCGGGATTTTCGGTCGTGCATGTGCTGAGCCCGTGCGTGACCTTCCGCTCCGAGCAGCGCGCCTGGAAACAGGCCGTCCACAGCGCCGCCGCGGCTCCCGCAGCGCACCCGGGGGAGGCCCTGGCCCGCTTCGCGGACGATGACGGCTTCACTACCGGGGTCCTTTTCGCCGGCGACCGCGAACCATTCATGCCGGCACGGAGTACGACGATGACGGCGCGCGATTTCGAGCATGGTTTCGCCGTGCGCCCGCGACCCGGCGCGCTCGCGGCGGCCCCGGCCGCGCTTTGATTCCCCGGTCCTGAACCCGCCCTTATCGGCGCTCGCGGCGCGCAAGAAACGCGCCGACGAGGGCGCGCGTCGGCGCGCTTTGCAGCAGGCTCCGTGTGTGATTGATCTCGGCGGCGAATCCGTCCGCCTCGGGGTCGCCGGCGAGCGCGATACAAGCTTTGGCGGCCCGCGCCGCATGCGCCGGCAGCGCCGCATAGCGCGCGGCGATTTCCGCGGCCCGCGCGGCGAGCTCCGCCGCCGGCGCGCTCCACTGCACCAGGCCCAGGCGTTCCGCGGCGGCGCCATCCACGGTCTCGGCGCCGAGGATCAGCCGCAGCGCGGTGGGCCGCCCGCACAGCCGGGTTAGCCGCTGGGTGCCACCCGCGCCGGGCAGCAGGCCGAGGCGCAACTCCGGCAGGCCGAGCCGCGCCTCGTGGGCGGCGATGCGCAGATCGCAGGCCATTGTGAGTTCGAACCCGCCGCCCAGCGCGGCGCCGCCGATCTCCGCCAGGGTCACGGCGGGGAGCGCTTCGATGCGGGTGAAGAGCTGTTGGTATTCGCGGATGCTGGCGAGCTGCGGCTCCAGCCCCGCATCGGTGAAACGTTCGCGCATCTGCTCGAGGTCGGCGCCGGCCGAAAAAACGGAGTGCGCGCTGCGGATATGCAGGACCGACCAGTCCTCGCGCGTCCCCAGCTCATCGAGCCTGGCGTGGAACGCTGCCACCCATTCGTCGTTCATCGCGTTCACCGGTGGCCGGTCGAGCGTGAGCGTGGCGATGCCGCCGGCGACGTTCAGTGGGAGCATGGCCAGCGATGGCATGGCGCGTCCTTCGTCTTGGGAGTCGATACCAGCCTGGCGTGGCGCTGCGGACGGCGTCAGCTGGCCTTGGCGTTCGGCCGGCGGCCGATGGTGACGTTGAGTTCGACCGGCTTGCCGTGGCGCACCAGGCTCAGCCGCGCGCTCTTGCCCGGCGAGAGGACGGCGATCGAGCGGATCAGGTCCCGCGCGCTGTCGACCCGTTCGCCATTGACCGCCTGCACCACGTCGCCCGCACGCACTCCCGCGCGCGCGGCCGGACCGCCGCGTTCGACGGCGGAAATGGTCACACCGCTTCCCTTTGGCGGCTCCGGTGCGTCCTCGGCACGGTCGGCGACCGAGACGCCGAGCCAGCCGCGGGCGATCGAGCCATTGCTCAGCAGCGTCTCGACGATCGGGCGGGCGATCTCGCTCGGAATGGCGAAGCCGATCCCGACCGAGCCGCCGGAGGGCGAGACGATCGCGGTGTTCACTCCGACGACGGCGCCATCCATGTTGAAGGTCGGGCCACCGGAGTTGCCCGGATTGATGGAGGCGTCGAGCTGCAGGAAATCATCGAACGGCCCGGCCCCGATGTCGCGCCCGCGCGCGGAGACGATACCCGTGGTGACGGTCCCACCGAGGCCGAACGGATTGCCGGCGGCGAGAATCCAGTCACCGACCTCGACCTGACGGGAATCCCCCCAGGGCACCGCCGGCAGCTTGCGGTCGGTATCGACCTTGATCACCGCGATATCGGTCAGCTCGTCGGTCCCGACGACATGAGCCGGCAGCTGGCTGCCGTCGGTGAACGAGACGGTGATGTGCTCGGCGTGCCCGACGACGTGATTGTTGGTGACGATGATGCCGGCGGGGTCGATGACGAATCCGGATCCGGCCCCCATCACCTGCTCGCGCCGGCTGCGCAGCATCTGGCGGAACTGCTGCTCGAAGGGCGTGCCGCGCAGGGCCGGCGGCAATTCGGCCAGCGCGTCACCCTGGTTCACCTCTTCCGTAACCGCGATGTTTACGACCGCCGGCAGCACCTTCTTTACCAGCGGGGCGAAGCTGTCCGGCCGTGCCCAGCCGGACGCGGGCGCCAACACCAGCAGTACGGCCAGGGCCCGCAGCATCCGGCTGGTGGTGCTCACATGCATCGTTACGTCTCCTTCGAACCGTCCCTCCGTGGCCGGGATTTGGCCACGCTTCGGACGGCGAGCAAGATCATGACACGGGCTCACATCGACGGCACGGAGGGATCCTCCGGCCAGCGATGCTTCGGATACCGCCCGCGCATGTCCCGCCGCACCTCGGCCCAGGCGCCTCGCCAGAATCCGGCGAGATCCGCGGTGATGGCGACCGGCCTCCCGGCGGGCGAGAGCAGCGCCAGCCGCAGGGCGACACGTCCGCCGGCCAGCTGCGGCGTCGTCGTCAAGCCATAGAATGCCTGGGCCCGCGCGGCAGCCACGGGGATTTCCTGGGTGTAGTCGATGGCCGCGCGCCCGCCCGGCAGCGCCAGCGCGGCCGGCAGCTCGCGCTCCAGCCGCGTGCGGGCGCGGTGGTCCAGGAACGAGTCGAGGAGCCGCGCCATGTCCAGACGGGCCAGGCTGCCGAGCCCCTCGGCGTCCGGCAGCCAGACTGGCAGCCATTCCGGCGCGCCCGCGGCGAGGGACGAATCCGACAGGTCGGGCCAGGCGCCGGGTTCGAGCCGACCCATGAGCGCGACCCGGGCCTGGGTAGCGCGGGCCGCATTGGTCCAGGGCAGCGATGCAGGGGTGCGCTGGACATGGGCGAGGAGCGCGGCGGCAGCGAGCGCGGCGGGCGCGCGTTCGGTGCGGTCCTCGAGGACCAGCGCGCCCAGCCGTTTGCGCCGGCGGGTGAGGACCGCGCCGCTGACCGGATCGAGCCCGCTTTCCACGGTCTCGGCGAGACGCGCCGCCGGCAGGTTCGCGGGGTCGAGCGTCGCGGCAAGGCGGATCCGGGCCGCGCCTGTCTGCGCAATCACCGCCGCGACCAGGAATGGAGCACGGGCGAGCGCGTCGGTGACCGGCAGGCGGGCGCCGCCGCCACCGGCGAGACGGAAGCTGCCCGCGTCGCCACGGTTCTGCGAGAGCCGGTCGGGAAAGGCCGCGGCGAGCAGCGCGCCGGGGTCCCCGGCGGCAGCGGCGGCAGCTTGCAGGCCGAGACGGCGGCGATAGCGCCGCGCCGCTTCGCGGATGCGCCCCAGCGTCGCCCGGTCCGCCTCTGGCGCGCCGTCGGCGAGCGCGGCCAGCCGGAGCGAGATATCGGCCGGCAGATCGGGGCCGCGCAGCGGGTCCCGCTCCTCGAGCAGGGCGGCGAGGTCGGCAGCGAGGGCCTGTTCCGGCGGTGCCGACGCGCTCAGCATCATGGCCGCCAGCCTTGGATGGGCACCGAGCGCGGCCATGTCCCGTCCGGCCGCGGTGATGCGCCCCTCGGTGTCGATCGCGCCCAGTCCGACGAGCAGCGCGCGCGCCGCCGCCAGCGCGCCCGCCGGCGGTGGGTCGGGCAGCGGCAGAGTGGCCGGATCGGCGCCCCAAGCCGCGCAGTCGAGGGCGAAGCCGGCGAGGTCCGCCTGGAGAATTTCCGGCGGATCGAACTCGGCCAGGCCGCGGTGCAGCGCCTCGCTCCAGAGCCGGATCGCGACGCCCGGACCCTCGCGCCCCGCGCGGCCAGCCCGCTGGGTTGCGCTCGCCCGACTGATCCGCCGCGTCGCCAGGCGGCTGAGACCCGTGCCGGCGTCGCGCTCCGGCACGCGGCGGAAGCCGCCGTCGACGACGATGCGCACGCCCGGCACGGTGAGCGAGGTTTCGGCGATGCTGCTCGCCAGCACGACCCGACGCCGGACGCCGGGGTTCAGGGCAAAGTCTTGCGCCGAGGCGGGCAGGTCCCCATGGAGCGCCAGCACCTCGACATCCGACCTCGCGGCGGCGAGCGCGGCCTGCGCGCGCCGGATTTCGCCCATGCCGGGGAGGAAAGCGAGCACGTCGCCCTCATGGTCGGCCAGCGCCGCGCAGACGGCACGGGCGACAGCCGCAGGCAGGTCGCGCGGGTCGGCGAGATCGCGGGCGGCGTGGCGAATCTCGACCGGGTGGGCACGGCCGTCGCTCTCGATCACGGGTGCCTGCATCAGCGCTGCGAGCCGGGCGGCCTCGGCGGTGGCCGACATCGCGAGCAGGCGAAGCTCCGGCCGCAGCGCGCGCTGCAGATCCAGGCAGAAGGCGAGCGCGAGATCGGCGTCGAGAGCGCGTTCGTGGACCTCATCGAAAACCACCGCGGCCACACCCTCCAGACCGGGGTCCGACTGCAAGCGCCGGACCAGCAGCCCCTCGGTGATGACCTCCAGGCAGGTCGCTGCCGAGACTGCTGAATCCAGCCGCGTCCGGTAGCCGACGACACCGCCGACCGCTTCACCGCGCAGCGCGGCCATTCGCGCCGCGGCCGCCCGGGTGGCGATCCGGCGCGGTTCCAGCACCAGAATGCGGCCGTCCCTGCGCCACGAGGCACCGAGCAGCGCCAGCGGCACGAGCGTCGTCTTGCCCGCCCCGGGCGGGGCGACGAGGACCGCGTTGGGCGTGGTGCCGAGGCTCTCCGCCAAGGCCGGCAGCACCGTCGCGACGGGCAGATCGGACAGGTCGGGACGAAACGCGGCGGGCATGGCGCGGCGATAGCATCCCGGTGCGGTGATACCAACCGCCCGACGCCTTGGACTCGCGCCGGGGTGGCCGGCCGTGGCGCCAGGGAGCGGACCTCGCCAGCGGCCGCCGCTTCGGCTAAGAGGCTCGGCCATGCGCGATTGCCCGTTCGCAGCCTGGCTGCGCCTGCTGTCCGCCGCCCTGACCGCTCTCATCCTGGTGCTGCTGGCCGGCGGCCCGACCCGTGCCGCGGAAAGCGCGCCGGTCCGCAGCGCGCGCGCGACGGTGAGCCTGGTCAGCGACACCGATGCCTACGCCCCCGGCGCCTCGCTGCATCTGGCGCTGCGGTTCCGCCTCGCCGCCGGCTGGCACATCTATTGGCGCAATCCGGGCGACGCCGGTGCGCCGCCGGAACTCAAGCCGACGCTGCCCGAGGGCGCGCAGGCGGGCCCGATCGCGTGGCCGGTGCCGACGCGGATCGCCGAGGGGCCGCTGATGACCTACGGCTATACCGGCGAGGTACTGCTGCCGTTCGCCCTCACCCCACCGCGAACGGACGGAACGCTCGCCATCCGTGCCCATGCCGCCTGGCTCGTCTGCGCCGACATCTGCGTCCCCGAGAGCGGCGATTTTCGTCTCGATCTGCCGGCCGGCTCGCCGACGGCCTCGGCTGCCGCGCCGCTCTTTGCCGCCGCCAGCCAGCGCACGCCGCGCCCGTCGCCCTTTCCCGCCCGCATCGCCGCGACCGGGCGGCTCTACCTGGACGCAGCCGAGCTCTCGCCCGCCCGTGTGCAGGCGGCCTGGTTCCTGCCCGATCAGCCCGGCGTGATCCGCGCCGCGGCGGAGCAGACGCTCAGTTTCCCGGCGCGTGGGTTGGTGCTCGGCCTGACCCCGGACGCCGGGTTCCGGGCGGACGCGGTGCTCCCCGGGGTCCTGGTCCTGCGCGATGCCGGCGGCAGCGAGAGTTTCCTGGCGCTGGCGGCGGACCCCGGCGCGGCGCCGGAAAGTGTCGCGCCAGCCTCTGTCGCACCGAGGGCCTGGGCCGAGACACTCGTCTTTGCCTTTCTCGGCGGGCTCATCCTCAATCTCATGCCCTGCGTCTTCCCGGTGCTGGCGATGAAGGCGCTGGCGCTCGGCAAACTCGCCGAGGCGCAGCACCGCGCCGTCATCGCGCATGTCGGCGCGTACACCGCGGGGGTGCTCGCCGCGTTCGCCGCGATCGGGGGGACGCTCCTGGCGCTGCGGGCGGGCGGCGCGGCGTCCGGCTGGGGATTCCAGTTCCAGTCGCCGGCCTTTGTCGTCGCCATGGCCTGGCTGCTCTTCGCCGTCGGGCTGAACCTGTCGGGTGTTTTCGAGGTCGGCGGCGCCTGGACCGGGCTCGGACAGCGCCTGGCCGGGCGGGGCGGACATTTCGGCAGTTTCTTTACCGGGCTGCTCGCCGTCGCGGTGGCCACCCCGTGCACGGCGCCTTTCATGGGCGCGGCGATCGCCGTGGCGCTCGCCGCGCCGGCGGCCGTCGGCATCGGCGTCTTCCTGGTGATGGGCCTCGGTCTGGCGTCGCCTTACCTGGTGCTGGCGTTGATCCCCGGGCTGGCGCGACGCCTGCCGCGACCGGGGCGGTGGATGGTGGTACTGAAGCAGGCGCTTGCGTTCCCGATGTATGGTGCGGCCGCGTGGCTGGTGTGGGTGGTCAGCCAGGAAGCCGGCTCCGCCGGCGTGCTCGCCGCCGCGACCGGCCTGGTGCTACTCGGCTTCGCCGCCTGGGCGCTCGGCCTCGCCGCCGAGGCGTCGCCGCGGGGGCGGCGTGCGGCGCGCGCGAGTGCACTGGCCGCCGTGCTCGCCGCGCTGGCGCTGCTGCCGGGCATCGCAACGGCCAGCGCCGGGCCGGACGTGCCGCAGCGCGCGGGCGACGGCGCGGAGCCCTTCTCGGCGGCGCGGCTGGCGGCGCTGCGCGCCGAGGGCCGCACGGTGTTCGTGAACATGACCGCGTCCTGGTGCATTTCCTGTCTGGTCAACGAACGCGTCGCGCTCTCGCCGCCCGCCGTGCGCGCCGGCTTCCGCGATCACCACGTCGCGTATCTCAAGGGCGACTGGACCCGCCAGAGCCCGGAGATCACGGCGTATCTGCACCAGTTCGGCCGCGACGGCGTGCCGCTCTATGTGGTCTACCGGGCGGGGGCGGAGCAGCCGGAGGTGCTGGCGCAGATTTTGACGGAGTCAGCGGTCCTGTCGGCGATTGGTGACGCCGCCGGCAAGGCTGAGCGCTGACCGCCACGACCACGGAAGAAGGCCGGCCGGGCTTCCCAAACCGGCCAGTCGGGCGCAGTGTCCGCCGCCGGACGACCGCGAAAAATGCCGAATGGTCAGAACCGGAGGAACGCGATGCTGAACCCAGCAGCCCCCTTGCCGCTCAAGGACCCGAGCCTGTTCCGGCAAGCCAATTACGTCGACGGCAAATGGATCGAGGCTGATTCCGGCCGCACGCTGAGCGTGGTGAACCCGGCGACGGGCGAGGCGCTCGGCACCGTTCCGGCGCTCGGAGCCGCCGAGACCCGCCGCGCGGTCGAGGCCGCGCACGCGGCGCAACCGGCCTGGCGCGCGCTCACGGCGAAGGAGCGCGCCGCCATTCTGCGCAAGCTCTACGATCTGATGCTGGCCAATGTCGATGACCTGGCCATGATCATGACCGCCGAGCAGGGCAAGCCGCTGGCCGAGAGCCGTGGCGAGATCGCCTATTCGGCGAGCTTCGTCGAATGGTTCGCTGAGGAAGCCAAGCGTGTCTACGGCGATGTGATCCCGCAGAACCAGAAGGGGCGGCGGATCATCGTCCAGAAGGAGCCGATCGGGGTGTTCGCGGCGGTGACGCCGTGGAATTTTCCCTCGGCGATGATCACCCGCAAGGCTGCGCCCGGCTGGGCCGCCGGCTGCACCGGCGTTATCCGTCCGGCGAGCCAGACGCCGTTTTCCGCGCTCGCCCTCGCCGTTCTCGCCGAGCGAGCGGGCATGCCGCCCGGGGTCTGCAATATCATCACCGGGCCATCCGGCGACACCGGGCCGGTGCTGACCGGTCATCCCATGGTGCGCAAATTCTCCTTCACGGGCTCGACCGAGGTCGGCGCGAAGCTGCTGGCGCAATGCGCGACGACGATCAAGAAAACCAGCATGGAGCTGGGCGGCAACGCGCCCTTCATCGTCTTCGACGATGCGGATCTCGATGCCGCGGTGCAGGGCGCGATGGCGAGCAAATACCGCAACGCCGGCCAGACCTGCGTGTGCGCCAACCGGCTGCTGGTCCAGGACGGCGTCTATGACGCGTTCGCCCAGAAACTGAAGGTCGCGGTCGAACAGATGAAGATCGGCAACGGCATGGAAGCCGGCGTGACCCAGGGCCCGCTGATCAATGCCGATGCGGTGAAGAAGGTCGAGGAGCATATCGCCGACGCCGTGAAGCGCGGCGCCAATCTGGTCACCGGGGGCGCGCGCCATCCGCTCGGCGGCAACTTTTTCCAGCCGACGATCCTTGCAAACGTTCCAGGTGACGCCTTGATTTTCCGTGAGGAGACATTCGGGCCGGTGGCGCCGTTGTTCCGCTTCAGGGATGAGGCCGAAGCGGTCAGGCTGGCGAACGACACCGAATTCGGTCTCGCCGCCTACTTCTACGCGCGCGATGTCGGCCGAATCTTCCGCGTCGCCGAGGCCCTTGAATACGGCATTATCGGCATCAACGAGGGGATCATTTCCACCGAGGTCGCACCCTTCGGCGGCATGAAGGCGAGTGGCCTCGGCCGCGAGGGTTCAAAATACGGCATCGAGGACTATCTGGAGATCAAATATCTTGCGCTCGGTGGCATCGGCACCTGACTGAAGCGGGTCTCCGGGGCGCGGCGGCTCCTGGTTCGGGCACGGGGGGCTTTGCCCCCCGTGTTGCGTTCAATGCCCAAGTTTCATTCGATGAGGTGCGCATGGATTTCGATCTGTTCGTGATCGGTGGTGGTTCTGCCGGTGTCCGATGCGGCCGCATTGCCGCCGGGCTCGGCGCGCGCGTCGGCGTCGCGGAGGAGCGATTCTGGGGCGGAACCTGCGTCAATGTCGGTTGCGTGCCCAAGAAGCTGCTGGTCCAGGCGGCGGAGTACGGCGCCCAGGCGGCGGACGCGCGCGGCTTCGGTTGGGATATCGCGGCGCGCGCGCATGACTGGGCGGCCCTGCTCGGCGCCAAGGATCGCGAGATCGGCCGGCTCAACGCCACCTACCGGTCGCTGCTGGAACGGGCCGGGGCGACGATTTTCGATGCCCGCGCCACGTTCCTCGATCCGCACCGGCTGAGCGTTGACGGCCGCGAGATCACCGCCGGGCGCATCGTGATCGCGACCGGTGGCCGCCCGACGCGCCTGCCGATCCAGGGCGCGGAGCACGCGATCGTCTCCGACGATGCGTTCTATCTGCCGACGCTGCCGCGGCGCGTGGTGATCATGGGCAGCGGCTACATCGCCGTCGAGTTCGCCGGCATCTTTGTTGGGCTCGGCGCGCAGGTCGATCTTGTCTACCGCCAACCGCTGCCGCTGCGTGGGTTCGATGCCGACCTCCGGCAGGCGCTCGCTGAAGCGCTCGCGGCGAGCGGCATCACGCTGCATCCGCAGACATCGATGCGCGCCATCCATCGCGATGGCGAGACCCGGCGCGCGGTGCTCTCCGATGGGCGGGAACTCGCTGCGGACGCCGTTTTCCTCGCGACCGGGCGGGCGCCGAACACCGACGGGCTCGGGCTGGAGCGGGCCGGGGTAGCGACGGATGCCAACGGTGCGGTGCGGGTGGATGCGGAGTGGCGCACCAGCCGGGCGCATATCTATGCCATCGGCGATGTCACCGACCAGTTGAACCTCACCCCGGTCGCGACGGCGCAGGGCCATGTGCTGGCCGAGCGCCTGTTCGGCGAAACGGCGCGGAGCTGGGATTTTTCCCGGGTGCCCACGGCCGTGTTCTCGATCCCCCCGATCGCGACAGTGGGTCTTTCCGAGGAAGAGGCGGCGAAGACGCGACGAGTGGAGATTTTCGCCACCGATTTCACGCCCATGCGGCACACGCTGAGCGGTCGGGCGCGCCGGACATTCATGAAACTGGTCGTGGACGAGGCCAGCCAGCGCGTCCTCGGCGCGCACATGCTGGGCGAAGACGCGCCGGAGATCATGCAGGGCTTGGCCGTGGCCATGACGGCGGGGGCCACGAAGGCGGATTTCGACCGCACCGTCGGCATCCACCCGACGGCTGCGGAAGAATTCGTCACCCTGCGTACCCGCACGCGGCTTGCGGGACCCGAGCCGGTCCCGGTGCAGTAGCCGGCGGCAGTAGCCACGGCACCGTTTTCGGTGGATAACGCGCGATTATCTTGGATGAGGCCCAGGACCGAGGGGCCAGGAGCGAGGACCGGGAGCGAGGCATGGACGTGAAGCAGGAACCGTGGAGGCCGGATAGCTGGCGCAGGCGTCCGGTCCGCCAGATGCCGGCCTATCCCGACGCGGCGAAGCTCGCCGAGGTCGAGGCGCGGCTCGGGCGCTACCCGCCGCTGGTCTTCGCCGGCGAGGCCAGGCGGCTGCGCGCGGCCTTGGCGCAAGCGGTGGACGGCCACGCTTTCGTTCTCCAGGGCGGGGATTGCGCCGAGAGCTTCGCGGACTTCAACGCCAACATGATCCGCGACACATTCCGCGTGCTGCTGCAGATGGCGGTGGTCCTCACCTTCGGCGCCCGCGTGCCGGTGGTGAAGCTCGGCCGCATGGCCGGCCAGTTCGCCAAGCCGCGCTCTTCGGAGACCGAGACGGTGGCGGGGGTCAGCCTGCCCAGCTATCGCGGCGACATGATCAACGGGCCGGATTTCAACGAGACGGCCCGCGTTCCCGACCCCGCCCGGATGGAAACCGGCTATTTCCAGTCCGCCGGCACGCTCAATCTCCTGCGCGCCTTCGCCTCCGGCGGCTACGCGGATCTGCACCAGGTGCACCGGTGGAATCTGGATTTCGCCGCGAAATCGCCGCTGGCGGACCGCTACCAGGACCTCGCCGGCCGCATCGACGAGACGCTCGGCTTCATGGCCGCCTGCGGCATGACCAGCGCGACGACGCCGCAGATCCGCGAGACCGACTTCTACACCAGCCACGAGGCGCTGCTGCTGCCCTATGAGCAGGCGCTGACCCGCGTCGATTCCACGACCGGGGACTGGTACGCCTGCTCGGCGCATTTCCTCTGGATCGGCGACCGCACGCGCCAGCCGGACGGGGCGCATGTGGAGTTCCTGCGCGGGGTGCGGAACCCGATCGGGATCAAGGTCGGGCCGACGACGAGCACCGAGGATCTTCTACGCCTGATCGAGACGCTGAACCCGGACGCGGTGCCGGGGCGGATCACGCTGATCAGCCGCATGGGCGCCGAGCGCGTCGCGGCGAAGCTGCCGGAGCTGATCCGAGCCGTGCGCCGGGCCGGCGCGCCGGTGGTTTGGCTGTGCGACCCGATGCACGGCAACACGATCTCCACCGCGGCAAAGCTCAAGACCCGCAGTTTCGACGCCATCCTCGCCGAGGTGCGCGGCTTCTTCGACGTGCATGCCGCGGAGGGCACGTTCGCCGGCGGGGTCCATGTCGAAATGACCGGGCAGAACGTCACCGAATGCGTCGGCGGCGCGCACCGGCTGACCGAAGCAGATCTCGCCGACCGCTACGAAACCTTCTGCGACCCGCGGCTGAATGCCGGCCAGTCGCTCGAGCTCGCCTTCCTGCTGGCCGAGGAGCTGAAGGCCCGGCGCGTCGGCCACGAACTGCCGGTGCTGGCGGCGCAATGAGCGCCGCCGCCCCTGGCGTCGACCCGTTGGCCGAAATCGCCGGGCGGACGGATGCGTATTTTAACCGCACCCGTCGTATCGTCCAGCGCTTCGGCGACAAGCGCGTCACCTACGCGGTGTTCCTGCGCCGCCCAGTGATTTCGGCGCCTCGACTGATGCTGGACTGGCTGCGCGCCGTGGCCGCAGCCCGCGGCGCCGTGTTCGAACTCGACCTCGTCTATCCTGAGGGCGCCTGGGTCGGCGCCGGCGAGCCGATGGTCTACGTCACCGGCAGCTTCGCTGCGCTCGCCGATCTCGAGACGCTGTTCCTACAGAAGCTCGGCCCACCCTGTGTTGCGGCCCACAACGCGTACCAGATGTGCCTTGCCCTGCCGCAGGTCCCCTTCCTGGCGATGGAGGCGCGGCACTGCGCGGGTGGCGAGATGCAGGAGATGATGTCCTACGCTGCCGCCGTCGGCAGCGAGGCGGCGCGGCGCGAGGGAGCGCGGGGCTTCATCGGGAACGCCAACGACTTCACCGCGCACTGGTTCGGTGCCGATGCCGGGCGCGGCACGATGCCGCATGCGCTGATCGGCTATGCCGGTTCGACGCTGCGCGCTGCCGAGATGTTCCACGAAACTTTCCCCGACGAACCGCTGACCGCGCTGGTCGATTATTTCGGCCGCGAGATCACAGATGCGCTCGAGGTCTGCCACCGCTTCACCGATCTCGCCACCGCCGGTCGGCTGGCGATGCGGTTGGATACGCATGGCGGGCGATTCATCGAGGGGTTGGATCCGGCCGAGAGCTACGCGGCGCTGGAGCGTCACGCCCCGGGCGCCATCCGGCGCTACCGCAGCGAGACGGAATTGCGCTACCTGGTCGGTACCGGCGTTTCGGCCGCGGCGGTCTGGCGGCTGCGCGAGGCGCTGGATGCGGCCGGGTTCGACAGGGTTCGCATCGTCGCCTCCTCGGGCTTCAATGTGGACAAGTGCCGAGTGATGGCCGATGCGCACGCGCCGATCGATGTCGTCGGCACCGGCAGTTTCATTCCCGAGGCCTGGAATGAGACCTACGCCACCGCCGACATCGTCGAGTACGACGGGGTGGCGATGGTCAAGCTCGGGCGCGA
>DAIDKZ010000053.1 GCA_027449745.1 Acetobacteraceae bacterium | reverse complement strand
CCCCTGGAGAGCCCGACATGAACCCGAACCAGTTGGCCGAGGAGGCCGCACGGCTCGCCGCTGCGGCCGGCGAACTCGCTGAACATGCAGGCCGCCTCGCCGCTGCCGCCGGCCCGGTGGCGCACGCGGTCGAACCTTTCGTCTTCCTGTTCGCCATCTTCGTGATGGCCGTCTTCGTCGGCTATTACGTGGTCTGGAACGTCACGCCGGCGCTGCACTCGCCGCTGATGGCCGTGACCAACGCGATCAGCTCGGTGATCATCGTCGGCGCCATGCTCGCGACCGGGCTCGGCACCAGCACCGCCGCGGTGGTGTTCGGCTTCCTCGCCGTCACGCTGGTCAGCGTGAACATCTTCGGCGGTTTCGTGGTGACGCAGCGGATGCTCTCGATGTTCCGCAAGAAGGGGAAATAGCGGCGATGTCCGAGAGCCTGACCTCGCTCGCCTATCTCGTCGCCGCGGTTCTGTTCATCCTGGCGCTGCGCGGCCTGTCGCATCCGGAAACCGCGCGTCGCGGCAACCAGATGGGCATGGTGGGCATGGCCATCGCCGTGCTCGCGACGCTCCTGCATCCGCATATGGGCCTCGGCGGCTACGGGCTGATGCTCGTCGGCGTCATCATCGGCGGCGGCGTCGGCACGTTCGTCGCGCTGCGCATCCAGATGACGGCGCTGCCGCAGCTCGTCGCCGCCTTCCACTCCCTCGTCGGCCTCGCCGCCGTGTTCGTCGCCGCGGCGGCGCTGAATGCGCCCGAGGCGTTCGGCATCGGCAGCGCCGGCGCGATCCATCCGCAGAGCCTGATCGAGATGTCGCTCGGCCTCGCCATCGGCGCCATCACCTTCACCGGCTCGCTGATCGCCTTCGCCAAGCTGCAGGCGCTGATGAAGGGCGCGCCGATCACCTTCCCGCTGCAGCACCCGATCAATCTCGGCATCGGCGTCGCCATCGTGCTGCTGATCATCGCCTTCCTCGCCACCGGCGGCAGCCAGGTGGTGTTCTGGCTGATCGCGCTGCTCTCGCTGGCCCTCGGCTTCCTGCTCATCATCCCGATCGGCGGCGCGGACATGCCGGTGATCGTCTCGATGCTGAACTCCTACTCGGGATGGGCCGCCTGCGGCATCGGCTTCACGGTGCAGAACCTGGCGCTGATCATCACCGGCGCGCTGGTCGGCGCCTCCGGTGCGATCCTGTCCTACATCATGTGCAAGGGGATGAACCGCAGCATCCTCAACGTGCTGCTCGGCGGCTTCGGCACCGATACCGGGGTCGGACCGGCTGCCGGCCCGGGTGGGGACCGCACGGTGAAATCCGGCGCGGCGGACGATGCCGCCTTCATCCTCAAGAACGCCTCGAAAGTCATCATCGTGCCCGGCTACGGCATGGCGGTGGCGCAGGCGCAGCACGCGCTGCGCGAGATGGCGGACACGCTGAAGGCCGAGGGCGTCGAGGTCAAATACGCCATCCATCCGGTGGCGGGGCGCATGCCGGGGCACATGAACGTGCTGCTCGCCGAGGCCAACGTCCCTTACGACGAAGTGTTCGAACTCGAAGAGATCAACAACGAGTTCCAGACCGCGGACGTCGCCTATGTCATCGGCGCCAACGACGTCACCAACCCGGCGGCGAAGACGGATCCGAAATCGCCGATCTACGGCATGCCCATCCTCGAAGTGGAGAAGGCGCGCACGGTGCTGTTCATCAAGCGCTCGATGGCCTCCGGCTACGCCGGCGTCGAGAACGAGCTGTTCTTCCGCAACAACACCATGATGCTGTTCGGCGACGCGAAGAAGATGACGGAAGAAATCGTCCAGGCCCTCGGGCACTGAGGCGGGCAGGGAGGAAACAAACATGGCGGGACGAAAAGTCATCATCACCTGCGCGGTGACGGGGGCGATCCACACGCCCTCGATGTCGCCCCACCTGCCGGTGACGCCCGATGAGATCGCCGCCGGGGCCATCGCCGCGGCGGAGGCGGGCGCGGCGATCGTGCATCTGCACGCGCGCGATCCGATCACCGGCAAGCCGGATCAGAGCCCGGAAGCCTTCGCCGCCTTCCTGCCGCGCATCAAGCAGGCCACCGACGCCGTGGTGAACATCACCTCCGGCGGCGCGCCGACCATGCTCATCCGCGAGCGCATAATGCCTTCGCTGCGCTTCAAGCCGGAAGTCGCGTCGCTCAACATGGGCTCGATGAATTTCGGCCTGTTCCCCATGCTCGGCCGGTTCAAGGAGTTCAAGCACGATTGGGAGCGCCAGCATCTCGAAGGCTCGCGGGATCTCATCTTCCGCAACACCTTCGCGGATATCGAATACGCGCTGCGCGAATTGGGCGATGCCGGCACGCGCTTCGAGTTCGAGTGCTACGATGTCGGCCATCTCTACAATCTCGCCCATTTCCTCGAACGCGGCTTGGTGAAGGCGCCGCTGTTCGTGCAGACCGTGTTCGGCATTCTCGGCGGCATCGGCCCGCATCCCGAGGACGTGATGCACATGAAGCGCACCGCGGACCGGCTGTTCGGCAATGCCTATCGCTGGTCGGTGCTCGGCGCCGGGCGCAACCAGATGCCGATCGCGGCCATGGCCGCCGCCATGGGCGCCAATGTCCGCGTCGGGCTGGAAGACAGCCTCTGGATCGGTCCGGGCAAGCTCGCCGAAAGCAACGCCGCCCAGGTGCGGCAGGTGCGCCAGATCCTCGAAGGCCTCGGGCTCGAAATCGCGACCCCGGCCGAGGCACGCGAAATCCTCGCGCTCAAAGGCGGTGACAAGGTCGCGTTCTGACGGAGGGCTCCATCATGCGACGCTTCGTTCTGCTCGCCGCCGTGATCGCGCTCGGTGGCATGGCCGACGCCCACAAGCCGGACCCGAAAGTGCTCGCCTATACGCTGCCCGACCAGATCCAGTGGAAGGAATCGGCGGAGATTCCCGGCGTCGAATACGCCAACATGGTCGGGGACCCGTCCAAGCCAGGGCTCTATATCCAGCTCATCCGCTGGCAGCCCTTCCATATGAGCCACCCGCACTACCATTTGCGCGACCGGTTCATCACCGTCATTTCCGGAACCTGGTGGGTCGGAACGGGAAGGAAATTCGACCCCGACAGCACGACGCCGATGCCGGCCGGTAGCTTCGTCGTCCACTACGGCAACCAGGTCCATTACGACGGCGCCAAGGACGAACAAGCCATCATCGAAATCACCGGCGAAGGCCCGGGAACGCCGATCATGGTCACCGAGGAAAAATAGGCCTCGGCGAAAGGGTTCAAGACGGGTCAGAGGGAGGCGAGGGGCGCTGCCCCTCGACCCCGCCGGGGGCGGGAGGCCCCGGACCCCGAGACGTCAGGGCGCGGCGCGGCAGCAGATGGAGATCTGCGCGCTTCCCGCGAAAGAATCTCTACCCCAAAAACCACCGCCGGATCAGCGCATCGGCGGAAAAACCCCCGGCGCCGCGGGCGAGCAGCACGAGCAGCATCGCCGCCCACTGGATGTGCGTGGGCCAAGCCAGCGGGTAGACGAAAATCTCGATGAACGCGGTCATGCCCAGCAGCACCAGCGCCGCGCCGCGGGTGAACAGGCCCAGGACCAGCAGGATCGGCGTCGACAGCTCGATGCTCGCCGCCATCACCGCGGCGATGTCCGGTGGCAGCAGCGGCACCTTGTATTCATCCTGGAACAGCGCCACCGCCGCGGCCCAGTCGGCGAGCTTGGTCGTGCCCGAGGCCCAGAACACCTCCGCCACCGCCAGGCGCAGGGGAATCGCCAGCAGCGCGTATGGGATGCGGTCGAGCGCGCCGAGGATCGCTCGCGGCAGCGCGAGCGCGTTGGGGCGGTCGAGGGTAGTGCTCATGGTGTCAGCTCCGGACTGCATCTTCATGGACAGCGGTGAAGCGTTCGGCGGTGAGGCAGGCAGCGAGCCAATTCGGCGCGCGCTCCGGCGAGGCGGCACTGGCGGCGGAGAGCATCTCGCCGCGCATCAGAGCGGCGAGGAAATGCCATTCGTCGGCGGCGAGGCGCGCGATGCCGACGCACTCGCCGCGGCGCTGCAGCGCCAGATGCACCGGGCCCGCATGCACGTCGATCGCACTCAGCACGTCGTCGTCGCCTGTGCGCACCGCTTCCCAGATCACGTCGGCCGGGTGGTTGAGTGCGACAATCCGCAGCGTCGGGTGTGGTGTGAAGCGCAGATCCGTGGCATCGGCGAGCACCTGGGCCAGGGCGACGGCGGACAGCGGCACGGCTTCCGCCGCCTCACTCGATTCGTGCATTGCCCATTCGAGGCGCGCCACGTCGGCCAGATAGGCGAGCGATGCAGCGGCCGGGTCGGCGGTGAGGAAGTCGGCGAAGCCGTCCCCATAGCACGCCAGCATCGCAACTTTCGGTGGCTGGGTCTCGATGAAACGCAGCGCCACGGCGTCGAAGAACGCGGCACCGACCAGTCTCTCGACGACGGGAAAGGTCAGCCGCAACGCGCCTGTCAGCGCCGCCTGCACATTGGCGCGATAGACGTCGAGCCGCGCTGCGGGCGCGATGCCGTTGGCCTGGATCAGGCCGATGATCGAAGCGGCGTTGCCGCCGAGCAGCGCCGCCCGCATCGCGGCCTGGACCTCACGCAGCGCGGGCACCGGGAGCCCTCCTGCGATGGGTAGTGAGCTTCGCATCGGCCCGCGCGGCCTCCTCGATCAGGGTTTCCAGCGGCGGAATGTCGTTATCCCACTCAATCAGTGACGGCACCGGGCCGAACAGGGCGAGCGCGGCGTCGTAGAGCGCCCACACTTCGGCGCAGACGTGGCTGCCGTGCGCATCGAGCAGGATGCTGGCGCCACCGGCCTCGATCGCCGTGTGGCCGGCGAGATGGATCTCGTCCACCGCGGCTTGCGGCAGGGCGCGCAGATAGGCGTGCGCATCCCAGCCATGGTTGCTGGCGGACACGAAGATGTTGTTCACATCGACGAGCAGGCCGCAGCCGGTGCGCGCGGCGAGGGCGGCGAGGAACTCCGGCTCGGCGATGGTCGAGTGGCTGAATTGCAGATAGGTGCTGGGATTCTCGACGAGGATGCGGCGCTTCAGCCGGCTCTGCACGCGATCGACATGCGCGCTGACGATCGCCAGCGTCTCCTCGGTCAGCGGCAGCGGCAGGAGATCGGCGAGAAAGACGTCGTCGGCGACCGAGAAGGCCAGATGTTCGGAAACCAGCGCAGGCGCGAACCGGTCGACCGCAGCCGCGAGCCGGTCGAGATGCGCGGCGTCGATCCCCTCGGCCGAGCCGAGCGAGAGGCCGACGCCATGCAGCGACAGCGGATAGTCGGCGCGCAGAACCTCCAGCGCCCGCGGCGCGGCGCCGCCCCCCATGTAGTTCTCGGGATGCACCTCCAGCCAAGCGACACCGGGCCGCGCCTCGCGCATCTGGCGGTGGTGGGGGAAGCGCAGGCCGATCCCCCCGCGCGGGGGGATCGGCAGCGCCGGCACCTCGTTGATATGCACCGACACCGCGCGCCTCGCCTCAGGTCGAGGACAGCTTGCCGCCGTCGATCTTGCTGCAGGCGCCGGCCGGCAGGAAGACGAAGGACTTGGGATCGCGCGCCTTCGTCGACTGTCCGGCGCAGGAATGCGCCCCGGCGGCGCAGTCGTTCTTGGCGTTGGCGTTGATGCCGTAGCACTTCTCCATGCCGGACATCTTCTTGTCGGCGGCATGGGCCGGCGCGGCAACGGCAAGGCCGAGCGCGGCGGCGGCGACGGAGGCGGCGAGCATACGACGGTCCATGGGTCTCTCTCCTGATTGCGGGGCGCGATCCTGCGCCCGGTGGTGCTGCGTCGGAGCGCGGGCGGCGGTTACCTGGTCGCGGCAAAATTTTCCCGCCGCCCGATCCGGCGTCAGGTCGCGGACAGCTTCCCGCCGTCGATCTTGGCGCAGGCGCCGGCGGGGACGTAGGTGAAGTCGTGCGGGTCGCGCGCCTTGGTGCCCTGGCCGGCACAGGAATGCGCTGCCGCCGAGTTGCGCAGTTCCGAAGCGCAGTCATTGTGGCCGACGGCGGCCACGCCGAAGCACTTCTCCATCCCGGCTGGCGGATTGGCTGCCATCGCGGGGGCAGCGAAGGCAAGCCCGATCGCGGCCGCGGCGACGGTGGTAGCGAGCAAACGACGGTCCATGGGTTTCTCTCCTGGTTTCAGGCGCGATGTACGCCTGATGATGCTGCGGCGGAGCGCGGGCGGCGGTTACCAGGGCGGCGAAAATATTCGTTGTGCGCCCCCGCTGCTACCCGGGCGCACGCAGCGTGCCACCGCGGCGGCAGAGGGGGGATTATTACCGCTGCGATGCCGGGTCCGTGGCGATCCCCGGCTTGTCGTGGGACGAGGCTGTCTCGCCCAGCAGTCGCGCGGCGAGCCCGCCGAGCGCGCCGCCCAGGATCGGCGCGAGCCAGAACAGCCAGAGTTGCCGGATATGCGCGGCGCCGGC
>DAIDKZ010000052.1 GCA_027449745.1 Acetobacteraceae bacterium | reverse complement strand
GCCGCGCGCCGCCACGCCGGCCACGCCGGCCCGGTGCGGCCTCGCTCCACTCGACCGCGTCGAGCCCTTCGATCTGCATGCGCTGGATGGCGCCGGCGGTCAGTGTTTCGATCGCCGCCATGGCGAGACGGTCTTCTGGCGTTGCCAGGGTGAAGGCGCGGCCCTCCCGCCCGGCGCGGCCGGTGCGGCCGATGCGGTGGACATAGTCCTCGGCATGGTGCGGCACGTCGAAATTGAAGACGTGGGACAGGCCGCCGATGTCCAGGCCGCGGGCGGCGACGTCGCTGCACACCAGCAACTGAATCTCGCCAGCCTTGAACTTCTCCAGCGTGGCGAAGCGCATCGGCTGGGTCATGTCGCCGTGCAGCGCGCCGGCCTTGAAATTATGTCGGGTGAGGGAGCGGAACAGGATGTCAACGTCGCGCTTGCGGTTGCAGAAGATCAGTGCGTTCTGCACGTCCTCGGCGCGGATCAGCCGGCGCAGTGCCTCGCGCTTGTCGTGTTCGGCGACGAGCGTGTAGCGGCTGGTGATGGTGCTGGCCACTGAGGCGGGCGGGGAGACGGTGATCGGCTTCGGGTTCTGCAGGAAGGCATCGGCGAGGCGACGGATCTCGGGCGCCATGGTGGCGCTGAAGAACAGCGTCTGGCGCGTCCGAGGCAGCATGGCGACGATGCGTTCGACATCGGGGATGAAGCCCATGTCGAGCATGCGGTCGGCCTCGTCGATGACGAGCACTTTCACGTCCGTCAGCAGCAGGCTGCCGCGTTCGAACATGTCGATCAACCGTCCCGGCGTGGCGATGACGACATCGACGCCGCGGGTCAGCGCATCACGCTGGTCGGCCATGCTCTCGCCGCCGATGACCAGCGCATGCGTCAGGCGTGTGTACTTGCCGTAGGCGACGAAATTCTCCGCCACCTGCAGCGCCAGTTCGCGCGTTGGCTCGAGGATCAGCGCCCGCGGCATGCGCGCTCGCCCGCGCGAGCCGGCAAGGATATCGATCAGCGGGAGGGTGAAGCCTGCGGTCTTGCCGGTGCCGGTCTGTGCACTGCCGAGCACATCGCGGCCCATCAGCACCACGGGGATCGCCTGCTCCTGGATCGGCGTCGGCGTGGTGTAGCCCTTCTCGGCCACGGCGCGCAGGATCGGCTCGGACAGGCCGAGATCAGCAAAGGTGACGGGCGCGGCGGCGGGCTCGGACGGGGCAGGGGCAGGGTCTGCCGCGAGGGCAATCATCTCGGAGGACGTGACGGTCTCGGACACAGGATGCTTTCGGTGGCGCGGCGGCCGGGGCGGCACGCGGCGGGCGCGGTGCTGGTCGCGTATTCTGTGCGGTATCTTGAATGCGTGACGGAAAGTCAAGCTGCACCGCCGCCCGGGACTTGCGTTCCAGGCCCGCGCGACCACACTCGCTGCCCAAAGGAGACCCAAAGCGGTTGAGCTGAGGAATGCCGGGATTCGCCATGAACGGACACCGAACGGCTGCACGCGACCGGAGCCACTGCACATTGGCCCGCGCCCTCGTGCTGCTGGCCATGGCGGGCGGGGCATGGCCGATGCCGGTGCAGGCCTGGTGGTCCGGCGGGGTGTTTCTCGGCGGGCCGCCCATGATGCCCTATTATGGCGCGCCCATGCTCGCCCCGCCGGCCGTGGTGCCGCCGCCTTATTATTATGCTCCGCAATACAATGCCCCACCTTCCTACGCGCCGGGGCCGTACGAACCGCCCGACGACAGCCCCGGGCCGGAGACGGCGGCGCCGGCCGGCCCGCTGCCCGGCGGTGCCGTGCCAGGCCGGACCTGCTTCGCCGGCGCCCATATCTGCCCGCTGGATCCGCCGGGCGCGCCGGGCCAGCGTTGCTCATGTCCGGCCAATGGCAGCCGGGTCTTCGGCCATGTCGGGTAGAACCCATGCCGGCTGAGCGCCGATGACGGACCCGGCCGGCGCGCCCGCCGCCATCGAGGATTACGCGCTGATCGGCGACTGCGTCAGCGCCGCGCTGGTCAGCCGGGCCGGGTCGATCGACTGGCTGTGCTGGCCGCGATTCGACAGCCCCGCCTGCTTCGCCGCCCTGCTCGGCACGCCGACGCATGGGCGCTGGCTGATCCGCCCGCAGAGCGCGGCGGGCCGGGTGCAGCGCTTCTACCATCCCGGCACCCTGGTGCTGGAGACGGTGTTCCACACCGAAACGGGAAGCGTCGCGGTGATCGACTTCATGCCGGTCTCCGGCTCGCCCGACAGTCCGCGCCCGGCCCTGATCCGCTGCGTCGAGGGCCGCTCGGGCCGCGTGGCGCTGCGCTTCGAACTGGCGCTGCGCTTCGATTACGGCCGCACCCTGCCATGGATCAGCGCGCTCGGGCCGGCGGCGCTCAGGGCCATCGCCGGGCCGGACCAGGTGGTCCTGCGCGCCGTCTCCGACACGGCGGGGCTCGCCAGCCTGCCGGACACGCCGGCGCCGCCGGGCGGGCCGGATCTGTGCCAGACGATCGAGATCGAAGCCGGCGAGACGGTGGCCTTCGTCCTCGCCCACGCCGCCTCCCACGCGCCGCCGCCGCCGCCGCTGGACGCCGTCGCCGAACGCGCCGCCACCGAGCGCTTTTGGCAGGACTGGAGCGCCCGCTGCACCTATCGCGGCGCCTTCGCCGAGCCGGTGCTGCGCTCGCTGATCACGCTGAAGGCGCTGACCTACGCGCCGACCGGCGGCATCGTCGCCGCGCCGACGACGTCGCTGCCGGAGCAGTTCGGCGGGCGGCGGAACTGGGACTATCGCTATTGCTGGCTGCGCGATGCGACACTGACGCTGCAGGCGCTGATGGACGCCGGGTATTTCGCCGAGGCCCAGGCCTGGCGGGACTGGCTGCAGCGCAGCATCGCCGGCAGCCCCGAGCAGGTGCAGATCATGTACGGCCTGGCCGGTGAGCGCCGGCTCGACGAGTGGGAGGCGTCCTGGCTTCCCGGCTACCAGGGTGCGCGGCCGGTGCGGATCGGCAACGCCGCTGCCGGGCAGGTGCAGCTCGACATCTTCGGCGAAGTGATCAGCGCGCTCCAGCATGCGCGCTTCAGCGGGCTGGCGGCGCCGCGCTCGGCCTGGTCGCTGGAGATGGCGCTGATCGGACAGCTCGAGCGCATCTGGGACCAGCCCGACGAGGGCTTGTGGGAAATGCGCGGCGGGCGGCGGCATTTCACCTTCTCCAAGGTGATGGCCTGGGTCGCGCTCGACCGCGCCATCCGAAGCGCGGAGCGCGACGGGCTGGAGGCGCCGCTCGATCGCTGGCGGGCGCTGGCGCGACATATCCACGCCACTGTCTGCGCGCAGGGCTTCGATGCCACACGCGGCAGTTTCATGCAGAGCTTCGGTTCGAGCGAACTTGACGCCAGCCTGCTGCGCATTCCGCTCACAGGGTTCCTGCCGGCCGAGGATCCGCGCGTGCGCGGCACGCTGGCGGCGATCGAGCGCGAGCTGATGGTGGACGGGCTGGTGCGCCGCTATCGCACCGAGGCGCGCGCGGACGGGCTGGACGGCGAGGAGGGCGCATTCCTCGCCTGCAGCTTCTGGCGCGTGGAGGCGCTGATGCTCGACGGGCGGCGCGAGGAGGCGGCGGCGGCCCTCGCGCACATGTTATCACTTCGCAACGACGTCGGCCTGCTGGCGGAAGAATACGATCCGAAAACGCGACGACATCTCGGCAATTTCCCGCAAGGGTTTTCCCACCTCGCCCTGGTTCGCGCGGCGCTGGCCGTCGATGGAGTCCCCGACAGGATCACAACATAGCCTTGCGCGGCGGGCGGCGATATGCCAATCACCGCCGGCGTTCAAGACCAAGTCGTGCGGGGGAGCCGAGTGGCGGAATACATCCTGGAGACCGAGGGGCTGACGAAGGAATTCCGCGGCTTCGTGGCGGTCGACGGGGTGAAGTTGGCGGTGCGGGCGGGCACCATTCACGCGCTGATCGGGCCGAACGGCGCCGGCAAGACGACCTGCTTCAATCTGCTGACAAAGTTCCTCCAGCCGACACGCGGCACGATCCGCTTTTCCGGCCGCGACATCACCGGCCTGCCGCCGGCCGCCGTCGCCCGCCTCGGCCTGGTGCGGAGCTTCCAGATCTCCGCCGTGTTTCCCCATCTCTCCGTGCTCGAGAATGTCCGTCTGGCGCTGCAGCGCAGCCGTGGCAACTCCTTCGACTTCTGGCGCTCGGAGCGGGTCCTGCACCGGTTCGATGCCCGTGCGCGCGAGCTTCTCGCCGATGTCGGCCTGTCCGACTACGTCAATCATACCGCGGTCGAACTGCCCTATGGCCGCAAGCGCGCGCTCGAGATCGCGACGACGCTGGCGCTCGATCCGCCGATGATGCTGCTCGACGAGCCGACCGCGGGGATGACGCACGAGGATGTCGATCGTGTCGTCTCCCTCATCCGCCGCATTCGCGGCGGACGCACGATCCTGATGGTGGAGCACAATCTCTCCGTCGTTGAAGGTCTGTGCGACACCATAACGGTCCTCACACGCGGGCGCGTGCTGGCGGAAGGCGACTACGCCAGCGTTTCGCGCAATCCCGAAGTGATGACGGCCTATCTCGGAGACGTCGATGGCTGAGATGCCGATGCTCGCGGTCGATGCTCTGCACGCCTGGTATGGCGAAAGCCACATCCTGCACGGCGTCGATTTTACCGTGAACGAGGGCGAGGTGGTGACGCTGCTCGGACGCAATGGCGCCGGCAAGACCACGACCATGAAGGCGATCATGGGGCTGGTCGGGCGGCGCGAGGGCAGCATCCGCTATCGCGGGACAGAGACGATCGCGCTCCGCCCGGATCTGATCGCGCGCGCCGGCATCGCGCTGTGCCCGGAGGAGCGCGGCATTTTCGCCTCGCTCAATGTCACCGAGAATCTGTTGCTGCCGCCGGTGGTGGCGAGCGGCGGGCTCGATCTGCCGACGATCTATGCGCTGTTCCCGAACCTCAAGGAGCGGTCCGCCAGCCAGGGCACGAAGCTGTCCGGCGGCGAGCAGCAGATGCTGGCGATCGCGCGCATTCTGCGCACCGGTGCGCGGCTGCTGCTGCTCGACGAGCCCACCGAGGGGTTGGCGCCGGTGATCGTCCAGCAGATCGGCCGCACCATCCGCGAGATCAAGGCCCGCGGCTTCACCGTTCTGCTCGTCGAGCAGAATTTCCGCTTTGCCGCGACGGTGGCGGACCGGCACTACGTGATGGAGCACGGCAAGATCGTCGACATGATTCCGAACGCGGCGCTGTCCTCGAACATGGGCAAGCTGCACGAATATTTGGGTGTTTGATGAACAGAGTGCAGCCATCACGGCGACAGGTTCTCGGCGGTGCGCTTCTCGCCACCGGGTTCGTGGGCAGGGCGACGCGCGCGGCGCGGCCGGTGGTGCGTATTGGCGTTCTCGGCGATCAGTCCGGGCCGTACCGGGAGATCGCGGGGCCCGGCGCGCTCGCCTGCGTGCGCCAGGCCGTCGCGGAATTCGGCGCCGGCAGCTTCGACATCGAGATTCTCGTCGCGGACCACCAGAACAAGCCGGATGTGGGTGTCGCGCTCGCACGGCAATGGTTCGATCGCGACGGCGTCGACATGGTGACGGATCTCACCAACTCGGCGGTGGCGCTGGCAGTGGCGCAGGTCGCGCGAGCGAAGAACAAGGTGGCGGTTGCCGCGGCCACCGGGACGACGGAGCTCACCGGGCGGCAATGCTCGCCCAACGCGGTCCACTGGAGCTACGACGTCTACATGCTGGCCCGTTCCACCGCGTTGCAGATGGTGCGAAACGGCGGCCGGAGTTGGTATTTCGTCGCTGCCGACTACGTCTTCGGCCGCCAGTTGCAGGGCGAGAGCGCCGCGACGGTCGAGGCGAGCGGCGGCAAGGTGCTCGGTACCTCGTTCTACCCGTTCCCGGGTACGACGGATTTCTCCTCCTTTCTGCTCGCGGCGCAGAGTTCCGGCGCCGACGTGATCGGTCTCGCCAATGCCGGGGCTGATCTCGTCAACTCGCTCAAGCAGGCGCACGAGTTCGGCCTGTCGCGGCGCATGCATCTGGCATCGCTCTCGGGATTCATCTGCGATGTCAACGCCGTCGGGCTCGAAGTCGCGCAGGGGCTCAATCTGACCGCGAGCTTCTACTGGGATCTGAATGAGCGCACGCGGGCGATGACGGCGCGGGTGCGGCCGACGATGCCGAATCACGCGCCGCCGACGATGGCTCAGGCCGGGACCTATTCGGGCACGCTGCATTATCTCAGGACGGTCGCGGCGATGGGTCTGCCGGCGGCGCGCGACGGCGCGGCGACGGTTGCGCGGATGAAGGCGATGCCGTGCGACGACGACGCCTTCGGCGGTTTCCGTCTGCGCGCCGACGGCCGTGTCCTTGTTCCGGCCCATCTGTTCCGGGTCAAGTCGCCGGCGGAAAGCCGCGGGCCGTGGGACTATTATACGAAGCTGGCGACCACACCGCCTGACGAGGCCGCGCCACCGCTCGGCCGCGGCTGCGTTCTCGTGAAGGAGTAGAGACATGACACAACCGATGCCGACCCGCCGCGCCACCCTTCTGGGTGCCGCCGCCCTGCCGCTGGCCGCCGGGCTGGCCGCGCCCCGCGCGCGCGCCGCCGGCAAGCCCATCCGCATCGGCGTGCTCAACGACATGTCGGGTCCGTACCGCGATACGACCGGGCAGCTCTCGGTCGCCTGCACGCAGCTCGCGGTGAAGGAGTTCGCGGCCAGCAAGGGGCTGACAGTGGAAGTGTTGTCGGCCGACCATCAGAACAAACCCGATGTCGGCGCCGGGATCGCGCGGCAATGGTTCGATCGCGATGACGTGGACATGATCATGGACGTGCCGACCTCGTCCGTCGCACTCGCGGTCAACAGCGTCTGCCGCGAGAAAAACAAGGTGTTCATCAATTCGGGCGCGGCGACCACGGGTCTGACCGGCAAGCAGTGCTCGCCCAACACCGTCCACTACACCTACGACACCTGGATGCTGGCGCGCTCGACGGGCGGCAACACGGTGAAGTCCGGCGGCGACACGTGGTACTTCGTAACCGCCGACTACGTGTTCGGCCACGAGCTGGAGGAGATCACCGCGCGCTTCGTCACCGAGGCGAAGGGCAAGGTGCTCGGCCATTCCGTCTATCCCTTTCCCGGCACGACGGACTTCTCCTCCTTCCTGCTTGCCGCGCAGGCCGCGGGAGCAAAGGTGCTGGGCCTGGCGAATGCCGGGACGGACACGGTGAACTGCGTCAAGCAGGCGCATGAATTCGGGCTGGCGCCGGCGATGCGCGTCGCCGCGCTGCTCATGACCATCCCCGATGTCCACGCACTCGGCCTGGCGACCGCGCGCGGGCTGCTGCTGACCGAGAGCTTCTACTGGAACCTCAACGATCGGACCCGTGCCTTCACCGCCCGTGCCAAGCCAGTGCTCGGTGGCCGCATGGCGAACATGATCCAGGCCGGCTGCTATGCCGGAACGCTGCACTATCTCAAGGCCGTTGCCGAGATGGGCGTGGACGCCGCCAAGGCGGATGGCGCCGCGGTGGTGGCGCGCATGAAGGCGATGCCAACCGACGACGATGTGTTCGGGCCGGGCAAGATCCGCGCCGACGGTCAGTTGCTGGTGCCGTCCTATCTGTTCGAGGTGAAGACGCCGGAACAGAGCAAGGGTGAGTGGGACTACTACAACCTGCTGGCGACGACGGCGCCCGGCGAGGCGTGGCAGCCGGTGGATCCCGGCTGCCCGCTGGTCAAAGCCTGAGCCACCGCGGCAGGAGCTGGCCATGTTCACCATCTTCGGCATTCCCGGGCCGCTGCTCTTCGGCCAGCTCCTGCTGGGACTCATCAACGGCGCCTTCTACGCCATGCTCTCGCTCGGCCTGGCGGTGATTTTCGGGCTGCTGAACATCATCAATTTCGCGCACGGCGCGCTGTTCATGATGGGCGCGTTCGTCGCCTGGATGCTGCTGAACTATGCCGGCATCGGCTACTGGTGGGCGCTGCTGCTGGCCCCGCTCATCGTCGGCGCCTTCGGGCTCGTCCTGGAGCGCACGCTGATCAGCCGGCTCTATAAGCTGGACCATCTCTACGGGCTGCTGCTGACCTTCGGACTGGCGCTGGTCATCGAGGGGCTGTTCCGCAACGAGTACGGCAGCTCTGGCATGCCCTACCAGATTCCGAGCGCGCTGCAGGGCGCGACGAATCTCGGCTTCATGTTCCTGCCCAACTATCGCGGCTGGGTCGTCGTCGCCGCGCTCGTCGTCTGCCTCGCCACCTGGCTGCTGATCGAGAAGACGAAACTCGGCGCGATGCTGCGCGCCGCCACCGAGAATGCGCCGCTGGTGCAGGCCTTCGGTGTCAACGTGCCGCGCATGGTGACGCTCACCTACGCCGGCGGCGTAGCGCTGGCGGCGCTGGCGGGCGTGCTCGCGGCGCCGATCTATTCGGTGAATCCGAACATGGGCTCGAGCTTCATCAACACCGTCTTCGCGGTGGTGGTGATCGGCGGCATGGGCTCCATCATCGGCTCGGTGCTCACCGGCTTCGGCCTCGGTATCATCGAGGGGCTGACCAAGGTGTTCTACCCCGAGGCTTCGGCCACCGTGGTCTTCGTGGTGATGGCGATCGTCCTGCTCACCCGCCCCGCGGGGCTGTTCGGAAAGGCCGCCTGATGACGAGTTCCGCCAGCACCACGCTCGCCGCGGCGCGTTCCAGCCCCGCCACCGTGTTCGGCTACACGCCAGTACAGGCGGTCGCGCTGGCGGTGATGGTGGCGCTGGTGGCGTTCACCCCCAGCGTGCTCTACCCGGTCTTTCTGATGAAGGTGCTGTGCTTCGCGATGTTCGCCTGCGCCTTCAACCTGCTGATCGGCTATGTCGGGTTGCTCTCCTTCGGCCACGCGGCGTTCTTCGGCATGGGGTCCTATGTCACCGCGTGGACGGCAAAGAACTGGGGGCTGTCGGCCGAGCTCGCGATCCTGCTCGGCGGCGTCACCGGCGCGGGCATCGGCGTCGTGTTCGGCTGGCTTGCCATCCGCCGGCTCGGCATCTATTTCGCTATGATCACGCTGGCGCTGGCCCAGATGGTCTATTTCGTCTGCCTCGAAGCACCCTTCACCGGCGGCGAGGACGGCATCCAGCAGGTGCCGCGCGCCAAGCTGTTGGGGTTCATCTCGATGCAGTCCGACATGGCGATGTATTGGCTGGTCGCGGGATTGTTCCTGTTCTTCTTTCTGCTCATCCACCGCATCGTGCACTCGCCGTTCGGGCAGGTGCTGAAGGCGGTGCGGGAGAACGAGCCGCGAGCCACCTCGCTCGGCTATCGCACCAACGACTACAAGCTGATCGCCTTCATCATCTCGAGCTTCATCGCCGGCATCGCCGGCGGCACGAAGGCGCTGGTGTTCGGCATCGCGACCCTCACCGACGTGCATTTCTCGATGTCGGGGGAGGTGGTGTTGATGGTGCTGCTGGGCGGGCTTGGCACCGTGTTCGGCCCCGTCGTCGGCGCCCTGGTGGTGACGGCGATGGAGAACTACCTCGCCCAGTTCGGCGCCTGGGTGACGGTGACGCAGGGCGCGATCTTCGTCGTCTGCGTGCTGGCTTTCCGCCGCGGCATCATCGGCGAGATCGGCGCGCGACTGAAGCTGGCGCTCTGAGCGCCGGAGACCCGGACCCCGTTGCGGGGTCCGGGCAGCGCGCGGCTCAGGCGGCCTTGGCGTCCGAGGCGATGGTCTGCGTGCCGGCGGCAATGGCGATGCGGCGCGGCTTGAGGCTTTCCGGCATCACGCGCTTGAGGGCGACATGCAGCAGCCCGTTGCGCAGCTCGGCGCCGTCGGCAACGATGTGCTCGGCCAGCGCGAAACGGCGCTCGAACGGCCTGGCGTCGATGCCGCGATAGAGCACTTCGCTCTTCGCTCCGCTCTCCGCCTGGCGGCCGGTCACGACGAGGGTGTTTTCCTTCACCGTGATGTCGAGATCCTCCGGCGCGAACCCGGGCACGGCGAGCGTCAGCCGGTAGGAATCCTCGGCCGTGCGGGCGATGTCGTAGGGGGGAAAGCCGGTACCGTTCCCCGCTGCCTGGGCGCTGTCAACGAAGCGGGCGAGCCGGTCGAACCCGATGGCGCTGCGGAATAGGGGTGAGAAGTCGATCGTGGTCATCGCGAAAACCTCCTGAAACGAGCAAGGTCCTGGCTGGGTCGCCGGATGGGCCGACCCCGGGTTGGTCGTCCGGAGCCCCTGAGGGCACCCCGGACGCACCGGACATAGCGAGCGCCGCCCCCTGCTTCAAGAGGCGGCGCCCCGCTCGGATGGAGGCTCGGATACGGGGCTGGCAGCTACTTCCGGCGGGTGCCGATGCCGGCGAACTTCTTGTTGAACTTCGCCACCTGGCCGCCGGTATCGATCAGGCGATGCTGGCCGGTCCAGGCGGGATGGGATTTCGGGTCGATGTCGAGCCGCAGCGTATCGCCCGGCTTGCCGTAGCAGGAACGGGTCTTGTACTCCGTGCCATCGGTCATGATGATCACGATCTCGTGGTAGTCCGGGTGGATGCCGGGCTTCATGGTGCTGCTCCTGCTGGCGCCGCCGATGCCGACCGGCGGGCGAAAGGGATCGGAGCGGCGCGTATAGCGCCCGTTCCCCCGCCGCGGCAAGGGCGGGGGATCCGGTCGCGGGCCTCGCTCAGCTATGGGGAACCTGGCGGTTCATGCCGGCGCGGTCGTGGTAGCGGAACATCCGGTCCGCGGTCTGCCGCTGCTGCGGCGACAGGCTCTCGTAGAGCTGCCCGAAGGCTGGCACCAGGCGCTGAAGATCCTCGGCGTGGGCCTGCACGATGCGCTGATAGGAACGCATGCTGTCGACCGCGGACATGGTGTCGAAGCTCCGGGCGCGCTCCTGATAGAGCGTGTCCATGTGGTCGGCATTGGCGCGCATGACGTCGGCGAAGGCGTTCCAGGCCGAGGTCTGCTCCGGGGTGATCTTGAGGTCGTCGTGGAGCCGCTTGATCTGGCGTTCGACGCGGGCGCGCGCCTGCGCCGGCGTCTCGGGCGCGCTGGGCCTCTGGGTCTGCGGCGTCGGCGCGTAGGGTTGCTGCGGCGCATAGGGTTGCGGCGCCGGGCCGGCGGGCTGCGCGGCGGCGGGGTGGGCCAGCATCATCGGTGCAGCAAGCGCGGCGAGAAGCAGCGGGGCAGTACGGCGGGCAGTGGCACGATCAGGCATGGTCTGTCCTTCCTCTTGGTCGGTCGGGGCGTGAACGGCTGTGCAGACGGCGGGGTCAGCCGAGCAGGGCGCGCGCATATTGCACCGGCAGGTCGAGCGTGACGCCGAGCGCGCGGGCGGCGCGCAGCGGCCAGGCCGGGTCCGCCAGCAGCGCGCGGGCGAGGATCACCAGATCCGCCCGGCCATTGCCGACGATCTCCTCCGCCTGGTGCGGATCGCGGATCAGCCCGACGGCGCCAGTGGCGATGCCGGCCTCCCGCCGTACCCGCTCGGCGAAGGGGACCTGGTAGCCGGGATGCAGCGACGGAATCCGCTGCGCCGGCGAAACGCCGCCCGAGGAGCAGTCGATGAGATCGACATCGCCACGGCGGGCGAGCGCGCGCGCCAGGGACACGGTATCCTCGATGGTCAGCCCGCCATCGACCCAATCGGTGCAGGAGAGGCGCACGAACAGCGGCAGATCCTCCGGCCATTCGGCGCGGACGGCATCGATCGTCTCCATCAGCGCGCGCGAGCGGCCGGCGAGGTCGCCGCCATAGGCGTCGCCGCGGCGGTTCGCGACCGGCGAGAGGAAGGAATGCAGCAGGTAGCCGTGCGCGGCGTGCACTTCGATGATGCGGAACCCGGCGCGGCGCGCCATCGCCGCGCTGGCGGCGAACTGCCCGGCGATGTCGCCGATCTCGCCCGGGGTCAGCGCGTGCGGCACGGTGTGACCTTCGGCGAAGGCTATCGGGCTCGGCGCGAGCGGTACCCAGCCGCCGTCCTCGGGGGCGATCGGCGCGCTGCCCTGCCAGGGCGGCGACACGCTGGCCTTGCGCCCGGCGTGCGCGAGCTGGATGCCCGGCACCGCGCCGCAGCGGCTGATCAGGGCGGCGAGGCGCGTCAGCAGCGCCTCGTGCGCCGCGGTCCACAGGCCGAGGCAGCCCGGGGTGATGCGCCCGACGGCCGAGACATGCGTCGCCTCGGTGAAGACGATGCCGGCCCCGCCAACCGCCCGGGCGCCGAGATGCTGCACGTGCCAGTCGTCGCCGAGACCGTCCGCGGCGCTGTACTGGCACATCGGCGCGACCGTGATCCGGTTGCGCGCCGTAACCGAGCGGAAGCTGACCGGCCGGAACAGGTGCGGGGTCGGAGCCATGGCGCGGGTCCTCGGGCGGAGTGAATAGGCGCGGCATAGTGCCGGGCGGCGATGATTTGGCAAGCGCGGCGGTTCGTGGTCGGGTTAAATCGCGGCAAGGGAAGGAGCGGCCCGTGCCCCGCGACCCGCCGGTGAGGAGCCACGCCATGTATCTGCCCGCTTCATTCCGCGAGGACCGGCTCGAGGTCCAGCACGCGCTGATGCGCGCCCACCCGTTCGGCCTGCTCATCACCGCCGGCGCGGCCGGGCTGCTCGCAAACCCGCTGCCCTTCCTGCTCGATGCGGACGCCTCCCCTCGCGGCACGCTGCGCGCCCATCTCGCCCGCGCCAACCCGCACCTGACCGAACTGGCCACCACCGGCGAGTGCCTGGTGGTGTTCCAGGGACCGCAGGCCTATGTCTCGCCCTCCCTGTACGCGACCAAGCGCGAGACCGGGCGCGTGGTGCCGACCTGGAACTACGCCACCGTGCACGCCTGGGGCGCACCGCGCGTCATCGACGACGCCGCTTGGCTGCGCGCCTTGGTGGAGGGGCTGACCCGCGCGCGCGAAACGTCCCGCCCGGCGCCATGGGCGGTCACCGACGCGCCGGCGGATTTCATCGCTGCACAGCTGCGCGGCATCGTCGGGGTGGAAATTCCCATCGCGCGGCTGGAAGGCAAGTGGAAGGCGAGCCAGAATCGCCCGCCCGCGGACCGCGCCGGCGTGATCAGCGGGCTCGCCGGGGAGGGCGAGGCCGGCGCGGCGATGGCAGCGCTGGTCGCCGAGCGCAACCGCGACGGCGGGGGCTGACCCATCAGCGCATCGTTCAGCCGCGGGAAAATGCCCGCGCCGCGGCAGACGCGTCAGTCGCCGCCGCGCCGGCCGTAATAATAGCCATACCCAGGCGCGCCGTAGTAGGCCGGGGCCGGCGCGTAATACGGATATGGCTGGTAATATGGATAGGGCGGGGGGGCCACATAGGTTGGCGCCGGGGGCGGCGGCGGGGCCGGAGCGGGCGCCTGGACCACGATCACGGGCGGCTGGTTATAGGCATGCCGGTAATAGTCATCGTGATCGCAGCCGGATAGACCGATCACGGTCAAGCTCGAGACTGCAAGAGGTGTGAAGCGGTATTGCACGGATATTCTCCCCCATAGATTCAGAACACGTCCCGATAAACCCGCCGAACATGGCGGCCAAGGCAGCGTTCAATCGTCCTGAGCTCCGTATTCACACTCATATTTTTGCCGCACGACAGGCGACGATCAGGGTATCATCGACCTTACGGCCTCTCACCGGAAAGTCCGGCACATGAACGATCGTTCATGACGCGTCAAGAATGGCGGCGAGCGGCGCGGCTCACAGCAGGGATTTGGCGTGCTGCAGCACGAGGTCGCAGACCTTCTGGGTGACCTGTGCCTTGAGGCCGCCGCCGCCGAGGCCGAAATTCTGGCCCTGGCCGGTTTGCAGCAGCCCGTTGCTGCCGGCCTTGAACTGGCTGTCGGATGCGCCGCCCGGCGCCCGACCCAGCAGCGAATTCTTCACCGAGGCAGCGCCCCCGCCCAGGTAGTTGTTCTGGATACAATATTGGATCAGCCCGGCGAGATTGGTCGGACTCGCCTTGTCCACGGATGGCAACGCCGACCCGAGCCCCCCGAGCGCGCCGCCGCCCGGCGCGGCCCCGCCGCCTTGCCCTGCGCCGACTGCATTCTCCAGTTGGTTGAGCAACTGCGCCTGTCCCCCGGCGGGCAGCAGCGCCGCGCCGACGCAGCCGATGGCCAGCGCGACGGCGATCCGCCGGATGAGGGGGGCCGCAAGGTCATGGTGAAAGGCGCGCATCGCCGTGATCCTCCAGGGCCAGGAGCTGCCGCCGGCACTGCCAAGCCCGGCGGCCTCCGCTGTGGTGCGGACAGAGCGTAGGCCTGCCCCGGCGCTCGGCGCCAGTAGCCTGCCCCCGGATTTCTAACCGCCTCAAAATCGAGTGGGCGGCTTCAGAGATTCGTCGGAGATTTGATGGCAGCGACGGGCGGCGTCTCGCGGTCGCGACGGCGACCAGGCCGTTCGTGCGAAAAGTGACGCCGCCCAAAAGGTCCTCGGCCGACGCGCATTTGATTCGAACGCGTCCCCCTTCGACCCTCAGCGCTTCGGGGCCGATGATTCGGCCGCGTCGAGTTCCCGCATGAAATCGCCGACGCGCCCGGCCCAGAGGTCCGGCCGGGCCATGGTGAGATGGCCTGGCGAGTCGGCTGTGCCCTTCTGTACAACGAAGCGCGCCCCGGGGATGCGCGGCGTCAACCTTTCCAGATAGCCGAGCCGGTCAGGGTTGAACTCATCGTCGTCGAAATTCAGCGCAAACAGCTTGGTGCGGATCGCCGAGAGTTTTGGCTCGGGGTCGTAGTCCGCCGAAGCCTCCAGGGAATATAGTAGGTCGTTGGGGTCCGCCCCGCGCGCCTGCCCGGCGACCCCGCTCAGGAAGCTCTCCGCGGCTGAAGTATCCGGCGCGACGGTCTGCAAATGCGCGACGCCGTCGATCATCATCCGCAAGAGCGCATAGGCGCGGACGAAGCCCGGCACGGGACCGGAATAGTCGCCGCCTCTATATGCGGGGTCGTCGCGGATCAGATCGATGGCGAGGCGTCGCCAGATGGCGTTGCGGCCCGACACCTTGATCGGCAACGAGACAACCGGCATCACGCCGTCCATCATATCGGGATAGGCCTCCGCCCAAGCCCATGCGTTCATGCCGCCCATCGACAGGCCGAGGATGGCGTGCAGGTGGGATATTCCGAGCGTCTCGGTCACGAGCTTGTGCTGGATGTCCACCGTGTCGCCATAGCCGTAATTCGGGAATTTCGCGCGCAAGCCGTCGCTGGGCTTGCTGGATTGTCCGCAGCCGACCGCGTCGGGGAAGATGAGGAAATAGCGGCGGGCATCGAGCGGGGCGCCGGGAGCGTACAACGACCGGGTGAAGAGGCGGTTCGTCATCGCCCGGCTGCCGGCGCCGGTCCAATGGAGCACCAGCACCGCATTGTCGATCTGCCCCCCGGCGTCGCGGTGCGGCGCGCCGAGCGTGAGATAGTGGACCCGAAGCGACGGCAGCGTCTCGCCGTCCCGGAAGCGATAGTTCTCGTAGGCGACGTCGAACGATTTGTAGGACGCGTCGCCGGCCGCGCCTAAAGCGCCGTTCGGATCCGCCGCCCGGGCGGGATCGAGGCCGATCAGCGCCAGCGCCCCGGCGGCCAGCGTGAGCCTGACGGCGTTCCGGAACCTCATTGGACGGTTGCGCCCGTAACGCGTTCGGCGAGTGCAGCGAGCTTCGCGGCCACGCCGTAGAGCGCCAGCCACGCGCCATGATTCTGGTCGGGAAAGCGCATGAAACCGCTGTCGGACTCATAGGCGCGTGAGCGGCGCTCGAAATCCTCGACGTCGGCGGCTGCGGCCAGTTCCTGCTGGAGCCGTCCCCCCGAAATATCGCCGGTCGCCGCTTCGAACGCCGCAATCACCCCCGCCAAGGGCCGCGACGCCGCGAGCACGATATGCTCCACCGTGAATGTTCGAGACATCTGAATTGCTCCTTTTCCTGGCCGGGCCTACGCGGCCCGGACGAAGCGCGAGCGGTTGGCGTCGATGAACTGCTCCACCGTCGTCAGCGGCCCGCCGATGATCCTCGCGCCGATGTCGTCGAGGCCGGCGAGCCGGCCCTCCTGCTGGTCGATCTGCACCGCCTCGAAATGTCGGCGCAGAGTGACCTTGTCGGAGAGGCCCGCGAGATCCATGAAATCCGACGCGGTCACCTGCTGGTATTTCAGGTCCACGCCGAGCACGCGCCCAGTCTCCGCCGCGAGTTCCTCGTTGCTGAACTCGCGCGGGCCGTGCAACTGATAGGTTTTGCCGCCATGCCCCGTTGGGTCCGCGAAGATATTGGCGACGATTTTGCCGGTGTCGCTCGCGGCGAGCGGCGCGAAGCGGCCGTTCCTGTCGAATGGAAGGATGTAGAGGCCCTGCTGGATGAACGGCGAGATGTAGAGCAGCCATTCCGCAAAGAAGGTGATCCGCAGGTTTGTCGTCGGGATGCCCGACCAGCCGAACACCTGCTCGGAAAGCCAATGGTTCTGAGTGACCCGGCTCCTCGCATCGGGCCGCGACTGCTTGTGCGAGAGGTTGACGATATGGCGGACGCCGTTCTCCCGGGCGGCCTGGGCGAAGAACACGGCCGATTCGACGAGTCCCTCGGCGATGGGGAAGCAGAAATACGCGCCTTGCACGCCCTGCATCGCGCGACGGACGTCGGCAAGACGCGTGATGTCGCCGTAGACCACTTCGGCGCCGAGATCGGCGAGCGCCTTCGCGCGGGCGTCCGGCCGATGGGCGAGCGCACGCACCCCGAGCCCCTTGTTGAGAAGCTCCGCCGCGCTGGGGCGTCCGGTGTCGCCGGTCGCGCCGGTCACAAGGATCTTGGTCATCGCGTTCTCCGTCCGTTCGCCATATTCGGCTTAATGTTGCATATGCACCAATAGCACGATATTGGTGCATATGCAACATCGACAAGCCGGCGATGCTCACGCGCTCATAAATTTGTCCGCGACGGTCTTGATGGCGTCGAGCGCCGCCGGCCCGAATAGCTTTGCGGCGCGCGCCTGCGCCGCACGCCAGGCCGGGATTGAAGAGAAATAGAGATCCTCGCCGGCTTTGCTCAATCTCAATGGGCGCAAACGCCCGCGCGCGTGCCCGGCGACTTCCTCGACCCATCCCGCGTCGATCAGCACCTTGAGATTTCGGGTGAGGGTGGTGCGGTCGATGTGACCGGCGCGGCCGATCTCCGCCCTTGTCGCTTCCCCCAACCGCAGGATCAGCCCGAGCAAGGTCTGTTGCGAAGAGACGAGGCCGAGCGGGCGAAATTCTTCGTCAAAAACGCTGGTCATGACCCGAGATAGCAGCCGCACCCGCGCGATCGCGCAGGCGCTCGCGACTTCGCGCAACATGGCTTGCCGGTCGGCGGACGGTTTGGAGGTCTTCTTCACGCGTCTGACGTCATGCATATGCAACGCTTAGTCAAGCTGACCTGCCCCTGGATTTTCGGCCCACGGCAAAGTTGTCAGGCGCCACGCCAAACTGGACCCCAGGCGACACGAGGAACTGGACCCCGATGTGAGTTGGGGAGGTCGTGATGGACGAGATGATGTTGGACCCTGATGTCCTGGGGACGGGCAATCGGGGTGAAGCGATGCGGGAG
>DAIDKZ010000051.1 GCA_027449745.1 Acetobacteraceae bacterium | reverse complement strand
CTGCCCCACCAGATCAATTCCCGCGCGATTTCGTTCGCATAAGCTGTGAAATCGGCTCCGCTCGGAAGGCCATGAACTTTATAGTCGCGGTCCGCAGGAAAAGGAGTCCATGACGAATTTTTCTTGTAGATACAAACGATTTGTTCTAATCTATCGCTCGGAAATTTGGACAGTAACGTGTAGATATCGTCTCTGAGAAGGGGATCGTTCGTCATGTCACGCGCGTTCTTTCACGGTGATTTAGTCTATTATGCCAAAATACTCAACACGCACTCCAACACGGGAGCCTTTCCAGCAACGCCGGGACCATAACGAACGAGTTGTGATGCAAAGAGTTATCGCCAGCTTTGTTGATCCCAAGGAACCGGGCAGACAGTATGCGTCAAAAAAAATTTGGTCGGCGGTCGCGCTCGTGTCAAGCCACACGCTTCGCGTTTTTGCGCTGCGTGCGGCTGGCGGGCTCGACCCGAGCCCGCCCGTGGACATTCTGCTCGGACGCGGTCGACGCCGGCCGCGGGTCCGGTCGGCCTATGCTGGACGAAGACGCAGAACCGGCGTGGTGAACTCGCCGCCCTGCGTAGAAAGCGTAGGGTTGGGCGCCCGTCCGCACCCCACCGTTCGCGTCGGCAGCCATCCCGGCGTTGGCCGTGATGCCGAGAGTTGGTCGGGTGCGGAAGGGCGCCCCACCCGGCGCTTGCTGGCGGGCTTCCCGTCAATACAGGAGTGCCAAGCATAGCGCCAACCCGGTTGCGTAGGTTCCAAGCGCGCCGATGAACCGGGCTGGGTTGGGTTTTGCCATCGTTGGCCATGCGATCAAACCGACGACGAGCAAACAGCGACACAGCGTCGCGGCAACGATCAGGGATACGATCGCCGCCGACGGTGTTCGCGCGCCCAGACAGAGGAACAATACCGCGAGGAAAGGCACGTATTCGGCCGTGTTGGCGTGAGCCCGGACGAATTTATGTAATAGGTTCGCTGGATCTGTTTCGAAGCCAGAGACCGTGCCTTCGCGAAACCGTATCACAGAGACACATAATCCAAGACCGAATAACAATAGCCCCAGAACCACCGCGCATACGAGAGCAATTTCATTCATTCCATAGGCCCTCCCGATGTGAACCGCTTGGGGTTTTCCGGATGCCGATTTGGTCGAATCACGCCGCTCAACCCTGAACCCGCCGCTCGGGCTTGGGCGGCGCGCTCGGCGAAATGGCGTTGTTCAGCCTCGGCTGGCAGGATGTTGTCTTCGCGCTCGCAGCAGCTCGTCCTCGGAGGGGCCCAGCGGTTTCGGCAGTTCCGCGATCATCGGCGCGAGTTGCGCGGCGTATGGCTTCCACCGGCCGAGGCCGCGCGCGTTCACCGGTTCGCGCACCTGCTCGCGGCTGACGGTGCGCACCGGTCCGTCCTGCTCGAAGAAGCGCTCGCACGCCGGGTCGTATGGCAGCCCGATATACTCGAGCACGCGCGCCAGCGTGCCCTGGAAATCCGCCACCCAGTCCACCAGCGACAGGCGCAGCGGCGGCGTCGGCAAGGCCTCGTGCCAATGCGCCATCAGCCGCGCGTGCTGGCCCATATACCAGCCGAGATCGGCGAGATCGTGCGCGTAGGGGTGGTCGCCGTAGAAACGGTAGGTGAAGATCGAGAACCCGGTATCGCGCGGGTCGCGCACGCAATGGATGATGCGCGCGCCCGGCAGCATCGTGGCGATCAGGCCGAGGTACAGCGCATTCCCCGGCATCTTGTCGACGATCCGCGCCGCCTCGGGCGCGAGCGCGTGCAACTCCGCGAGATAGCGGGCCGCTGCCGCATCGAGCGCCGCCGTGTCCAGCGCCGCGACCCGCTGCGCGCCCGCCGCGTCATCCGCCCCGCCGCCGAGGGCGGCGACCATCCGGCCGAGCGCCAGACGCTCGCCCGCGGCATGCGCCGCCGGGTGCGCGCCGATGATCTGCTCGGCGAGCGTGGTTCCCGAACGCGGCAGGCCGACGATGAACACCGGCGCCGCGTCGCGGTTGGAGGCGAGCGGCCCTTCCTGCAGCCGCGCGCGGGAGAAGCCGGTGATCGAGGCATTGACGAAGGCGCGGAAGCCGGCGCGCGAGAAGGGCTGGATCTGCCGCAGCAGCGCGTGCCCGCTCACCCAGAAGCCGAAGGCGCGTTCGCGTTCGTCATACTGGGACCAGAATTTGGCGAGGTCGAAATGGGTCATGATCCGGTTTTCCGGCAGCATGTCCTGGCCGATCCGCCGCAGCGCCGCCTCCGTCTCCAGGGCGTGGGCGCGCGCCGCGGCGATGTCGCGCTCGGCCTCGGCGACGAGCACGCGCCGCCAGCTCAGCATCGGCCGGTAGATCGGCGCCGGCGGCCCGATCGCATCGAGGATCGCGCGCGCCCGCGTGGCGTCACCGGTGGAGACCAGGGCCAGCGCATGCTGCAACTGCCACAGCGTCGCGAGTGCGGGATCGGCGGGCTGCTCGTTCTCCAGCAGCGCCAGCGCTTCCGCGGGGCGACCGTCCTGCAGCAGCCCGCTCGCGAGGCTGAGCCGCGCATCGGCGGCCGCCGGGATGCGCGCCACCTGCCGCAGGATCTGCTCCGCCGCTTCGCTCTGGCCGGTGAGCCGCATGAACACGGCGAGATTTCCCGCCGCCTTCACATGCCCAGGGTCGACCTGCAGCGCGGCGCGCATCGAGGCCATCGCTGCGTTGATCCGGCCGAGCCGGTATTCGGCGAGGCCGGCGTTGATCCAGCCATCGGCGAACTGGGGATTGAGGTCCGTGCTGCGCCCGAACGCCGCCCGCGCCTCCGCCCAGCGCCCGGCGGCGAGCAGCGCCTGCCCCAGCACGTAATGCGCGTGCGGCATCTGCGGCGCCAGCGCCTGGCCCCGCTTCGCCAGGCGGATCGCCGCCTTGACATCGCCGAGGGCGATCTCTGCCGCCGCCCAGTTCACCAGGGGCGCGGCATCCTGCGGCATGGCTTCGGCGGCGCGGCGATACTGCGCCGGCGCCTCCGCGATCCGCCCGGCACTCTGCAGGGCGATGCCGTACAGCAGCGCGATCTGGGCATTCTCCGGTTCGCGCCGCACCGCCGCCTCGATGGAGGCGAGGCACTCCGCGATCGCACCGAGGCCGAGCTGGGCCAGGCCGAGCAGGCGGAAGACGCTGGCGTTGCGCTGTTCCGCCGTGGCGAGGCCGGAGAGCAGCGCCACCATCTCGGCGAACGCGCCGCGCGCATAGAGCGCCTCCGCCTCCGCCAGCGTCGCCGCGAGATCGACGGTCTCGCTCATCGTGCCGTGTTCGCGTCCCTCCGGGCCGGCAGCGATGCTACGCAGGCGGCCGACGGACCTTGCGCCGCAGCACGCCCAGCAGCCCGGCCAGCCCGCTGCCCAGCAGGGTGAGCGAGGCCGGCTCCGGCGCAGTGGTGGGCGAGACGAACGAGATCACCACCTCGCCATTGCCGGTCCGCACGCCGGCGTTCTCGATGCTGCTGCCGGCGATGACCA
>DAIDKZ010000050.1 GCA_027449745.1 Acetobacteraceae bacterium | reverse complement strand
GCCGCTGCGCCGGGCCGCGCGCGCCGCCGAGGCGGAGCTCGCCCGGCTTGCCGCCGAGCGCGCGGCGATCGAGGCCGAGCTCGCCGACGGAGCGGTCTATGGTCCCGGCCGCGGCGCCGATGTCACCCGGCTGCAGACGCGCCTGGCGGCGCTGGCGCGGGCCACCGAGGCGGCCGAAACCGCCTGGCTGGAAGCGGAATCAGCCCTGGAACAAGCCGCGCCATAGGCCCGCGGACGGGGTCCGGGGTCGCGGACCCCGGCGGGTCCAGGGCAGAGCCCTGGCCTTACCCCCTTGGGCCTCACCCCTGCGTCAGCCGAGATCCTCGCCGGCCGCCTGATCCAGCATCGCCTCGATGTCGGCGGGCTCCTCTTCGACCGGAACGGTCGCCTCGCCGCGCCGCTGCCGCTCCGCTTCCTCGCGCGAGCGCGCGATATTGACGGAGACGGCGATGCTGACCTCCGGGTGCAGCACGACGCGCAGCTGATAGACGCCGAGCGTCTTGATCGGATGGTCCAGCACCACCTGCTGGCGCGTCACGGACAACCCGGCCTCGGTGCAGGCATCGGCGACGTCGCGCGCCGTGACCGAGCCGTAGAGCCCGCCCGATTCGCCGGCCTGACGGATGATCACCGCGGCCAGCCCGCTGACGCGCTCGGCGACCCGCTCCGCCTCCTCGCGGCGCTTGATGTTCTGCGCCTCGAGCTGGGCCCGCTCGGTCTCGAAGCGGGCACGGTTCTCCTTGCTCGCGCGGATCGCCTTCTGCTGCGGCAGCAGCCAGTTGCGGGCGTAGCCGGGGCGGACCCGCACGATGTCGCCCATCTGGCCGAGATTCTCGACCCGCTGCAGCAGGATCACTTCGACGGCGGCCATGGCGCCCTCCTCAGCTCACGATGTAGGGCAGCAGCGCCAGGAAGCGGGCGCGCTTGATCGCCCGCGCCAGTTCGCGCTGCTTCTTGGCGGAAACGGCGGTGATGCGGCTGGGCACGATCTTGCCGCGCTCGGAGAGGAAGCGCGACAGCAGCCGCACGTCCTTGTAGTCGATCTTCGGCGCGTTCGGGCCGGAGAAGGGGCAGGATTTCCGCCGCCGGTAGAACGGCCGGCGGGCGCCCACCGCGGCGCGCCGCGCCGCCGGATTGATCTCGCGATCGTCGGACATCGGTCTACTCCCCCGTCCCGATTCGGGCTTCATCGAGCCCGCCGCGCCCGTCGAACTCGTCACGCGCGCGGAACTCCTCCCGCTCATCGAAGCCGCGCCGCCGCCCGCTCTCGAACCGGCCCGGCGGCTTGGGTCCGCGGAAGCCGCGCTCGCGCTCGTCGGAGCGGCGCTGCAGGATCGCGGACTGCCCCTCGTCGATGGCGGCGACGCGCACGGTGAGGAAGCGGAGGATGTCCTCGTTGAGACCGAGCTGGCGCTCCATCTCGACCACCGTCGCCGGGCTCGCATCGAGCCCGAGCAGCATGTAGTGGCCCTTGCGGTTCTTCTTGATGCGGTAGGCGAGGCCGCGCAGGCCCCAATATTCGCGCTTCTTGACCGATCCGCCATCGCCCTCGGCGAGGGTGGCGATCTGGTCGGCGATCAGCTCGACCTGCTGCTGCGTCGCATCGTTGCGTGCGATGAGCACGCATTCGTAGAGCGGCATGCGGATACTCCCTGTGGCTTGTCTCGGCCCGAACGGGCATAGCCGGGAACGATGCCGTCGCTCCCGGCAGGGACGCGGGCGTAGAGCACATCCCGCGGCGGCGCGCAACCTCCCGCCCGCACCCGGCGCGCGGTTACGGCTCCAGGATCGCGCTGCGCAGCGCCTCGAACGCCTCGCGGTCCGGGGCGCAGATCAGCCCGCCGGCGGTGACGCCGGGCCGGTAGGCCGTGCCGTCGAACTGGGCGGAGAAGCCGCCGGCCTCCTGGTGCAGCAGCCAGCCGGGCGCGTGATCCCAGGGCAGCAGGCGGTTGAACAGCACGAAATGGCAGGCCCCCGTGGCCAGCAGCCGGTATTCGTGCGCGGCGCAGCGATAGTCCCACACCGCGGCCAGCCGCGGCAGGTTGGCGCACACCCTGGCGCGCAGCCGATCCGGCAGATAGCGCCAGGAGACGGTGCCGGCCATGGCCTCGACCGGCGCCGGCGCGGCGACGCGAAGCGGCTGCGCCGCCCCGTCCGCGCCGCGCATCCACGCGCCCGCGCCCTGCAGCGCCAGGGCGACGTCATCGCCGATCGGGTCGTGGATCGCCGCCGCCACCACCGCGCCATCGACGATCGCCGCCGCCATGCACCCGAACAGCGGCAGCCCGGCGGCGAAATTCGCCGTCCCGTCCACCGGATCGACCACGAAGGCGAGTGGCGCGTCCGCGAGGCGCCCCAGCAGCGTCGGATCGCGGCCGGCTTCCTCCTCGCCGACGACGAGCGCGCCGGGGAAGCGGTGGGCGAGGGCGGCGGTGATCGCCGCCTCGGCGGCCTCGTCGGCATCGGTGACGAGATCGAGCGGGCCGGTCTTCTGGCGGATCTGGCCGGGGGCAAGGCGGCGGAAGCGGGGCAGGATCTCGGCCCGCGCGGCCTCGCGCAGGATGGCGGCGAGCGCGTCGAGATCGTGGCGAGAGAAGTTCACCCGGCCCGCTCGAACCGGGCCCGGTCGGCGGGCAGCAGCCGCACCGTCACGCGGATCGCCTGCTCGGCGTCCTGCCGCCCGATCACCTCGCCATGCTCGTAGAGCCAGGCGAGGCGGGCGCCGTCCTCCGGCGGCAGCACATATTCCGCTACCTCCATGCCGACGCCGATCCGCGCCTCGATCGCCGCGCGCAGCGCCTCCAGCCCCTCGCCGGTGATGGCCGAGACCGCCACCGCATCGCCGCGCTCCGGCACCGCGGCGATACCGCCGAGCAGGTCGGCCTTGTTCAGCACCTCGATGGTCCGCTCCGGCCAGTCGGCATCGAGCGTGCCATCACGCACCATGCCGTCGAGTACCGCGACGACGTCGGCGCGCTGGGCCAGCGTATCGGGATGGGCGATGTCGCGCACATGCAGGATCACGTCGGCCTCGGCGACCTCCTCGAGCGTGGCGCGGAAGGCGGCGACCAGTTCGGTCGGCAGCTCGCTGATGAAGCCGACGGTATCGGAGAGGATCACCCGCCGCCCCGAGGCGAGGCGGATGCCGCGCATGGTCGGGTCGAGGGTGGCGAAGAGCTGGTCGCGCGCGACCACCTCGGCGCCGCTGAGCGCGTTGAACAGCGTCGATTTGCCGGCGTTGGTGTAGCCGACCAGGGCGACGATCGGGTAGGGCACGCGCTTGCGGGCGCTGCGGTGAAGGCCGCGGGTGCGCCGCACCTGCTCGAGCTCGCGGCGCAGCTTGGCGATGCGCTCGCCGATCAGGCGCCGGTCGGCCTCGATCTGGGTCTCGCCCGGCCCGCCGAGGAAGCCGAAGCCGCCGCGCTGGCGTTCGAGATGGGTCCAGGAGCGGACGAGGCGGCTGCGCTGATAGTCCAGATGCGCCAGTTCCACTTGCAGCGCGCCTTCCCGGGTGGCCGCGCGCTCGCCGAAAATCTCCAGGATCAGGCCGGTGCGGTCGATGACCTTGCAGCCCCAGGCCTTCTCCAGGTTGCGCTGCTGCACCGGCGAGAGCGCGGCATCGACGACGACGACGGCGACCGACTGCCCGGCTATGGCCTGGCCGATCAGCTCCACCTGGCCTTCGCCGAGGAGCGTCGCCGGACGGCGCGCGCGCAGCGGCAGCGCGGCCGAGTGGACCACGACGAGCCCGATGGAGGCGGCCAGACCGCTGGCCTCCGCCAGACGGGCCTCGGCGGCCCGCTGCGCCTGCTGACGGTCCGGTCGCTCCCACGGCAGGATGACGGCGGCGCGGGTCGGTGGCGCGAGCGCGGAGACCGGCGCCACGCGGCCCCGGGCACCCTCGGCCGGCGCTCCATCCCCGGCCGGCCGGCCGTCTTCAGCCGCCATGGGCCTCAGCCGACACCGGCAGCAGCGGCCTCGCGCGGAGCGGTCGCCTCGACCTTGCTCGCGTCGAACAATTGCACGGGGGCGCCCGGCATCACCGTGCTGATGGCGTGCTTGTACACCAGCTGAGTGTGCCCGTCGCGGCGCAGCAGCAGGGAGAAATTATCGAACCACGTTATGATTCCCTGCAGCTTCACGCCGTTGACGAGAAAGACCGTCACAGGGGTCTTGTTCTTGCGGAGGTGGTTCAGGAACACGTCCTGAACGTTTTGAGCTTTCTCGTTGGCCACGGTGCCATCCTTCTTATGTAAGCGTTTGCTATCAACACGCGACCCGCGCGTGGCACGCCGGCTCGTGTCTTCAATCTATCACTCAGGCCCCCGTCCACAAGCCGTGACCGGGTCGTTTCCCTAAATTATGTTGCAGAGCAGCATTGCCAGCGCGTCGGCATCCGGCGGGTTCAGGTCGGGCGCCGCGCGGCCGACGCCGCCATCATGGGCGGCATCGCCGAGCAGGATGGCGGTGCACCCGGCGGCGCGGGCGGCCTGCATGTCGAGCGCGGTGTCGCCGATATACCACACCGCGGGCGATGGCCGGACCCCGATGCGGTCCAGCGCGAGGTGCAGGGGGGCGGCATCCGGCTTGTCCAGGGCGGCGTCGCCGGCGCCGATGACGGCCCCGAAATGGCCACGCCAGCCGAGATGGTGCACTTCGCGGCGGAGCACGGCGCCGGCCTTGTTGGACACCACCGCCTGCGGCCAGCGCGCCCCGGCGGCGAGCGCCGCGGCCGCGCCCGGCTTCGGCCGCAGCTGGGCGAGGTGGCACGCGTGAAGTTCCGCGTAGAAGATGTCCCTGGCCCGCTCCCAGCCCGGCCCGAACAGGTCCGGGAACGCCTCGCGCAGGGAGCGGCGCGCCCGCGCCCGCGTCTGCTCGACACTCCAGGCCGGCATGCCATGCGCGGCGAGGGCGGCGTTCATGGCGGCGGTAATGCCGGCCCAGCCATCGGCGAGCGTGTCGTCCCAGTCATAGAGAAGCGCGGTCGGCCGGATCATGGGTGCGGGTCTGTCAGGGCTCACGGTTGTGGGCGCCGCCCTGGACATGGCGGGCGAAGAGGTCGAACAGCCGGTGCGTCACCGGTCCGGGAGCCCCGTCGCCGACCGGCTCGCCGTCGAGCGCCACGATCGGGCGCACGAAGCCCGACGCGCTGGTGAGGAAAATCTCGCGCGCGGCGCGCAGCTCCGCGAGGCTGAAGCGGCGCTCGTCCCAGCCGATGCCGCGCTCGGCGAGCAGCGCGACCAGGGCGGCGCGGGTGCAGCCGGGCAGGACGGCGTGGTCCAGCGGGCGGGTGCAGAGCCGCCCGGCCTGGTCGACGATCCATACCGTCGTCGAGGCTCCCTCCGTCACCATGCCGGCGGAGTCGACCAGAATCGCCTCCATCGCGCCGGCCTCGCGTGCGGCCTGCTTGGCGAGCACGTTCGGCAGCAGATTGGTGGTCTTGATGTCGCAACGGCCCCAGCGCTCATCCGGCCGGGTCACGGCGCGGCCGGCCCAGCGGGCGGGGTCGCTCGGGTAGGGCGGCAGGCGGCGCAGCGTGACGACGAGGGCGGGCGCCGGGCCAGGGGCGGGAAACGCGTGTTCGCGCCGGGCGACGCCGCGGCTGACCTGGAGATAGAGCAGCCCGTCGTTGATGCGGTTGCGGCGGACCATTTCCGCGAGCACCGCGCCGAGCGCGGCGCGGCCGATCGGCGGGCGGATCGCCAGCGCCGCCAGGGAGCGCTCCAGCCGGTCGAGATGGAGGTCCGCATCGACCGGGCGACCGCCGCGGACATAGACGACCTCGTAGACCGCGTCGGCGAACTGATAGCCGCGATCCTCGATATGGACGGCGGCTTCGGCGAACGGGCGGTAGCGGCCATTGACATAGGCAAAGCGGCTCATCCGGCGCCCCCGGACCGGGCGCGGACGCGGCAAACCCTCGCACACATGGGCA
>DAIDKZ010000049.1 GCA_027449745.1 Acetobacteraceae bacterium | reverse complement strand
GGCGGCGCGTGCACCCCGGCCTGTGGGTTGGCCGCCGGCCCCGGCGTGTGGCGCGCGGCGCCGGCGGCGTCGAGCGTGCCGAGTACGGCGCCGACCTCGACCTCCGCCCCCTCGGCGGCGCGGATCTCGGCGAGCGTGCCGGCGGAAGGCGCGTTCACCTCCACCGTTACCTTGTCGGTCTCGAGCTCGACCAGCGGCTCGTCCGCCGCCACGGCCTCGCCCTGTTGGCGAAGCCAGCGCGCCACGGTGGCGGTGGTGACGCTCTCGCCCAGCGTGGGCACCTTGATTTCGGTCGCCATCGGGATGTCCTTCAGTCGATGGTCAGCGCGGCGCTGACTAGCGCGGCCTGCTGCGCCGCATGGATTTTTGCCAGACCCGTGGCCGGGCTCGCCGCCTCCTCGCGCCCGACATAGCGCGGACGCTTGGCGGCGACGTCGATCTCGCCTAGCACTTTCTCGATCCGCCGGTCGACGTAGCACCAGGCGCCCATGTTCGCCGGCTCCTCCTGGCACCAGATCACCTGCGCGTTCCGGTAGCGCGACAGCACCTTCGGCAGCGAGATGGTCGGGAACGGATAGAGCTGCTCGACGCGGACGATGGCGATGTCCTCCATCGCGCGGGCGCGGCGCTCGGCGAGCAGGTCGTAATAGACCTTGCCGCTGCACAGCACGACGCGGCGCACCCGCTCGTCCGGCGCGATCGGGTCGATCTCGTCGATCACCGTGGCGAACGCGCTGCCCTCGGCCATGTCCGCCAGCGACGAGACGGCGAGCTTGTGGCGCAGCAGCGATTTCGGCGTCATCAGCACCAGCGGCTTGCGGAAGTTGCGCTTGAGCTGGCGGCGCAGGGCGTGAAAATAGTTGGCTGGGGTGGTGAGATTCGCCACCGTCATGTTGCGCTCAGCGCAGAGCTGCAGATACCGCTCCAGCCGCGCCGAGGAATGTTCAGGTCCCTGCCCTTCGTAGCCGTGCGGCAGCAGCAGCACCAGGCCGGACATGCGCAGCCATTTGGTCTCGCCCGAGGCCAGGAACTGATCGATGATCACCTGCGCGCCGTTGGCGAAATCGCCGAACTGGCCTTCCCACAGCACCAGCGAGCGCGGATCGGCGAGCGAGTAGCCATATTCGAACCCGAGCACGCCGGCCTCGGAGAGCAGCGAGTTGTAGATCTCGATCTTCGCCTGCACTGGGGCGATGTTGTTGAGCGGCACGTATTCGTTCTGGTTGGTCTGGTCGATCAGCACGGCGTGGCGCTGGCTGAAGGTGCCGCGCTGGCAATCCTCACCGGAAAGACGCACGCGGTGGCCTTCCAGCAGCAGGCTGCCGAAGGCGAGCGCCTCGCCGGTCGCCCAGTCGATGCCCTCGCCGCTGTCGATCATTTTCTGCTTCGCGTCGAGCTGGCGCGCGATTTTCGGATTGATGTCGAAATCCGCCGGTGTCGCGGCCAGCGCGGCGCCGATCTGGCGCAGCCGCTCGGCCGGCACCGCGGTCGATTCCTCCAGCCATTCGCTCTGCTGGTCGGCCTCCTTCAGCCCGGCCCAGTGACCCTCCAGCCAATCCGCCTTGTTCGGCTTGTAGGATTGCGCCGCCTGATAGGATTGTTCGAGCGTCGCGGCGAACTCGTCCCACATCACCTGCGCCGCCTCGGCCGTGAGCACGCCCTCGGCGGCGAGCTGTTCGGCGTAGAGCGCGCGCGTCGTCGGATGGGCGCCAATGGCGCGATACATCAGCGGCTGGGTGAAGGCCGGCTCGTCGGCCTCGTTGTGGCCGTGGCGGCGATAGCAGACGATGTCGAGCACGATGTCGGCGGCGAATTGCTGGCGGTAGGCGGCGGCCATCGCGGCGCAGAACACCACCGCCTCGGGATCGTCGCCATTCACATGCAGGATCGGCGCCTGGATCGATTTCGCCACGTCCGTGCAATAGAGTCCGGAATAGGCGTGGGCCGGCACGGTGGTGAAGCCGATCTGGTTGTTGACCACGATATGCACCGTGCCGCCGGTGCGGTAGCCGATCAGCTCGCTCATCGCCAGCGTTTCGTAGACCAAGCCCTGGCCGGCGAAGGCGGCATCGCCGTGCATCAGCACGCCCATCACCGAGCGGCGCCGGGCCGTGTCCCCGGCCATGTCCTGGCGCGCGCGCACCTTGCCGACCACGACAGGATCCACCGCTTCGAGATGCGAGGGATTGGGCTGCAGCGACAGGTGCACCATCTGCCCGCCGATTTCGACATCGGTCGAGGTGCCGAGATGGTATTTCACGTCGCCAGAGCCCTGCACGTCGTCGGGATTGGCGCCGACGCCGGCGAACTCGCTGAAGATCGCGGTGAACGGCTTGCGCACGATGTTGACCAGCGTGTTCAGCCGGCCGCGATGCGGCATGCCTATGCAGATCTCGCGCACACCGTCGGCGGCGGCGGTGGCGATGATGGCGTGCAGCGCCGGGATCAGCACCTCGCCGCCTTCGAGGCCGAAGCGCTTGGTGCCGACGAACCGCTTCTGGCAGAAGGTCTCGAAGCCCTCGGCCTCGGTGAGTTGGTGGAGGATGGCGCGGCGTGTCTCGTCGGCGGCGTGGCGGCGCCAGGGCGCGCCCTCGATGCGGCGCTGGATCCAGGATTTGCGGTCCGGATCCTGGATGTGCATGAACTCGACGCCGATCGGGCCGCAATAGCTCTCGCGCACGATGCCGAGAATCTCGCGGATGGTCGCGCTCTCGCGGCCGAGCACGTTGTCGATGAAGATCGGCCGGTCATAATCGGCTTGCGTGAACCCGTAGGCGGCGGGATCGAGCTCGGGATGCGGCTTCGGCACCTGCAGCCCGAGCGGATCGAGCCGCGCCTCGAGATGGCCGCGCACGCGATAGGTGCGGATCAGCATCAACGCGCGCAGACTGTCCAGCGCCGCCGCGCGCACCGTCTCGGGCGAGGCCGCGCCGGCCGCTTCCCTGCCCGCCGTCGCCGGTTCCACCGCGCCGGGGCTCGGCCGCGGCGCCCAGGAGGCACCGGTGGCATCGGTGAGGACCGAGCGCGCTTCGTCGTTCAGCGCGCCGAACAGCTCCCCGAAGCTCGGATCGACCGCGCCCGGGTTCACCACCCAGCGCGCGTAGAGGTCCGCCAGGAATGCCGCATTGGCGCCATTGAAGGCAGAGGCGAGAATGTCAACGCCGGCCATCGTCGCTGGTCTCCGCGATCGTTGCGTGGTGCAGCAGGAAAGACGTTACTGGGCGAGCGCGCGGACCATGGTGCTGCCGAGCGCGGCGGGGCTTTCGGCGACATGGATGCCGGCTGCGCGCATGGCCTCCATCTTCGCCCCCGCGGTGTCGCGCCCGCCGCTGATCACCGCCCCGGCATGGCCCATGCGCCGCCCAGGTGGGGCGGTGGCGCCGGCGACGAAGCCGACGACCGGCTTCTTCACCTTCGAGCGGACGAGGAATTCGGCGGCGTCGATCTCGCTCGCCCCACCGATCTCACCGATCATGATCACCGCCTCGGTCTCATCGTCCGCGAGGAACATCTCCAGCACCTCGATGAAGTCGGTGCCCTTCACCGGATCGCCGCCGATGCCGACGCAGCTGCTTTGGCCCAGCCCCGCCGCGGTGGTCTGCGCCACCGCCTCGTAGGTCAGCGTGCCCGAGCGCGAGACGATGCCGATGCGGCCGCGGCGATGGATGTGGCCGGGCATGATGCCGATCTTGCAGGCCTCCGGCGTGATGACGCCGGGGCAGTTCGGCCCGATCAGCCGCGAGCACGAGCCGTCCAGCGCGCGCTTCACCCGCACCATGTCGAGCACCGGAATGCCCTCGGTGATGCAGACGATGAGCTCGATGCCGGCGTCGATCGCTTCCAGGATGGCGTCCGCCGCACCGGCGGGCGGCACGTAGATCGCCGAGGCGTTCGCCCCCGTCACCGAACGTGCCTCGGCCACGGTGTCGAACACCGGCAGGTCGAGATGGCGCGTTCCGCCCTTGCCCGGCGTGACCCCGCCCACGACCTTGGTGCCGTAGGCCAGCGCCTGCTCGGAATGGAACGTGCCCTGCGCGCCGGTGAAGCCCTGGGTGATCACTTTCGTGTTCGCATCGACGAGGATCGCCATCACACCGCCTCCCGCACGGCGCCGACCACCTTTTCGGCGGCGTCGGCGAGATTGTCGGCGGCGATGATCTTGAGGCCGGAGCGCGCCAGGATCTCCTTGCCGAGCGCCACGTTCGTCCCCTCCAGCCGCACCACCAGCGGCACCGTGAGCGAGGTCTCCCGCGCCGCCGCTACGACGCCCTCGGCGATGACATCGCAACGCATGATACCGCCGAAGATGTTAACAAGGATGCCTTCTACGTTCGGGTCCGAGAGGATGATCTTGAACGCCGCCGCCACCCGCTCCTTCGTCGCGCCGCCGCCGACATCGAGAAAGTTCGCCGGCGCGCCGCCATAGAGCTTGATGATGTCCATAGTCGCCATGGCCAGGCCGGCGCCGTTGACCATGCAGCCGATGGTGCCGTCCAGCGCCACGTAGTTGAGGCCGAACAGCGCCGCCTCGCGCTCCTTCGGGTCCTCCTCGGCCGGATCGTGCAACTGGTCCAGCTCGCGGTGGCGGAACAGCGCGTTGTCGTCGAACGCCATCTTCGCATCCAGCGCCACCACCGCGCCCTCGCCGGTGACGACGAGCGGGTTGATCTCGACGATCGAGGCGTCGAGCTCGGTAAAGGCGCGATAGAGCGCGCTGACGAAGCCGGCGAAGGCGCCGATCTGCGCCCCGGTGAGACCGAGCCCGAAGGCGAGCTTGCGGGCGTGGAAGGCGGAGATGCCGCTGGCGGGGTCGATCGGCGCGCGGAGAATCTTCTCCGGGCTCTTCGCCGCCACTTCCTCGATCTCCATACCGCCCTCGCGCGAGGCGATGAGCGTGATCCGCCCGACGGCGCGATCGACCAGCAGCGAGAGATACAGTTCGCGCGCGATGTCGCAGCCGGCCTCGACATAGACGCGGTTGACGACGCGCCCGGCCGGCCCCGTCTGCTTCGTCACCAGGGTCTGCCCGAGCATCGCCCCCGCCGCCTCGCGCACCGCCGCGGCCGAGCGGGCCAGGCGCACGCCGCCCTTGCCCGCAGGGTCCTCGGCGAAATGGCCCGCGCCGCGGCCGCCGGCGTGGATCTGCGCCTTGACCACGAACACCGGCCCGGGAAGTTTCGCTGCCGCCGCCTCCGCCTCCTCCGGCGTCCAGGCAACGTGGCCGTCCAGCACCGCCACGCCGTAACGGCGCAGCAGGGCCTTGGCCTGGTATTCGTGGATGTTCATGCGCCTAGCCGACCAACTTCTTGGAGGCGTCGATCAGCCCGCGCACCGCGTCGCACGATTTCACGAACGCCGCCTTCTCGTCCGGGCTCAGCGCGATCTCGACGACGCGCTCGACGCCGCCGGCGCCGATCACCACCGGCACGCCGACATAGAGCCCGTCGATGCCATACTGCCCGGAGAGCCAGGCGGCGCACGGCAGCACGCGCTTCTTGTCCTTGAGGTAGCTCTCGGCCATGGCGATGGCGGAGGCGGCCGGCGCATAGAAGGCGCTGCCGCGCTCCAGCAGCTTGACGATCTCGCCGCCACCGTTGGCGGTGCGCGCGCAGATCGCGTCAATGCGCTCCTGCGTCGTCCAGCCCATGCGGATCAGGTCCGGCACCGGAATACCGGCAACGGTGGAATAGCGGATCAGCGGCACCATCGTGTCGCCGTGGCCGCCGAGCACGAAGGCGGTGACGTCCTCCACCGAGACGTTGAATTCCTGCGCCAGGAACAGGCGGAAGCGGGCGCTGTCCAGCACCCCGGCCATGCCGACGACGCGCTCGGCCGGCAGGCCGGACTTCTCCTTCATCACCCAGACCATGGCATCGAGCGGGTTGGTGATGACGATGACGAAGGCGCCCGGGCAATAGGTCTTGATCCCGGCAGCGACCTCGGCGATCACGCCGGCATTCTTGGCGACGAGATCGTCGCGCGACATGCCCGGCTGGCGCGGAAACCCGGCGGTGACGATGACCACGTCGGCGCCGGCGATGGCGGCGTAATCCGAGCCGCCGGACATCGCCGAGTCGAAATCGTCCACCGGCCCGGACTGCATGATGTCGAGCGCCTTGCCCGCGGCAACGCCGCCGAAGACGTCGAACAGCACGACGTCGCCGAGTTCCTTGAGGCCGACGAGATGGGCCAGCGTGCCGCCGATATTGCCGGCACCGATGAGGGCGATCTTGTTGCGAGCCATGGGCGGGTTCCTTACCACGAGCAGGACGAGAGGCGGCACGACCCGGCAGGAGCGTGCCACCCGGCGGCGGACAGCGCCTTTCGCGCCGCAGCCTCGGTCGGGAAAGGCGCGAGTGACCTAGCCCATTGCCGCACCTGCAGCAAGCCGAAGCGGTCTCATGTCAGGTGCGGGAGGGCAAGGTAGGCCTCGCTCTGCATCTCCATCAGCCGCGAGGCGGTGCGCGTGAACGCAGCCGCCCCCTCGCCGCTGCGGTAGAGCGCGTCCGGCGCCGCCGCGGCGGTGGCGTAGAGCTTCACCCGGTGCTCGTAGAGCGCGTCGATCAGGGTGATGAACCGCCGCGCCTCGTCGAAATTCGCCGGCGAGAGGCGCGGCACGTCGTCCAGCACCAGGGCCTCGAAATGCGTCGCCAGCGCCAGATAGTCGGCCGGGCCGAGCGCGCGGGCGCAGAGATCGGCGAACTCGAAGCGCGCCACCCGCCCCGCCGCCAGCCTCACCGCCAGGGTGCG
>DAIDKZ010000048.1 GCA_027449745.1 Acetobacteraceae bacterium | reverse complement strand
CCGGTGCGGCAGAATTCGTCGATCACGACATGGGTGCGATCGACCTTCACGCCGGTGCCTTCGAGCCCGATGCCCTCGACATTGCCGACGATGCCGACCGCCGAGATCACCCGCTCCACCGTGATCTCCTGGCTCTTGCCGCCGGCCTCGATGGTGAGCGTCACGGCGTTCGCCGCCTTGCGCGCGGACTTCACTGCGGCGCTGGTGAGGATCTTGATGCCCTGCTTCTCGAACGCCTTGCGGGCGAAGGCGCTGATCTCCGCATCCTCCACCGGCAGCACGCGGTCGAGCACCTCCACCACCGTCACCTCGGCGCCCATGCTGCGGTAGAACGAGGCGAACTCGATGCCGATCGCGCCCGAGCCGATCACCAGCAGGGATTTCGGCATCGCCGTCGGTACCATGGCGTGCTTGTAGGTCCAGATCAGCTTGCCGTCCGCCTCGATGCCCGGCAGCTCGCGCGCGCGTGCGCCGGTGGCAAGAATGATGTGCGGCGCCGTGAGGGTGGCCGTCTCCTTGCCATCCTTGCTGACCGCGAGCCGATGCTTGCCCGCCAGCCGGCCCGCGCCATCGATGACCGTGACCTTGTTCTTCTTCAGCAGATGCGCCACGCCCGAGGAAAGCTGCTTGGCGACGGAGCGCGAGCGCTTGACGACCTTGTCCAGATCGAAGCGGATATTGTCGGCGGCGAAGCCGAACTCCGGCAGATGCTGGAGCAGGTGATTGATCTCTGAGGACCGCAGCAGCGCCTTGGTCGGGATGCAGCCCCAGTTGAGGCAGATGCCGCCGAGATGCTCACGCTCGACGACGGCGGTCTTCATGCCGAGCTGGGCGGCGCGGATGGCGGCAACATAGCCGCCCGGGCCCCCGCCCACCACGATCAGATCGAAGGATTGCTCGGCCATGTGTGGTTCCTTTCGCCGCGCGCGTCAGAGCATCAGGCTGAGCGGCGATTCGACGATCGCCTTGAACGCGGCGAGCCATTCCGCCCCGAGCGCGCCATCCACCACACGGTGATCGACACTCATGGTGCAGGTCATGAGCGTTGCGATGGCGAGTGCGCCCTCCTTGACGACAGGGCGTGGTTCACCGGCGCCGACGGCGAGGATCGCACCCTGCGGCGGATTGATGACCGCGGAAAACTCGCGGATGCCGAACATGCCGAGATTGGAGATGGAGAAGCCACCGCCCTGGAATTCCTCGGGCTTGAGCTTGCCCGCCCGTGCGCGCGCGGACAGCTCCTTCATCTCGTTGCTGATCGCGGCGAGGCCCTTCTGGTCGGCTTTGCGGATGATCGGGGTGATCAATCCGTCCGGAATCGCAACCGCGATGCTGATATCGACATCGTCGTAGAGCACGATACCCTCTTCGGTGAAGCTCGCGTTCACCTTCGGGACGCGGCGCAGAGCCAGGGCGGCGGCTTTGATCACGAAGTCGTTGACCGAGAGCTTGAACGCGCCGGGCCCGTCCTTCGGCGCGCTGGCGTTGAGTTCGCCGCGCAGCTTCAGCAGCGCATCGAGGCCGATATCCATGCTGAGATAGAAGTGCGGGATCTGCTGCTTGGCCTCGGTGAGGCGGCGGGCGATCACGCGGCGCATGGTCGTGTGCGGCACCAGCGTGTGCGGCGCGGTGATGGAGGCGGCCTTGGGCGCCGCGGCGGGCGCAAGAGCGGGCGCGGGGGATACGGCCGGCGCCGCACTGGGTGCGGCGGGCCGGTGCAGCGCGGCCTCGATATCGACGCGGATGATGCGTCCGTTCGGGCCGCTGCCGGTGATCGTGCCGAGGTCCAGTCCGGCCTGCAGCGCCATGCGCCGGGCGAGCGGGGAGGCGACGGTGCGCGGTGCGGCATCGTGCCCGTTCGGCGCCGGCGCCGCTGATGGCCCAGCGGGTTGGGGCGCAGCGGGTTGGGGTGCAGCGGATTTGGGTGCGGCCGGTGCCGGTGCCGGCGCCGCTGGCGCCGCCGGCGGCGTGGCCGCGGTGGGCACCGCTTCGCCGCTGGCGACGAGGACGGCGATCGGGTCGTTCACCTTGACGCCCTGGGTGCCGTCGGCGACGAGAATCTTGCCGAGCACGCCTTCATCGACGGCTTCCACCTCCATCGTCGCCTTGTCGGTCTCGATCTCGGCGATGACGTCGCCGGCGCGGATGGTCTCGCCTTCCTTCTTGAGCCAGCGCGCGAGCGTGCCCTCGGTCATGGTCGGGCTGAGTGCCGGCATGAGAATGTTCGTCGCCATCGGTCCGTCTCCTTTTACCGCGCGCCGTGCATGAGCTTGCGCGCCGCGTCCGTCACCCAGTCCGGCTGTGGCAGGGCGAGCTTTTCGAGATTGGCTGCATAGGGCAGCGGGACATCGAGGCCGTGCACGCGCGACGGCGGCGCGTCCAGCCAGTCGAAGCAGTGCTCGATGATCTGCATGCAGACCTCCGCACCGATTCCGGCGAAGGGCCAGCCTTCCTCGACGGTGACCAGGCGCGAGGTCTTTTTGACGCTGGCGACGATGGTCTCGGTATCGAGCGGGCGCAGCGTGCGCAGATTGATCACCTCGGCGGAAATTCCCTCCGCCGCCAGCGCTTCCGCCGCCTGCAGCGCGACCCCGACCATGATGCTGAAGGCGACGATGGTGACGTCGGTGCCCGCGCGTTCGATCTTCGCGCGCCCGATCGGCAGGATGAACTCCTCGTCCGTCGGGCAATCGAAAGTGTGGCCGTAGAGGATTTCGTTTTCGAGGAAGATCACCGGGTTCGGATCGCGGATGGCGGCGCGCAGCAGCCCTTTGGCGTCGGCCGAAGACCAGGGCGCGATCACCTTCAGGCCGGGCACGTGCGCATACCAACTCGCGTAGCACTGGCTGTGCTGGGCGGCGACGCGCGAGGCCGCGCCGTTGGGGCCGCGGAAGACGATCGGGCAGTGCATCTGCCCGCCGGACATGTAGCGTGTCTTGGCGGCGGAATTGATGATGTGATCGATCGCCTGCATGGCGAAATTGAAGGTCATGAACTCGAGAATTGGCTTGAGCCCGGTCATCGCCGCGCCGACGGCCATGCCCGTGAAGCCGTGCTCGGCGATCGGCGTGTCGATCACCCGTTTGGGACCGAACTCGTCGAGCAGACCCTGGCTGATCTTGTAGGCGCCCTGGTACTGGGCGACCTCTTCGCCGAGCAGGAACACGTCGCCGTCCCGCCGCATTTCCGCCGCCATGGCGTCGCGCAGCGCCTCGCGCACGGTGATCGGCGCCTGCGCGCCCCAATCCTTTTCCGCTGCCGCGTGCGCCTGGGCGTGTACGGCCGGTGCCGGAGCGGGGCTCGCCGCCGGCTTTGCGGCCGGTGCAGGGGCTGCCGGTTTCACCGCCGGCGCCGCGCTCTCGCCCTCGCCGGCGAGCACGGCGATCGGCGTGTTCACCGCGACGCCCTCGGTGCCCTCTTCGACGAGGATCTGGGCGATCTTGCCCTCATCGACGGCCTCGACCTCCATCGTCGCCTTGTCCGTCTCGATTTCGGCGATGACGTCGCCGGCGCGCACCGCATCGCCGACTTTCTTGAGCCAGCGCGCGAGCTTGCCCTCGGTCATGGTCGGCGAGAGGGCCGGCATCAAAATCTGTGTGGACATCGCTCTCACGCCTCCGCCAGCACGTCGGTCCAGAGTTCGGACGGGTCCGGCTCGGGGCTCGCCTGCGCGAACTCGGCCGCTTCCTGGATGACGGCTTTCACTTCGTCCTCGATGGTCTTGAGCTTTGCCTCTTCGACGCCGGCCTCCGTGAGTTGCGCGCGCAGGTGATCGATCGGATCGTGCTCGGCGCGCATCTTCTGTACCTCCTCACGGGTCCGGTATTTCGCCGGATCGGACATCGAGTGGCCGCGATAGCGGTAGGTCTGCATCTCCAGCAGGAACGGACCCTGGCCGGCACGGCAATGCGCCACCGCTTCCACCGCGGCCTCGTGCACCGCGACGACGTTCATCCCGTCCACCTGCCGGCCCGGGATGCCCCAAGGGGCGCCGTTCAGGGCGAGATTCTTCGACGCGCTCGAACGCTCGACGCTGGTGCCCATGCCGTAGCGGTTGTTCTCGATGACGAACACCACGGGGAGTTTCAGCAACGCCGCGAGATTGAAGCTCTCGTAGACCTGGCCCTGGTTGGAGGCGCCCTCGCCGAAATAGGTCACGGAGACATTGTCGTTGCCGCGATAGGCATTGGCGAAGGCGAGGCCGGCGCCGAGGCTGACCTGGGCGCCGACGATGCCGTGCCCGCCGAAGAAATTCTTCTCGCGCGAGAACATGTGCATCGAGCCGCCCTTGCCGTGGGAATATCCCCCGGAACGGCCGGTGAGTTCCGCCATCACGCCCCGCGCCGCCATGCCGGTGGCGAGCATGTGGCCGTGGTCGCGGTAGGAGGTGATCACCTGGTCCCCCTCCTTCAGCGCCATCTGCACGCCGACGACCACCGCCTCCTGGCCGATATAGAGGTGGCAGAACCCGCCGATCAGCCCCATGCCATAGAGCTGGCCCGCGCGCTCCTCGAAGCGGCGGATCAGCAGCATGTCGTGATACGCCCTCACCAGATGCTCGGTCGCGGGCCCGCTCGCCCGTGTCTTGCCGCGCTTCCTGTTCTCGGCTGCCTGCGCCATCGCCATCCTCGCCCCACCGCCTGAAACCGGGTGCAGAGGTAGCCGCTGGCGCGCGCCGCGGCAAGCGCCGCTGTCGTAATCCGCTGATTGTGCAACGCAAAAGCTGTCCTTCGCGGAAACTGCGTGCGGTCGGCGGAAAATGGTCGATCCTGTCTGCAGCCGGGGCTGAGAAGGTTCGTTCGTGTCGTATCCCCGCCCGGGACGGCGGTTTCGCGGCTAATCGCCGTGCTGGGCCGGCGGCAGCGGCACGACGATTTCGTTGGGATCGGCCAGATTGAGCATGGCCCGCGCCCGCTCATCGAGCAGGTCGCGGTCGAGATGGGCCGCGCGCAATGCCAGCACGCGGGCTTCCCAGGCCCCGAGCTCCTGCTGCGTGCGCGCTAGGCCGGCCTCGGCGGTGTGCAGGTCGTGCTGGCGCGTCGCGTAGGCCTTGAGGCCGAACTCGCCGCTGGTCGCGTTCCAGCCGAAATAGCCGACGACGCCGAGGAACAGCAGCGGCAGCAGCGCCGCCCGCAGCCGGCGTCGCGTCGCACGCATCAGCGCCATGCCATGGACTCCTGAACCCGGGGCGAATCGGCCACGTGGCAGTGTAACCGACCGTTACGGCCGATGACCACGATGTAAGCCACAAGCTGGAGTAATGTCATTGCCGAAACCTTATCTGTGCTGTCGGCCGGTGGCCGAGCCATCTGCATCCGCCGGCCCGCCGCGCGCCGGACGAGCGGGGCGGGCAGCGGACGGGGTTCTCGGGCCTCGCCGGACCTATGAAGGAGGTCTGCGTCATGCGTATGCAACGGCTCACTCTCGCGGTCGCCGGGTCCCTGGCGCTGCTGTCCCTGGCGTCGCCGGCCAAGGCGGATCCGCCATGGCGCGGGGATGGCTGGCGCGGCGGTTGGCGGGGCCACGAATGGCGCGAGCATCACGGTTGGTGGGGTGACGGCTGGCGGCGCGAGGGCTGGGGTGGGCCGGGTGTCTACGGTTATGCCGCTGTGCCGCCGCCGGTCGTGTATGCGCCGCCCCCCTATTACGCCCCGCCCGCCTATTACGCTCCGCCGCCGGTGGTGATGGCGCCAGGGATCAATTTCGGCGTCCATATTCCGTAGTGGCCGTTGCCGAGGCGCTCGACGTGGTGCCCTGACGTATCAGGGGTTTCCCCCCGGAGCGTCGGGGCGCCGGGCGGGGGCGGTTCAGCCGCGCAGCAGGCTCTGCCCGGCGTAGCGCGCCGTCGGGCCGAGCATCGCCTCGATGCGGATGAGCTGGTTGTATTTCGCGGTCCGGTCGCTGCGTGCCAGGCTGCCGGTCTTGATCTGCCCCGCATTGGTCGCCACGGCGAGATCGGCGATCGTGGCGTCCTCGGTCTCGCCGGAGCGGTGGCTGATGATCGCGCGGTACCCGGCACGATGGGCGATTTCGACCGCTTCCAGTGTCTCCGACAGGGTGCCGATCTGGTTCAGCTTGACCAGAATGGCGTTGGCCACGCCCGCGGCGATGCCACGGCGCAGCCGGTCCGGATTGGTCACGAACAGATCATCGCCGACCAGTTGCAGCTTGCTTCCGAGCCGCGCGGTGAGCAGCGCCCAGCCCTCCCAGTCATCCTCGGCGCAACCATCCTCGATCGACAGGATCGGGTAGCGGCTCGCGAGATCGGCGAGATAGTCCACCATGCCGGCGGCATCGAGCGTCCGCCCCTCGCCCGCCAGGTTATACTTGCCCGTCTCGTAAAATTCGGTGGCGGCGCAGTCCAGCGCGAAGCCGACATCCTCGCCGGGCCGGTAGCCGGCGCGCTCGGCGGCGCGGGTGATGAAGGCGAGTGCCTCGTCGGCCGATTTCAGCCCGGGCGCGAAGCCGCCCTCGTCACCGACATTGGTGTTGTGGCCGGCGGCGGCGAGGCCCTTCTTCAACGCGGCGAAAATCTCCGCGCCCATGCGCACCGCTTCGCCGATGGACGGCGCGCCGTGCGGAACGATCATGAATTCCTGGATGTCGATCGGGTTGTCGGCGTGCTTGCCGCCGTTGATGATGTTCATCATCGGCGTCGGCAGGGTGCGCGCGTGCACACCGCCGATGTAGCGATGGAGCGGCGTGCCGAGGTCCGCTGCCGCCGCCTTGGCCACGGCGAGCGATACGCCGAGGATGGCATTGGCGCCGAGGCGGGATTTGTTGGGCGTGCCGTCGAGATCGATCAGGATGTCGTCGATGCGCTCCTGCTCGGTCGGGTCCATGCCCGAGATGGCATCGTAAATCTCGCCCTCGACATTGGTGACGGCGTTCCGCACGCCCTTGCCGGCGTAGCGGGCGGCGTCGCCGTCGCGCAGTTCGACGGCTTCGTGCGCGCCCGTTGAGGCCCCGGAGGGAACGGCGGCGCGGCCACTCGCGCCGCTGTCGAGAACGACATCGACCTCGATGGTCGGATTCCCGCGGCTGTCGAGAATCTCGCGGGCGAGAATATCGGCGATCGCAGCCATGATCCGGACCTCCCTTGGTACTGCAAGCTGCTTAGCCGGCACGTGTTGCCGCGGCAAGCGCGCCGGCGCCGGACCGCGGCGGCGGATCGTGGTTGCTCGGCCAGGGGCTTGCGGTTAACGTGCTCGCCCCTGGCTCCGATATCGCGGGCGCGTGGCCGCAGGCCGACCCCGTCGAGCCCGCTAACGGGTCCAGGATCTGGTCAGGCCAGCCTCGGCGCATCCGGGCTGGTCCGGCGGGGAGGGAAACAAGAATGGGCTCGGCTCAGCGCATTTCGCGGCGCAAGGCGCTGCGTTTGGCGGCGGCGACAGGGGCGTTGCCGCTCGTGCATATCCGCACCAGCCACGCGGCGGGGCGGCTTTCGGTCGGCTTCTGGGACCATTGGGTGCCGCAGGGCAACGAGGTCATGGCGAAGCAGATCGCCGCCTGGGCCGAGAAGAACAAGGTCGAGGTCGATTTCGACCGTATCACCTCGTCGGGCAACAAGCTGCTGGTGACCATCGCCGCCGAGGACCAGGCGCGCACGGGCCATGACGTTCTCAGCCTGCCGACCTGGGAGGTGCAGAACCACCATGCCAAGCTCGAGCCGATCGATGATGTGGTCGGCCGCCTCGAGGCGAAATATGGCGCGCTCGATCCCTTCTATCAGTATCTTGGCAAGGTGGATGGGCATTGGATGGCGGTTCCGGCCAGTTCCGGCAGCCAGTACAAAGGCCCCTGTGCGCGGCTCGATCTGTTTCGCGAGCATTGCGGCATCGACCTGCCGGCAATGTACCCAGCGCGGGCGGAGCACACGGCACTCTCCGATAGCTGGACCTTCGAGACTTTCCTCAAGGCAGCGGCGGCCAGCAAGAAGATCGGCAAGCCCTTCGGCATCGGCCTCGGCACGACAGCGGACTCGGTTGACACCTCGGGCTCGATCTTCGCCTCCTTCGGTGCACAGTTCGTCGATGCCAAGGGCGCCATCACGATCAAGTCGGATGCCACCCGCGCCGCGCTCGAATACATGAAGCGCCTGGTGCCGGAGTTGCCCCAGGACGTCTACAGTTTCGACGATGCCATCGACAACCGCATGCTCATCGGCGATCAGACGACGCTGATCTACAATCCGCCCTCGGCCTGGGCGGTGGCGCTGCGTGATGCACCGAAGGTGGCGGCGCAGTGCTGGTCCTTTCCGACCCCGGCCGGCCCGGCGGGGCGGTTCATCCCGATGAACATCTTCCAGTTCGGCGTCTGGTCCTTCAGCCGGAACAAGACCGCGGCGAAGGAGTTGATCGAGTACCTGATGCAGCGCGAGCAGGTGCAGCAGCGCTGCAATGTGGTCTATGGTTTCGACATCCCGCCCTTCGATTCCATGCTCGATTTCGACATCTGGGAGAAGGCGGGGCCACCGCCCGGGACGCTCTACAACTATCCGCTCCGCCCCTTCCACAAGGCGAACCGGTGGATCACCGGTCTGCCTGCGCCGCCGCAGATCGCCGTGCAGATCTACAACCAGGCGCTGACCTGCAATCTCATTGCCAAGGTCACGCAAGGCGGGCTCTCGATCGATAAGGCGATCGCCTGGGCCGAGAACGAACTCGAAGGCTATATCGGCTGAGACAGGCGGCGGAAGGAGAAACGATGGCCCAGGCTGGCAGCATTCCGATCGCCGAGACGGGGGTCGCGCGGGTGCCGTCGGCGCGGGGGCGCCTGCACAGCGTCATGCGCCGGCGCTCCATGGTGGGCTTCGTCATGGCGCTGCCGCTGATCGCGTTGATCGCCGGCCTGGTCGTCTATCCCGCCGTCTACGCGATCTATCTGAGCCTGCTCGACAAGTCGATGACCCGCTTCGTCGGCTGGCACAATTTCGTCTTCCTGCTCAACCGCGCCACGTTCCAGATGGTTGTGTTCCAGAGCGTGCTGTTCGCGGTCAGCGCGGTGGTGGCGAAAGCCTTCATCGGCTTCGTCCTGGCACACCTGATGCACGCGATTCCCTCCCGCCGGCAGCGCTTCTATCGCGGTTTGCTGCTGATCCCGTGGGTGATCCCGCTGGCGCTGTCGACACTCGGCTGGTGGTGGCTGTTCGATCCGACCTATTCGGCCTTCAACTGGCTGCTCAATCGGCTCGGCCTGCCCTCCGTGTCCTGGCTCGGCGAGCCTGGCTGGGCGCGGTTCTGCATGATCCTGGTGAATACCTGGTGGGGTGAGCCGTTCTTCATGATCATGTATCTCGCGGCGCTGAAATCGGTGCCGGAGCAGTTGTTCGAGGCGGCGGCGATCGACGGGGCGACCGGACTGCAGAAGCTGCGCTACGTCACGCTGCCGATGATGCGCAACGTCATCAGCCTCACGGTGCTGTTCAGCCTCATCGTCACCTTTGCCAATTTCGACATCGTGCGAATCCTCACCAATGGGGGGCCGCTCAACACCACGCACATCTTTGCCACGTACGCCTTCCAGGTCGGCATCCAGTCGGGCAACATTCCCCTCGGCGCCGCGGTCAGCCTTTTCATGCTGCCGGTGCTGGCTATCGCCGCCGTATTCGTGTTGCGCGGCGTCACGCGGCGCTCGCAGGAGGCGATGTGACCGCGGTGGCCGCGACAGCAGCGGCGCATCCGGGGCGTCGGCGCCACGCCAGCGTCGCCCGGCAGCGGCGCTGGGCGCTCTATGGCAGCTACGCCGCGCTCGGCGTGTTCGTGGTGATGTTCCTGGTGCCGCCGTTCTACATGCTGGTGACGAGCCTGAAATCGTCCGGTGAGATCTCGGCACAACACGGCAGCCCGTGGCTGGTGCATCATCCAACCCTGGAGAATTTCATCTATCTCGTGACCTACGCACCGTTCCGCCGCTATTTCCTCAATACGGTCTGGGTCACTGTCTGTGTCGTCGCGGTCTCGATGGTGATTTCCGTGCTCGCCGCCTTCGCGCTGGCCCGGATCCGCTTCTGGGGCAGTTCGGCGCTGGCAACCGGCGTGTTCCTGACCTACCTGATCCCCGAGTCACTGCTGTTCATTCCGCTGTTCCAGATTCTGGGCGGACTCGGCCTGGTCAACAGCACCTGGTGTCTGGTGTTGATCTACCCGACGCTGGCGGTGCCCTTCTGCACCTGGATCATGATCGGGTATTTCTCCTCGATCCCGAAGGAACTCGACGAGGCGGCGCTGATCGATGGGGCCAGCTGGCTGCAGCTACTGCTGCGCATCTTCATCCCCGTCGCCATGCCGGGGATCATCGCCGCCACGATCTTCGCCTTCACGGTGAGTTGGGGCGATTTTCTCTATCCGCTGGCCTATCTCTACACCAGCGACCAGATGGTGCTGAATGTCGGCATCATCGGCGATCTGGTGCGTGGGGACGTGTTCGAGTGGGGCAAGATCATGGCCGCGGCGCTGATGGCCGCCGCGCCGCCGGTGGTGATCTACGTCTTTCTGATGGATTACTACGTTGCCGGCCTCACGGCCGGTGCCACGAAAGGATGAGGGTGCATGGCGCAGGTGTCGGTCCGCGAAGTCGTCAAGTCCTATGAAGGCGACGTGCAGGCGGTCAAAGGCATAAATCTCGAGATCGCGGACGAGGAGTTCGTCGTGCTGGTCGGGCCGTCCGGCTGCGGCAAATCCACGACACTGCGCATGATCGCCGGTCTCGAAGAGATCACCCGCGGCGAGATCTGGATCGGCGGGGACCTCGTCAATGATGTCCCGCCGCGCGACCGGGACATTGCGATGGTGTTCCAGAACTATGCGCTGTATCCGCACATGAGCGTGTTCGACAACATGGCGTTCGGCCTGAAATTGCGGAAGTTCCCGACGACCGAGATTCGCCGCCGCGTCGATGAGGCGGCGCGCATCCTGGATCTCCACACGCTGCTCGAACGCAAGCCGCGCGCCCTCTCGGGCGGACAACGTCAGCGCGTTGCCATGGGCCGCGCCATCGTGCGCAATCCGAAAGTGTTCCTTTTCGACGAGCCGCTCTCGAACCTCGATGCGAAGCTGCGCGTGCAGATGCGGACCGAGATCAAGAAGGTCCATCAGACCGTGCGGACGACGACGGTCTACGTGACGCACGACCAGGTCGAGGCGATGACGCTCGCGGATCGGGTCGTGGTCATGAACCAGGGCGAGATCGAACAGGTCGGGCCGCCGCAGGAGCTGTACCACCGCCCGCGCACCCGTTTCGTGGCGGCCTTCATCGGCAGCCCGGCGATGAATTTCCTGCCCTGCCAGGTGCGGGGCAACGGCAGCGGCCTGACGCTGCATCTGGCCGAGGACATCACGCTGCCGGTGCCGCCGGACCGGGTCGAGCGCTATGGCCGTTACCGGGACCGGCCGATGACGCTCGGCATCCGGCCGGAGCATGTCACCGAGTTCAAGTCCGACGCGCGCGCGGGGAGCGTTCGTCTGGACGCGGGGCTGGAGGTGACCGAGCCGATGGGGATGGAAACGCTGGTGCATTTCCATCTCGGCGGGGTTGCAGTCTGCGGCCGGGTCGATCCGCTGGCGCCGGCGCGGGCCGGGGAGACGATGGCCCTCTCGGTGGACCTCAACCACATGCATCTGATCGACCCGGACAGCGCGCTGGTGGTCTGAACCGGCCGGCCATCGTCGCCAAAACGCCGTCCCTCGTCGCGAAAAGCGAGGTGTTTCGGAACGATTGACGCAGATCAAGGCAGGCGGTTCAGAGTAGGCCATTGTCCATTCGGGCCGCGCGCTCGAGAAGCGGATGAGCCTTGCGGCCCCGGGCGGCAGGAGGTTGCCATGGTGAACGCCGGCGGGTTGAGCGACAGCGAGCTGCGGGATCTCGTGCTCGAGGAGTTGGATTGGGAGCCGAGCGTCGATGCGGCGCATATCGGCGTCGTCGCGCAGGGCGGGGTGGTCACCCTCAGCGGCTTCGTCGAGAACTTCGCGGAGAAGATGGCCGCCGAGCGCGCGGCGCGCCGGGTGAAGGGCGTGCGCGCGATCGCCGAGGAGATCGAGGTTCGCGTGCCCTCGCATCGCAAGGGCGCCGATGACGAGATCGCGCACCGGGCGGTGAGCCTGCTCAACTGGGACATCGAGGTTCCCGGCGAACGTCTCGGCGTGAAAGTCGAGCATGGTGTGGTGACGCTCACCGGCGACGTGGATTGGCAGTTCCAGAAGCACGCGGCCGAGCGCGACATCCGGCGTCTTTCCGGGGTCGCGGGCGTCATCAATGCGATCGTGGTGCGGCCGAGCGTGGCGCCGAGCGCGGTGCGGGAACGCATCGAGGCGGCGCTGCGCCGCCATGCGGAGCTCGAAGCCACGGGCCTGGAGGTGGCGGTGAGCGGCGGAATGGTAACGCTGCGAGGGACGGTCAACACCGCCTGGGAGCGCAGCGCCGCGGAGGATGCGGCCTGGGCGGCTCCCGGCGTCTCTCAGGTCGTCAACCAGATCGCCGTGCGGCGCTGAGCTCCGGTGGATCGATCGGAGGCCGCATGGATCGGAGGAACCACGCAGTGCCGTTCACGGATTTGACCTGCGCTCGGAACCGGGCGTCGGCATCGGCGCAATAGGCCACCATCGAAGAGGATAGGGGAAAGCCCATGTCGCTCAAGGATATCCTGGTGCAACTCGACACCACCGAACAATCCGCCAGCCGTCTCGAGCTGGCGGCAGATCTGGCGCGCCGGTTCGGGGCGCACCTCACCGGTCTGCATGTGATCGATTTCGCCCGCCCCGCGGCGCTTGCGCTGGAGACCGCCGCCTTCGTCGATGCGCAGCAGATGGATGATCTGATGGAGCGGCTGCGCACCGCCAGCAGCGATCGCGCCGCCAAGGTGGAGGCGGAGTTTCGCGCCCGCATCGAGCGCGACGGCATTGCGGGCGAATGGCGACTGGTCGATGGCGAAGTCGCGCCGACGATTGCGCTTCACGCGCGCTACGCCGATCTCGTCGTGGTCGGCCAGGTGGATCCCGATCATCCCGATCGTGGCGGCGGCCGGCATGTTGTCGACCAGGCGCTGCTGGCCTCCGGCCGCCCGGTGCTGGTGGTTCCCTATGCCGGCAAATTCGCATCCGTCGGCCGCAACGTACTGGTCGGCTGGAACGCGAGCCGGGAATCGGCGCGGTCGCTCAACGACGCGCTGCCGATCCTGCAGAAGGCCGAGACGGTGACGGTGCTGGCGGTCAACGCGCACGGCGGCATCGCCGGGGAAGGGGCGTTGCCGGCGGCGGACATCGCGCTGCATCTGGCGCGCCACGGCATCAAGGTCAGCGCCGCGCACTCGAGCGTGACCGAGATCGGCGAGGGCGATGAGTTGCTCAACCGGGCCTTCGAATCCGGGGCCGACCTGCTCGTGGTCGGCGGCTATGGGCATTCCCGGGCGCGTGAGCTCGTGCTCGGCGGGGTGACGCGCTCGCTGCTGATGCACATGACGGTCCCGGTGCTGATGTCGCATTGACGGGCCGTCACCGGGCGGGCCCTCACGCGGAGGGCGCTCTCTTGCGCGGCGGGGCGCGGCTGCGCAAACTCGCGCGCCGCCCATCCGCCTGACCGCCGCAGGAGAATACGCCCATGCTGCTGCTGACGCCGCTGCTGAAATCGCTGCCTCGCTGGCTCGGGATCGCGGCGGTCGGCGCGTTTCTGGTCCTGGGCCGACCGCTGTGGGCGGAGGAGGCGAAGCCGGTGCGCATCGCCGTGGTCGAGGATCGCACCGGTCCGCTCGAAGCCTATGCCAAGCAGATGGAAACCGGGTTCAAGCTCGGCCTCGAATACGCCACCAAGGGGACGATGACCGTCGCTGGGCGGAAAATCGAGGTGATCGAGAAGGACAGCCAGGGCAAGCCCGATGTCGGGCGCAACCTGCTCGCCGAGGCCTATGGCGACGACGGCGCGGATCTCGCGGTCGGCGGCACGTCCTCGGCGGTGGCACTGGCGATGCTGCCGGTGGCGCAGGACAGCAAGAAGCTCCTGATCGTCGAGCCGGCGGTGGCCGATTCCATCACCGGCGCCAAGTGGAACCGCTATATTTTCCGCACTGCGCGCAACTCCTCGCAGGATGCGATCGCCAACGCGCTCGCCATCGGCAAGCCGGATACCGTCATCGCCACCCTGGCGCAGGATTACGCGTTCGGCCGCGACGGCGTGGCCGCCTTCCGCGCCGCGCTGCCCGCCACCGGGGCCAAGCTGGTTCACGAGGAATACGCCCCGCCGGCGACGACGGATTTCACCGCCCCGGCGCAGCGCCTGTTCGATGCGCTCGCCAAGGAGAAGGGGCGCAAGATCATTTTCGTCATCTGGGCCGGCGGCGGCAATCCGCTGGCGGCGCTGAAGGCGCTCGCCCCCGAACGGCTCGGCATCGAGATCTCGACCGGCGGCAACATCCTGCCCGCGCTCGCCGCCTACAAAGCCTTCCCCGGTCTCGAAGGCGCCACCTATTACTATTACGCGATCCCGAAGAACCCGGCGAATGACTGGCTGGTGGCCGAGCACGAGAAGCGCTTCCACGCCCCGCCGGACTTTTTCACCTGCGGCGGCATGAGCGCGGCGATGGCGGTGGTGACGGCGCTGGAAAAGACGCACGGCAGCACCGACACCGAGGCGCTGATCGCGACGATGGAGGGCATGGCGTTCCCGACGCCGAAGGGCGAGATGGTCTTCCGCGCCCAGGACCATCAGGCGCTGCAAGCGATGTATGCGTTCCGCATCAAGGTCGATCCCGCGCTGGCCTGGGCGGTGCCGGAACTGACGCGCGAGATCTCGCTTCACGATATGGCCGTGCCGATCCAGAACGGGCGATGACGCCGGCCCCGCCGGCGCTGGAGAGCGAGGGGCTCGGCATCCGCTTCGGCGGGCAGGTCGCCGTGGATGACGTCTCCTGCGCCTTCCATCCGGGCACGCTCACCGCCATCGTTGGGCCGAACGGGGCCGGCAAGACCACTTATTTCAATCTGCTCTCCGGCCAGTTGCGCGCCAGCGCCGGCGAGGTGCGGCTGGACGGCGTGACCATCACCCGCCTGCCCCCCTCGCGCCGCAGCCGCCTCGGCCTCGGCCGGGCTTTCCAGCTCACCAATCTGTTCCCCACGCTCACCGTGCTGGAGAATGTCCGCCTCGCCGTGCAGGCGCGCGCGGGCATCGGGCTGGACGTGTTCAGCCGCGCCGCGCGCCTCCGCGCCCTGATCGAGCGCGCTCATGCCGTGCTCGCGCAGGTGCGCCTGCAGACGCGCGCCGCGGTCCCGGCGGTTGCGCTCAGCCATGGCGACCAGCGCAAGCTCGACATCGCCATCCTGCTCGCCCTCGAACCCAGCGTGTTCCTGTTCGATGAGCCGACGGCCGGGATGAGCGTGGACGAGGCGCCGGTGGTGCTCGACCTCATCGAGCAGATCAAGGCGGCGCGCCGGGCGACGATCCTGCTCGTGGAGCACAAGATGGACGTGGTGCGCCGGCTCGCCGACCGGGTGATCGTGCTGCACCAGGGCCGCCTGGTCGCCGACGGCGCGCCGGAGGACGTGGTCGCCTCGGCCCTGGTGCAGGAGGCCTATCTCGGCCGGCAGGCCGGCCGTGGCTGATCCGGCGCTGCTGCGTCTGGCCGGCGTGCACACGCATATCGGCCGCTACCACATCCTGCACGGGGTCGATCTCGCTCTCGGCGAGGGACGGCTGATGATGCTGCTGGGGCGCAACGGGGCGGGCAAGACGACGACACTGCGCACGGTGATGGGGCTGTGGCGAGCGAGCGCGGGGGAGATCCGGTTCGCCGGCAGCGCGCTCACCGCCCTCGATCCGCCCGCCATCGCCCGGCTCGGCATCGCCTACGTGCCGGAGACGATGGGCCTGTTCGCTGGCCTCTCGGTGCGCGAGAATCTCCTGCTCGGGACCGGGCCGGGCGGCCTCGCCGCCTCGCGCATCGAGGAGGTGCTGACCTTGTTTCCGGTGCTGCGCGAGAAATGGGACCTGCCGGCCGGGGCGCTCTCGGGCGGGCAGAAGCAGATGCTCGCGATCGGGCGCGCGATGGTCGAGACGCGGCGGATGCTGGTGGTGGACGAACCGAGCAAGGGGCTGGCGCCGGGCGTCATCGACCAGCTCATCGCCGCCCTGGCGGCGCTGAAGGCGGCGGGGACGACGATCCTTCTGGTCGAGCAGAATTTTGCCATGGCCGCCGCCCTCGGCGACGATGTCGCGGTGATGGATGACGGCCGGATCGTGCATGTCGGGACCATGGCGGCGCTTGCGGCCGACACGGCGCTGCAGGTGCGGCTGCTCGGCCTGCATCTGGGCAGCCACCAATGAGGCTGCCGGCGATGAGGGCGGGCGATACTGCCCCGATCCTGGCCGTGCCGCTGCTGTTGCTGGCCGCGCTGCCGGCGATGGGCTTCGCCGACTGGCTGACGCTCTCCGCTTCCGGCCTCGCGATGGGGATGCTGCTGTTTCTCATGGCCTCGGGCTTGACGCTGATCTTCGGCCTGATGGATGTGCTGAACTTCACCCACGGCGCCTTCGTCGGCTTCGGCGCCTTCATCGCCGCCAGTGTCTGGGCGCGGCTGCCGGGGCTCGTCGCCGCGCCGGGGCTGGCGGCGAATCTGCTGGCGCTGGCCGCGGCCGGCGGCGCTGCCGCGCTGGTCTGTGGCGGGCTGGGCCTTGCCTTCGAGCGCGTCGTCATCCGCCGCGTCTATGGCGCGCATCTGCGCCAGATCCTCATCACCGTCGGCGCCATGATCGTCGCGGAACAGATGAGCGTCGTGATCTGGGGGCCGGATGCGCTGACGCTGGCCAAGCCGGCCTCGCTGGCCAGCAGCTTCATCGTTGCCGGCGGCGCGGTGGAGAAATTCCGCCTGGTCGCCGCCGCATTGGGGCTGGCGGCGTTCGCGGCACTCCGGCTGGTGTTGGCGCGGACGCGGATCGGGCTCGTGGTGCGCGCCGGCGTCGAGGACCGCGAGATGGTGGAGGCGCTCGGCTACCGGGTGCGGCGCCTGTTCGTCTTCGTCTTCGCCGTGGGAACGGCGCTCGCCGGCCTCGGCGGCGCGATGTGGGCGGTCTATGCCGGCACCGTCACCGCCGGGCTCGGCGGGGAGTTGACCGTGCTGCTATTCACCGTGGTCGTTATCGGCGGGCTCGGCTCGGTGAGCGGCAGTTTCCTCGGCGCGCTGCTGGTCGGGCTGATCACCAATTATGTCGGCTTCCTTGCCCCCAAGCTCGCGCTGCTCGCCAATGTCGCGCTGATGGCTGGTGTGCTGCTTTGGCGCCCGCGCGGGCTGTTGCCGCTGGTGCGGACGTGAGCCCCGCGCCACCGGGGCGCGGGGCTCACGTCCGCGCGCCACCGGGGCGCGTCGGGCGGCTCGTGCTCGGCCTGCTGCTCGCGGCGCTCCTCGCAGCGCTGGCCTTCGCGCCGTTTCTGTTTCCCGGCACGCGGGCGATGGCGACGGCCTCACGCATCGCCATTTTCGTCGTGCTGGCGGCGAGCTACGACGTGCTGCTGGGCTACGCCGGCATCGTCTCCTTCGCGCACACCATGTTCTTCGGCATCGGCGCTTATGGCGTGGCCATCGCGCTCGCCCGCTTCACGCCCGGCTGGGGTGCGCTCGTCCTGGGGGCCGCGGCCGGTATCGGACTGTCGATGCTGCTCGCGGCCCTCATCGCGCTGCTCAGCCTGCGCGTGCGCGCGATCTTCTTCTCCATGCTGAGCCTCGCGGTGGCGAGCGTGGCGCTGACCCTGGCGAGCCAGTTGCGCGACCTGACCGGCGGCGAGGACGGGTTGACCTTCTCGGTTCCCGCCGCGCTCAGCCCGGGGTTCCGCCTGCTCGCGCACCCGGTGCTCGGCGTCCGCCTCGATGGCCGCCTGCTCACATACTATCTCATCTTCCTGGTGGCGCTCGGGCTGTTCCTGTTCCTGCTCCGGGTCGTGAACGCGCCCTTCGGACGCGTGCTGCAGGCGATCCGCGAAAACGAGTTCCGCGCCGAGGCGCTGGGCTACCGGGTGGTGCTCTATCGCAGCCTGGCCAGCGCCATCGCCGCCGGGGTTGCGGCCTCTGCGGGCGTGTTGATGGCGCTGCTGCTGCGCTATAACGGGCCGGCGACGACCATGTCCTTCGCCATCATGGTGGATCTGCTGCTGATGGTGGTGATCGGCGGCATGGGGACGCTTTACGGGGCGGCGCTGGGGGCGGCGCTCATGGTGCTGGCACAATACTATCTGGAATCGCTGCTGCAGGCGCTGGCCGAGGCCGCCGCCGGTCTGCCGCTGCTGGCGGCGCTGTTCGACCCGGATCGATGGCTGCTCTGGCTGGGACTGATCTTCGTGCTGATCGTCTATTTCTTCCCCGCCGGCCTCGCCGGCAGCCTCCGCCTGCGCGCCGGCGAAGAATGATGCGCGCGCCGGCGGAGACGCAGGGGTCGCGCCACTGGCTGCGCGCACTCCTCTTCACGCTGATCCTGGTCGGGCTCGTCGCGGTTGCCGCGGGCGGGGAGTGGGAGTTCGATCTCGCCGCGCTGGCGACCTGCGCGGTGGGGTTCGGGTTCTTCTACGTGGTCTTTCCCGGCGGGCTGCATTTCGCCATCACGCTGGCGAATTTTCTCGCCGTCTATGCCTGTATTTTCGTCTTTTTCCGCGACGCCAACTTCCACGATGCCCCGCGCCCGCCTTCGATCGCGGCGCTCGCCCTGCCGCTGCTCGCCTTCCTTGGCAGCAGCTTCGCGCGCCGGGTTCGCATCGCGGCGATGATCCGTGCCCGGCGGCGGCACGAACTCACCCATCTGCCTCGCCTCGCCCGCTGGGTTCCCGGCACCGCGCTGGTGGGCGGCGCTTCCTTCCTACTGCCCCTGGCCGGATTGGGCCCCGCCGGGCAGGGCGCGGCGCTGCTCGTGGCGATGGCGGCGATCGCCGCGCAGGTCGCTTTCGCGGTCGGCGACGTCGTGCTGCTGCTGATCGACATCGCCCTGATTTTCGAGGGCGTCGCGCGGCGGCTGGACCGTCTGGTGCTGCCGATGACCGCGTTCTTCACGCTCTACTCGCTGCTGGTGGTGGTGTTCGCCTGTCTCTATCGCATCGCGGACATGCTCTCGGCGGCGCCGCAATTCGCCAACCACGCGGGTGTATTTCCGCTCGGGTTTGGCGATGCGATCTATTTCAGCATCGTCACGCTGAGCACGGTCGGCTATGGCGACATCGTGCCGCATGGCGCCTTGGCCCGGATTCTCGCCGGTGCGGAGGTGGTGGCCGGATTGTTCCTGCTGCTGTTCGGGGTGAGCGAGATCCTGCGCGGCACCGGCGGTGAAGGCCCGCGCGGCCGGCTGCCGGAGTGATGGCGGCCGGCGTGCGGAGCCGACAGAGTGAAGGAGAGGCTGGAATGACCGATGGCACTGCGACGCCCGCGCCGGTAAGGCTCGCCGACTACCGTCCGCCCGGGTTCCTTGTCGATCACGTGGCCCTCACGTTCGAACTCGATCCGGCCGAGACGGTGGTGCGCGCGCGCCTCGCGTTGCGGCGCAATCCCGCCGGCGACCCTGCGGCACCGCTGCGTCTGGACGGCGAGGCGCTGGCGCTGCTCGATCTCCGCCTCGACGGTGCCGCCTGCGCCCATCGCCTGGAACCCGGCGCGCTGGTGATCGAGGAGGCGCCCGCCGTCTTTACGCTCGACATCGTCACCCGCATTTCGCCCGAGCGGAACACCGAACTCTCCGGTCTCTACGTCTCCGGCGGCAGCTTCTTCACCCAGTGCGAGGCCGAGGGATTCCGCCGCATAACCTATTTCCCCGACCGGCCGGACGTGATGGCGCGCTATTCCGTGACGCTGATCGCCGATCGCGCGCGCTGCCCGGTTCTGCTGTCCAACGGCAATCCGGTGGCGGGCGGGGTGCGGGAGGATGGGCGGCACTTCGCCACCTGGGAGGACCCGCACCCGAAGCCCTGCTATCTGTTCGCGCTGGTCGCTGGCGATCTCATCGCCGTGCGCGACGAATTCCTCACCGCGTCGGGGCGCAAGGTGGCGCTCGCCATCTGGGTGCGGCGTGGCGATGAGGATCGCTGCGGCCACGCGATGCATTGCCTGAAGCAGGCGATGCGTTGGGACGAGGAAGCGTTCGGGCGCGAATACGATCTCGACGTGTTCAACATCGCCGCCGTGTCCGACTTCAACATGGGCGCGATGGAGAACAAGGGCCTCAACATCTTCAACACGCGCTACGTGCTGGCGCGCCCCGAAACGGCGACGGACGCCGACTATCAGGGCATCGAGACGGTGGTCTCGCACGAGTATTTCCACAACTGGACCGGCAACCGCATCACCTGCCGCGACTGGTTCCAGCTTTCGCTGAAGGAGGGATTGACGGTCTATCGCGATCAGGAATTCTCCGCCGCGATGGGCAGCGCCGCCGTCAAGCGCATCGCCGACATCCGCCGGCTGCGCGCCGCGCAGTTCCCCGAGGACGCCGGCCCGCTCGCGCACCCCGTGCGTCCGGCGAGCTATCTCAAGATCGATAATTTCTACACCGCGACGGTCTATCAGAAGGGCGCCGAGGTCGTGCGGATGATTGCGACCCTGCTCGGGCGGGAGCGTTTCCGCCGCGGCATGGATCTCTATTTCGCGCGCCACGACAACCAGGCGGTGACGATCGAGGCGTTCGTCGGTGCGATGCAGGATGCCTCCGGCGTCGACCTCAGACAGTTCATGCTGTGGTATTCGCAAGCCGGGACGCCGGAGATCAGCGCCGACGAGCAATATGACGCGGCTGCCCGGCGCTACACGCTCACCCTGCGCCAGGTCACGCCGCCGACACCGGGGCAGGCGGAGAAGGCGCCCTTCATGATCCCGATTGCCATGGCGTTGCTCGGCCCGGATGGAGCCGAGCTGGCTTTGCGTCTGGTCGGCGAGAACACGGCGATCCATGGCGAGCGCGTGGTGGTGCTCGACAAGGCCGAGCAGGTCTATGTCTTCGAGGATGTCGCGGTGCCGCCGACGGCCTCGCTGCTGCGCGGCTTCTCGGCTCCGGTGAAGCTGGCCGGGCGCGGGCGCGGAGTGCTGCGCCGCCTCGCCGCGCATGAGACGGATCCGTTCCAGCGCTGGGACGCGCTGCAGACCTACGCCATGTCGGTGCTGCTGGACCTGGTCGAGGACCAGCGCGCCGGCCGTGCACTTTTACTCGATGACGGTGTGGCCCTCGATGACGGGCTGGTGGAGGCGTTCGCCGCCATCCTGGCCGGCGCCGAACGCGACCCCGCCTTCGCCGCCGAGGCGCTGGCGCTGCCGAGCGAATCGCTGCTGGCCGACCAGATGGCGGTGATCGATGTCGATGGCATCCACGCTGCGCGCGAGTTCGTCCGCGCCGGGCTCGGCCGCGCGCTGGCGCCCGCGTTGCGCGCCGCTCATGCAAGCTTCGCCGAGGCCGGACCCTACCGCAACGATGGTGCGGCGATCGGGCGTCGGGCGCTGAAGAATGCCGCGCTCGCCTATCTCGTCGCAGCGGGCGAGGGGGAAGACCTGGCGCGCGCCCAGTTCGAGGCCGGGGGCAACATGACCGACGTGCTCGCCGCCCTCGCGCTGCTCGCCGGGCGTGATGGCGCAGCGCGGACCGCCGCGCTCGGCGCCTTCCATCGCGCCTGGCACGGCGACGACCTGGTGCTCGACAAATGGTTCGCGATTCAGGCGATGGCCTGCCGCGCCGGCGTGCCGATCGATGACCAGGTGGCGGAGATCCGCGCCCTTGCCGCGCACCCGGAGTTCGACCTGCACAACCCGAACCGGGCGCGCGCGGTGATCGGGAGCTTCGCGATGGGCAACCCGGCCTGCTTCCATGCCGCATCGGGCGCGGGCTACCGCTTCGTCACCGACCGGATCCGCGCGCTCGACGCGATCAATCCGCAGGTCGCGGCGCGGCTCGTGCCGGCGTTCGGCGCCTGGCGCCGCTACGATCCGCAGCGTGCGGCCGCGATGCGCGCGGCGCTGGCCGATCTCCGCGCCACCGCCGGGCTCAGCCGCAACAGCTTCGAAATGGCCGATCGCAGCCTCGGCGCCGGGTCATGACCAGGATTTCAGATCGTTCCGTGCCTCGATTCAGATCGGGTTAACCACACCACGGCATGAATCGCATGCGGGGGCCATCGCACGAAGGGCCGCTGGATGGGGGATGCCGTGGGATACCGTCGAGCCTGGCGGACGCTGGCTGCGAGCCTCGGCGTCGCGGTCGTGGTCGGTGCCTCAGCCTGGGCGTCGTTGGCGGTGACGGGCACGGACAGCCGCGTCGCCGCGATCTGGCCCGGCAACGGTTTTCTGCTGGCCTTGCTGCTGCGCGCGCCTCTCGCCCGCGCGCCCGCCTATCTCCTCTCCGGAATGCTCGGCGCTCTGACCGCGTATCTGCTGCGCGGCGATGCCGGCGGCATGGCGCTGGCGCTCGCCGGCTGCGACAGCGTGGAGGTACTGGTGGCCGTTGCCCTGCTCCATCCGCGCGGCAGCGGCGTCGCCGGGCTGGCGAGTGGCGCTGGGCTGATCCGCTTCGGTGTGGCCGCGGTCGGCGTTGCCCCGCTGCTCGGCGCGGTCTTCGCCGCCGAGGTTCTGACCGGATTCGTCGGCTTCGATGAAGTGCGCGTGCTGCGGAGCCGATTCGCCGCCGACGCGCTCGGCACCGCGTTCGCGACGCCGCTGCTGCTGGGCTTGGCGGGGTCGGAGCTGCGCACGCTGTTCGCCCGCGGGCGCTGGCCGTGGACCCTGGCGCTGGTCGCGGGGTTTCTCGCCTGCGCCGTGCCGATCTTCGCGCAGGGCCGCCTCGCCCTGTCGGCGCTCGCCTTCCTGCCCATGGTGGCACTCGCCGAGGCACTCGGCTTTGCCGGTGCGATGCTCGCGGTGGTGCTGCTCACCCCGGTGGCGCTCGGCTTCACCCTCGCGGGGCAGGGGCCGCTGGCCTCGGGCGCCGCGCCCGGGCTGGCGGTGCTTTCGGTGCAGATCTATCTGCTCGCGAGCCTGGTGATGGCCTACGCGCTCGGCGCCATCGCCACCGCACGGCGCGGCGCGATCGCGGCGCTGGCCGAGCGCGAGCGCTCCCTGGCGCGCAGCGAAGCGCGCTACCGGCTGCTGGCCGAGAATGCGGATGACGGGATGCTGCGCTGCCGGCCGGACGGCGTCTGCCACGCCGTCTCGCCGGCGCTGGCCGAGTTGCTGGGGCTCGCGACCGAGCAGGCGGTCGGGCGGCCCATTCTCGATCTGGTCGGCCCGGCGGACCGCACGGCCTTGGAGCAGGCGCTGGCCGAAGCGCGCGGCGGATCGCTGCCGGCGCCGTTGACGCTGTGCTGCGCCCGGGCATGCGGCGGCATGGTCTGGGTCGAGGCCCGGATCTGCCCGCTGAGCGACCCGTTGACCGGGGCGGTGGAGGAGATCGCCCTTCGCGCCCGCGACATTTCCGCGCGCAAGGCCGAGGAGGCGCGGCAGATGGCGGCGAACGCGGCGCTGGAGGCGCTGGCGGCGACCGACGCGCTGACGGGTCTCGGCAACCGCCGCCAGTTCGACGCGCTGCTGCAGCGCGAGTGGCGGCGTGCTGCCCGCGACGGCTCGGCGCTCGGCCTGCTCATGATCGATGTGGATTTCTTCAAGCGTTACAACGATCAGTACGGCCATCCGCAGGGCGACGCCTGCTTGAAGGCGGTCGCCGAGGCGATCGGCGCGGCCTTCCGCCGCCCCGGCGATCTGGCAGCCCGCTATGGTGGCGAGGAATTCGCCGTGCTGCTCGCCGGCAGCGACATCGGCGCCGCGGTGCTGGCGGCGGAGCGGCTGCGCGGCGTGCTGGCCGGGCTCGGCCTGCCGCACCAGGGTAATCCGCGCGGCATCGTCACCGTCAGTATCGGCGTCGCCGATGCCTGGCCAGGGCAGGGGGCGCCGGAGGAACTCCTCGCCGCCGCGGACATCGCCCTCTACGAGGCCAAGCGGCAGGGCCGCAATCGCGTGGTGCGCGCGCGGCCCGCGCGGCGCGGCCCCGGGCCGGTGCGCGACCGCGT
>DAIDKZ010000047.1 GCA_027449745.1 Acetobacteraceae bacterium | reverse complement strand
GCGAGCCGGATTCGCACATGTGCGACGATCCCGCCGATGCCGCGCCCGCCGCCCGCCGTCGCCTCGTGGATGCCTTCGAGAATGGTCGGCAGGTCGCGGATCGAGACGCGCTCGGCGAGCAGGGCCTGCAGCACGCGCTGGACGCCGCCGACGGTGAACTGCGCCGGGATGAGATCTGAGACGAGCTTTTGCTGCTCGCGCGGCAGGTCGTCCAACAGCTTCTGCGTCTCCGCGTAGGACAGCAGCTCCGCCATGTTCTCGCGCACGAGCTCCGTCAGATGTGTCGTCAGCACACTCGGCGGATCGACGACCGTGCAACCGCGGGCCACGGCCTCCTCCTTGACGGCGTCGGCGATCCAACGCGCCGGCAGGCCGAATGCCGGCTCCGTCGTGCGTTCACCCGGCAGATCGGGGACACCGCCGCGCGGATCCATCGCCAGCAGCATGGCCGGCCGAACCTCGCCGCGCCCCGCCTCGATCTCCTTGATGCGAATGACATAGGCTTCCGCCGGCAGCTGCAGATTGTCCTGGATGCGGACCGGCGGGAGAACGAACCCCATCTCGGCGGCGATGGTCCGGCGCAGGCCCTTGATCTGCTCGGTCAACCGCGCCGACTCGCCGCCGGCGAGCGAGAGCAGCCCATAGCCGAGTTCGAGGCGGATGAGATCGATGCGCAAGGTCTCGCTGATCGGCGGCTCCGCTGCGATGGCGGGCCCGGCGATCGTGACATTGTCCTCCGCGACGACCAGCGGATGCTTGTAGCGGAGCCAGGCCGCGCCACCAGCGAGGCTGGCTAGCCCGAGGAAAGGCAGCATCGGCAGCCCCGGCATCAGAGCCAGCACCGTTGCCGCGCCGGCCGCGACCGCCAGCGGCTTGGGGTTGTCGCCCAACTGGCGGACCAGTGCCGCGTCGGCCGAGCCTTCGGTGCTCCCCTTGGTGACGACGATGCCGGCGGCCGTGGACACGATCAGCGCCGGGATCTGCGACACCAGTCCGTCGCCGACCGTCAGCGTGGTGAAGGTTGCCGCCGCGTCCGCGAACGGCATGCCATGGCGGATCAGACCAATGGCGAGCCCGCCGATGATGTTGATCCCGGTGATGATCAGCGCCGCGATGGCATCGCCCCGCACGAACTTCGCCGCGCCATCCATCGCGCCGTAGAAGCCGCTCTCCTCCTCCAGCTCGCGGCGCCGCTTCCGCGCCGCCCGCTCGTCGATCAAGCCCGAGGAGAGGTCGGCGTCGATTGCCATCTGCTTGCCAGGCATGGCATCGAGGCTGAAGCGCGCTGCCACCTCGGCGATGCGGCCCGATCCCTTGGTGATGACCATGAAGTTCACCACCATGAGGATGGCGAACAGGATCAGGCCGATGACGACGTCCCCGCCCATCAGGAAGCCGCCGAACGCGGCCACGACGTGACCGGCGGCTAGACGGCCCTCGTTGCCGTGCGAGAGGATCAACCGCGTCGTGGCGACATTGAGCGATAGGCGGAGCAGCGTCGTCAGCAGCAACAGCGTCGGAAAACTGGTGAAGTCCAGAGGCCGCCTAAGGAACAGCGCCACCATCAGCACCAGCACCGCGGCCGTGATCGAGAGCGACAGCCCGAGATCGAGCACGAAGCTCGGCAGTGGCAGAATGAGCACGGACAGAAGTGCGATGACGCCGAGCGCAAGCCCGACATCGCTGCCCGGCGCAGCGCCCCGCAAGCGCAGGCTGAGCCGACTGAGCTGGGTCAGGGGCGCCGAGGCGCTGGCTGCCGCGTCCGACATCTCAGACCCTCCGCCGCGTCAGGACGCCTGCCGCCGGGCTCTCCGCCACCACCGGTTCAGCCTAATGCGACGGCGGCCAGACCGACCGGCGGAGGCGGCACCCGCGTGCCCTGCGCTGCGTAGTCACGCAGCTTGTTGCGCAACGCGCGAATGGAAATGCCGAGGATGGTGGCGGCATGCGTGCGATTACCGAGCGTGTGAGCAAGTGTTTCCAGGATGAGCTCGCGTTCGACCTGCTCCATGGTCTTGCCGACCAGCGCGGTGACAGGGCCGCCGGACAAGTCCTTGCGGGCGCCGTCCGGAGCGGCCATGGCGGACGACACCGCTCCCGGCAGCTCGAACGCTTCGCGGCCGATCTCCTCGCCCTCGGCCAGCAGCACCGCGCGATGCATCGCGTTCTCCAACTCACGGACATTGCCCCGCCATGGGAGGCCGGCGAGCAGAGCGTGGGCGGCCGCCGAGACCGGGCGGAACGGCAAGCCGTTCACCTCGGCATAGTGACGCGCGAAATGATCCGCGAGCTCGGCGATGTCCCCCGGCCGCTCGCGCAGCGGCGGAACACGCACGGCGATGACGTTGAGCCGGAAGAACAGATCCTCGCGGAACCGCCCGGCGGCGACCTCGGCCGGCAGGTCGCGGTTGGTCGTGGCGAGGAGCCGAACATTGATGCGCACCGGGGCCGTGCCGCCGAGCCGGTCGATCTCGCGCTCCTGCACCGCGCGCAGCAATTTCGCCTGCAGGCGAATGTCCATCTCGCTGATCTCGTCGAGCAGCAGCGTGCCACCTTCAGCGGCTTCGAATTTGCCGATCCGTCGGGCGACCGCGCCGGAAAAGGCGCCCTTCTCGTGGCCGAACAGCTCCGATTCCAGCAATTGCTCGGGGATGGCGGCGCAGTTCAGCGCGACGAAGGGCCCGCCGGCGCGGCGAGAGCGGCGATGGATGTGGCGCGCCAGGACCTCCTTGCCCGTTCCCGATTCCCCGCTGATCAGGACCGAGGCTTCCGCCGTCGCCACCTGCTGGGCACGACGCACCGTGGCCGCCATCGCCGGATCCCGCACGATCAGCGCGTGGCTCTCGCCCGCGGCGGCAGCGAGGATCGCGGCGATCAGGTCCGGATCCGGCGGCAGCGGCAGGAATTCGCGCGCACCCTCCCGGACCGCGCGCGCCGCCGCCTCGGCCTCGCAGTCGACACCGCAGGCGACCACCGGCGCGGCGATCCGCTCGCTCGCCATCGCGCGCACCAGCGCACCCACGTCGAAATCGATGTCGCAGAGAACGATGTCGACATGCGCATCGGCGCGAAGCCGCGTCAGCCCCTGGGCGGGATCGTCCGCCTGCTCCAGCCGCGCGCCGCGGCCGATCGCCATCCGCGCCGCCTGGCCTAGCTCGCCCGCCAGCGAACCGATGATCAGCACACGCATGGCTTGTCCCTCAGCCGCTACGATCGGCCTTGACGATTTCGGTCATGGTGACACCGAGCCGGTTGTCATCGACCATGACCACCTCGCCGCGGGCGACCAGACGGTTATTGACGTAGATATCGATGGCCTCGCCCAGCTTGCGGTCGAGCTCGACGACGGCGCCGCGACCCAGTTTCAGAAGCTGGTTGACCTGCATCGTCGCCTTGCCGAGAACTGCGCTGACCGTGACCGGAATATCGTAGACCGCTTCGAGATCGCGCGCTCCGCGGGGCGTATTGGCATCCGTTTGACCCGCTGCGGTGCCTGTGAGCTCGGCGAATTCCATTTCATCAGGCATCGGTCGCCTCCTTCATCGCCGGCTGCATTGCCAGCGGCTCGCCGAGCAGTCCGAGCGGTGCCAGCACCGCTTCGAGATGCGCGCGGATCGACGCCGCCTCGCGCACGGCGTGACCATCCTTCCAGTGCAGCCGCGCGTCCCCCTCCGCCAGTAGCGGCGTTGGCTGGACATCGACGCGAGCGGCAAGGTCTGGATCGAACCGCGCCAACTCCGCGGTCACCGCGCCCACCTGCGCCGGGTTGACCTGAATCCGCAGGCTCGGCTCCTCCTTCATCGGCCCAACCAGGGTGCGAACCATGCTCGCGACCTCCGCATCGCCATGACGCGCGCACAGCGCCGGCAGAGCTGCAAGCAGCATTTCCAGCATCAGGCGCGCCAGCGAGTCTGCGGCGGCCTCCGCAGTCCGCAAGGCGATCGCATCGGCGTCCGCCATTGCGGCGGCAATGACCTCGAGCGCCGCCGCCACCCGCGTGCAGGCGTCCGCCCGCATGGCGGCTTCGCCCTCCGCCCGGCCGGCCGCGTGGGCGGCAAGCCGCGCCGCTTCGAGTTCCTCGCCGGAATAGACCGGCTCAGCCGCGTCCGCCGTGATCGTGTCTGCCGGGTCGATCTCTTCGACGTCGAAATCCTCCTCGAAGAGGACACCCGGAATGGCACGATGCTGCAAGGTCGGGATCGGTCTGCTCATCTCACAGCACCATCTGCTCTTCCTTGGCGTCGCTGATCTCGATCTGGCCTTGGGCGGCGAGTTCCTTCGCGACCAGGACGATGCTCGCCTGAGCCTCGTCGACATCGCGCAGCTTGACCGGTCCGAGCGCCTCGATTTCCTCGCGCAGCATCTTGCCGACACGCTCCGATACGTTGGCGAAGAACATCTCGCGCAGCTTCTCGGACGCGCCCTTGAGCGCGAGCGGGAGCTTGTCCTTCTCGATCGAGCGCAGCAGGATCTGGATCGCTGGCGACGACAGGCGCTGCAGATCCTCGAATGTGAACATGAGAGATTTGATTCGCTCCGCCGCGTCGCGGTTCCGTTCCTCGAGCGCGGCAATGAAGCGGCTCTCGGCCTGTCGGTCGAGATTGTTGAAAATCTCGGCCATCATCTCGTGTGCGTCGCGCCGCGTGCTGCGGGCGAGGTTCGTCATGAACTCCGCGCGCAACGTCCGTTCGACACCATCGAGAACTTCCTTCTGCACGCTCTCCATCCGCAGCATGCGCATCACCACTTCCATGGCAAAGGATTCCGGCAGCATCGCCAGCACCCGCGCGGCATGGTCCGGCTTCACCTTGGACAGGACGACGGCGACGGTCTGGGGATATTCGTTCTTCAAATAGTTGGCCAGCACCGCCTCGTTCACATTGCCGAGCTTGTCCCACATCGTCCGCCCCGCCGGACCACGGATTTCCTCCATGATCTGACTGACGCGATCGCGCGGCAGGGCGCGCATCAGCAAGCGCTCGGTGCTCTCGAACGAGCCGACCAGATTTCCGGTCGTGCCGATATTGTCGGTGAATTCCTGACACAGCCGCTCCACCATGTCGGCGCGAACACTGCCGAGCTGAGCCATGCCCGCCGAGATTTCCTTGATCTCGTCCTCGTGCATGAGGGAAAGGAGCTTGGCCGCCTGGTCCTCGCCAAGGGCAAGCATCAGAATGGACGCCTTCTGAGGTCCGGTCAGCCCACGCAGACCGTCGTTGCGGGCCATGGTCAGGACGCCTCCTGCGCCATCCAGCTGCGCACGATGGCGAGCGATTCGTCCGGATGCTTATCGACCAGCTCCGTCACCTTGCGAATCGACGAGGCCCGCATCTGGCCTTCGATGTTCGCCAGATTGACCATGCGTTCATCCTCGGAGGCCCGACTGCCGGCTGGCGCCGGCAGCGCCGGCACGCCTGCGGGCGCCGGGAGCGCGCCCGAAGCCGATGAGCCTGCCAGCGCCGCCTGACCTTCGCTGGCCCGGTCGGGGGCGGCCAAAGCGGCGGGAGCGACCATCGTCAGGCGCTGCACCATCGGGCGCAGCACGGCGAGCAACGCAACGAGCCCGATCACCGCGAACAGCAGGAGCTGCGCGAGATGGAGGAGATCAGCGCGCTCAAGCGGCAGCCCGAAGGCGGAGGCCGCCCGCACCGGCGCATCCTCGTCGCCGGCGAAGCGCATGCTGACGACCTCGACACGATCGCCGCGTTTTTCATCGAACCCGATGGCACTGCGCACCAGCGCCGTGATGCGCGCGATATCCTCCTGCGGCCGCTCGTGCCAGGCCGGCTTGCCGTCAGGCCCCGCGGCGCTGGTGCCGTCCACCATCACCGCGACGCTGACACGCTTGATCTGCGGCTCATCGTGGACGAGCGTGCGCACGGTCTTGCTGATCTCGTAGTTGGTCGTGTCCTCCTGGCGCTGATCCTCCGACCCGGTGCCGCCACCGCCCGCATCCGCATTCGGCAGGTTGTTCTGCACCGAGACGCTGCTGTTCGCCTCGCTGGACTTCGACTTGTCCGATGTACTCTGCTGGCTGCGGACTACCTGGCCGTCGGGGTCGTAGCGTTCCTCGGTCTCGCGCAACTGGTCGAAATTCATCTCCACCGCCGCCTCGGCGCGAACGTGGCCGGGGCCGAGGCTGCGCTCAAGCATCTCCTCAACCGCGCGCGACAGGCGAAGTTCGGTGGCCTGGCGGATTTCGGCCGCGCTCTGGGAGGAACCGCCCGGCCCCACCGGCGCGCCTGCGCGCGCCAGCACATCGCCGCGGCTGTCGATCACGGCGATGTTGCGCGGCTTCAGCCCCGGCACAGCGGCAGCGATGAGATTGAGGACCGCCTGCACGCCCTCGCGGTCCATCCGCGTTGCGCCGGCCATGCCGAGGAGAACGCTTGCTTGCGCTTCCTGCTGATCGCGCTGGAAAGGCTCGCGCCGCGGCAGGACGAGATGGACACGCACGGAGCGGACCCCACGAATGGCGCGGATCGTCCGGGCCAACTCGCCCTCGAGCGCGCGGGTGCGCGCGATGTCGATTTCGGCCGGGCTTGCGGTGAGCGAATCGGTGCGGTCGAACAGTTCGTAGCCGATGGTGCCCCCGGATGGGAGCCCATCCTTGGCCAGCAGGACCCGCGCGTCCGCAACCCGGCTGGCCGGGACGAGAATCTCGCTACCACCACTGCCAAGTTGGTGGGTGATATGGGCGCGCTCGAGCTGCTCGGCCATCTGCGCGGCATCGCGCATGTCGAGGTCAGTATAGAGCGGCGCCATGCGCTCGCTGCCGCCGTGCAGCGCGAGCATGGCGAGCAGTGTCAAAGTGCCCAGCCCGACAAGGCCGAGCGCGGCCAAACGCGCCGCCCCGAGGGCCTTCAGCCCATCCAGCAACGCTTTCATGCGGCGCCACCCCTTGGTGCGCGCCCGCTATGCCTGTGCTGATGCGTCCAGCTCATGCGCGGCCTCCTGCCGTGGCACAAGACTGGCGGGTGTCGCTTACCGCCGGGTTAACCGGCCGGCAGGAACTGCCGGGTGGGTCCCGCGATCAGTTGCCCACCTGCTGGACGTTGCTCATGCTCGTCTGCATGGTGCCGAGTTGCAGCTGCACGGCGTTGTTCGCGGTCGAGACGCCGGTGACGGTGCCGTTGACGGTGAACGACAGCGCACTCGGGGTGGAACCCGTCAGCCCGCCGGCGACGGCAACGGTGTAGGCCCCGTCGGGCAGCGTCGTGCCGGAATCGCTCGTCCCGTTCCAGGTCCAGCTGTTGCTGCCAGCATTGGCCTGCAACGAAACATTGCGGACCGCCGTGCCACTCGAATTGTAGACGCTGATCGTGACCGGCTCGGCGGTAGGCGCGGTGAACTGCAGCGAGGCGTTGCTGTTCTGCAGCGGCAGTTGCGTCGAATTCAGCGTCACGGTCTTGCCGACGATCGAGGAGGCCTGGAGCATCTCGCTCCCCTGTGTCAGCTGAATCAGCTGGGTCAGGCTGGTATTGGTGTTGATCTGCTGTTGCACGCCCGAGAACTGCACCAGCTCGGTGGTGAAGGCATTGGGGTCCATCGGGCTGGTGGGGTCCTGATTCTGCAGCTGCGTCATCAGCATCTGCAGGAACGAGTTCATGTTGCTCGAAAGGGACGACAGGGCGCTGGTGCCGGATGTCGACGACGTGCTGGCGCTGCTCGATGCAGCGGCGGCTTGGCTCTGCTGGGCAGCAACCGAGGCGATGCTCATGGTGCGGTTCCTTGCGCGACGATGGAGTCGTGGTGAGTTTCAGAAAGCGCTCAGGCGGTGATGTCGATACCGGCGCGCTGCCAACGCACCGGGGTCAGGGGCACGGGCGCGTGACCAGCCCCGCCGAACGCACCCACGGGAGCGGGGCCCGAGCCGCCGCGTCGGCGGAGGCCCGCCTCGCCCCCGGAGCCGGCGAAGCCGCCCTGCCCGCCCCCCGATTGCGCCAGGGAAAACCCCGACGGCGCGCCGGTGGACCCGGCCAGATTCTTGTCGCCGGTACCGGGCTGGCCCGATCCACTCTGACCGGGATTGCCGCCGGCAAAAGCGCCCGCCGCGGCGGCCGAACCCGGGCTGGTTGCGCTCTGCGCGGAGGCCGCCTGGCCCGCCGTCGCTGGGCCGGCGGTCATCTGGCCATCAACGGCCTGGCCGCCGCCGGCAGTGGCGAGCGCACCCGTGGGGTCCGCGAGCTGAAAGGTCAGGCTGCGCCCGCTCTGCGCGATGCCGGCGTCGCTCAGCGCCCGCTGCAGGCCGGCCTGATCCTGGACCAGCAGGCCGAGCGTCTCCGGCCTTGCCACCTGGACGGTCACCGCCACAGCCCCCTTCATGTCCTGGGTGAGCTGGATCGTCACGGTGCCGAGCTCGCGCGGCGTCAGCTGCAGCGTCATTTGTTTCCCGCCGCCCGGGGCGCGGGTGAAGGAAGCGAGCGCCTGGGCGACCTGCACGGAGGGCGCGGGCGTCGTCGGGCTCGCGGCCGGCGCCGGAGGGGTCGCTGCGATCGTGGCTCCGCCCGGTGGCGCGAGACCGGGCGAGAGGGCCGGGACCGTCGGTGCGGCCACAGACACAGCGTCGTGGGTCGCCGCCGCGCTTCGGCCCGTCGCGGCGCTCGCCGAAGCGGCGGACGGGAGTGGCTCCGCCGAGGGAGCCTGTACCTGCAGGGCGGGCTGCTGGGCCGGGAGGGGGAGGGCCGGCGGCAAGGCTGCCGCAGGGCCAGACCCCTCGATCGATATCGCGTTCGCTATGGGCGGGGCAGGACGCTCCGTCTGTGCGGTGGCCGGCCCGGCGGGGATCGGCGTTTCTGCAGCCACCGCTGGCGCGGAGATCCCCTCCTGGGGCAGGGAAGCGGCCGACGGCACCATCGCCGAAGAGAGGGCAGTCGCCGGCGGCGGCGCTGCGACGGCAGCTCCCTTATCGGAGCGACGCTTGCCAGAAGGCTTGGCCGGCGCTGTGCTTGCCTCCGTCGGCTTTGCGCTGGTTTGCTGCCCCGCGGCCACGATGGCGCTGGGCGGCGGCGAAGCGGGGGGCGCAGCGGGCCGCGTGGGCGGCTGAGCGGGCGTCCTGTTGGCCGCTCCGCCGCTATGCAGCGCCTGATCGAGCTGGTGGGCGAAACCGCTGCCGGAGGCAGCGCCGCTGCCAAGCGCGCCGGCCGCCACCGGCGTCGCGGACGCATGCGGCGCGACGGCCAGAGCGGCGGCGGCAGGCGGGGGAGCAAGCATGAGCCATTCCTGGATGCAAGAGCCGGAGAGTACGGTGCGGCGCTTCTGTGCAAGAGGCGGGCCAGCCGGAAGGCGCGGCATTCTGCGGGCGAAGGCAGGCTTGGCGGGCGCGGCTCGGCAAACTCTGCCCGGCGAAACCTGCCGCTCGGCACACGGCCGTCCTTTTCCTCCCCAGCCCGGGCCGGCGAAAAAACCTAGCCGCCACGAGGCCGTGCCGCGGGGGCGCACGCAGTCACGCCTCTTGGCACGGTTCCTGCTCCATAGTCCGCGACGGGCTGTGCCCGGAGCAGCAGCAGGAGGCAGTCATGTCCCTTTTCGGCGCCTTGGACACCGCGGTCAGCGGCTTGGGAGCGCAATCCGACGCGATCACCAATATCAGCGACAACGTCGCCAACTCGCAGACGGTCGGCTACAAGCGCGTCGGCACCAACTTCGCCGATTACCTCACCGTCAGCACGCCGACCCTGAACGGGCCGGACTCGGTGGTCGCGAGGCCCGCCTACCGGAACGACGTGCAGGGCACCATCACCCAGAGCAGCAACCCGCTGGCAATGGCCATCGATGGCGCCGGCTTCTTCGCCGTCACCCAGGCGACCGGAACCACCAATTCCGGAACGCCGACCTTCAGCACGCAGACATCCTATACCCGCGCTGGCGATTTCAGCATGAACAAGGATGGCTACCTGGTGAACAGCGCCGGCAATTTTCTCGAGGCCTATCCCGTCAGCCCGACGGGAACGGTGAACCAGACCGCGCTTGTCCCGGTCCAGATCAGCCAGGCGCAATACGCGCCGATCCCAACTTCGGGCGTCACCCTCGCCGCCAATCTGCCGCAGGGAACGACGACGGCGACCTCGCCGATGCCGGGGATGGCCTCGCAGGTCGACATCTATGACCAGACCGGCGGTTCCCACACGCTGTCGCTCAACTGGACGCCACCGGCAACCAGCGGCGGCGCCTGGACGCTGACCGCCTCCGTCGACGGCGGTGCGGCGTCCGCGATCGGCACCGTGGCGTTCAACACCAGCGGAACGATCGCCTCGGTCACCGAGGGTGGTGTCACGAACGCCACCACCGGCACGGCCGCGACCTTCACCCTCACCCCTACTTTCTCGGGCGGAGCCTCGGGAACGCCGATCCTCCTCAATGTCGGCACGGTCGGCCAATCCGGTGGCGTCACCAGCTACGCCGGCAGCTACGCCCTGAACAATATCAGCCAGAACGGCGTGCCGCCCGGCGCCTTCACCGGCGTTTCCGACAACGCCAGCGGCCAGATCATCGCCAACTACAGCAACGGCCAGTCCGTCACCATCGCCCAGGTGCCGCTGGTGACGTTCCATGACCCCAACGCACTGCAGGCCCAGAACGGCCAGACCTACGCGGCCACCTCCAGCGCCGGCCCGGCGATGATCGACAGCCCGAACAACAACGGTGCCGGCAGCCTCGTCACCGGCTCGGTCGAGAACTCCAATGTCGACATCGCCAGCGAGTTCACCAAGCTCATCGTCGCCCAGCAGGCCTACGGCGCCAACGCCAAGACCGTCACCACCGTGCAGCAGATGATGCAGACGGCGCTGAACATGGTCCAATAGGAAACGCCCCGTTAACCGGTCCGGTGTATCGCGATGGGCATGGGACTCTCGGCTGCCCTCTCCATCGCCGCCGGCGGGCTGCACAACATCGACGCCCAGATCGGCACCGTCTCGCACAACGTCGCCAACGCGGCGACGCCAGGCTATTCGCTGGAGACGCTGCCCCAGGAGAGCATGACGGCGGGCGGCGTCGGCATGGGCGTGTTCACCGGCGTCGCGCAACGCCAGATCAACACGCAGATGCAGGCGGATCTCTTCGCGCAGAACGCCGTGGTCGCGGGCTTGCAGACCACGGCCAACGCCTTGCAGCCGATCGATACCGCGCTCGGCTCGCCGGGCCAGAACAACGATCTCGGCAGCCTGCTCACCGGGCTGCAGAACGCATTCTCGACGCTGGCCAACAATCCATCGAACACCGTGCAGCAGGCCCAGGTGGTGAGCAGCGCGCAGCAGCTCGCCACCGGCATCAACAATCTCGCCAGCGCCTACGGCACGGCGCGGCAGGGCGCGCAGAACGACATCGTCACCTCGGTCGGCACCCTCAACACCGCGCTCGCCACCATCGGTCAGCTCAATCAGAAGATCGTCGCCGCACAGGCGGCCGGCCAGAGCACGGCGGACCTCGCCAACCAGCGCGACGCGGCGATGCAGACCGTCTCCTCGCTCGTCTCGGCCAAATACATTCCGCAGAACAACGGCTCCGTTCTCGTCGCCACCACCAGCGGGCTCGTACTGCCGACGGACGGCTCCGGCCTCACCCTGAGCCCGCCGACCATGACCATGGGGCCGTCCGCGTCCACCGGCAGCGCCATCCTGCTCGGCGGGACGAACGTGACCTCCCAGATGACCGGCGGGCAGATCGGCGCCGATATCACGCTGCGCGACACGACGCTTCCCACCTATCAGGCGGGGCTGGACGAGTTCGCGAAAGCGATCGCCAGCGGCTTCAACACCCAGGGCCTGGCGCTGTTCACCAACAATTCGGGCAACGTGCCGACCGGCTCGCCGCCGCCGGCGCAGAACGGCTATATCGGGTTCGCCAACCAGATCACCGTCAACCCGGCCGTCACCGCCAACCCGTCGCTGGTGCGCGATGGCACCGGGGTTACGCAGAACCCGAACAACCTCGCTGGCTTCTCCGGGCTGATCGACAATGTGCTCGGCAAGACCTTCGCCACCAGCCCCGGCGCGGGGGTTTCCGGGCTCGGCCCGTCCGGCACGCTGTCGCTCCCGTTCGCCGCGCCGGCGACGCTCGGCGCCTTCGCCACCGATCTCACCTCGACCCAATCGCAGGACGCAGCGACGGCGCAAAGCAGCCTCACCACCGAGCAATCCCTCCAGACTACGCTCTCGACCAAGCTGCAGGCGGTGAACGGCGTCAACGTGGACAGCGAAATGGCGCAGCTCGTGCAGCTGCAGAACGCCTATTCGGCCAACGCCCGCATCGTCGCCGCCGTGCAGCAGATGTTCACGACGCTGTCCAACATTCCCTGATCGCGGCGCACGCGCCAGACGGTGACGGAGAAACAGAATGAGCGGCACCAACGGGCTGGGCGCACTGGGTCCGAGCAATTACGGCTTGCTCGGCCAGCTCATCACCGACAACCAACAGGTGCAGAACCGGCTCACCCAGCTCACCACGCAATCGGCGAGCGGCTATATCAGCAACGATTTCGGCGGGCTCGGCGCCGGCGCCGCGCCGGCGCTGGATCTCACCGCCGAGATCAGCGCAAACACCAGCCTTGCCAGCGGCATCCAGGCCAGCAACGGGGCGCTCGGCGTGACCCAGACCGCGATGCAGCAGATCGGCTCCATCGCGTCGAGCTTCCTCACGCAGTTGAACGGGCCGGGCGCATCCAATGTCAGCCTGCTCAGCGCCAACGCTCAGGCAGCGATGACGCAGCTCGGCCAGTTGCTGGATACGCAGAACGGCAACAGCTACGTTTTCGCCGGGCAGGACGCCGCCAACCCGCCGGTGGCGAATCCGTCGGCCCTGCCGACATCGGGTCTCGCCACCCAGATCCAGACCGCCGTCGCCGGGCTCGCCACCAACGGCGTGGCGGCGACGATGACCGCGATCCAATCCATTGCCAGCTCCAATGCCGCCGGCACGACGCCGTTCTCGGCCAATCTCTCCGCCGGCGTCGTCCCCAGCAGCACCGCCGTCATCGGCACCGGCGAGACCGTCGCCACCGGCATCCTGGCCACGACCAATCTCTCCGGGCCGAGCACTGCACCCTACACCACCGGCTCCGCTACCCGCGACCTCTTCGCCAGCCTCGCGACGATCGCCGCTCTGCCCTCCACCGCCGCGAACACCACGGCCTATAACGGCCTCGTCTCGGCCGTGCGCGGCCTGCTCCAAGGCGTCGTCACCACCAACTCCAACGACCAGGGCATTCTCGGCATCCAGCAGAATCAGATCACCGCCGCCGGGTCCCTGCTCACGGACACCAACACCGCCCTGCAGACGCAGCTGACATCGCTCGAAAACGTCAACATGGCGGCGACGATCTCCAACCTCAACCAGGCGCAAACCCAGTTGCAGGCGTCATACCGGCTCATCGCCAACACGTCCTCGCTGTCGCTGGCGAACTACATCTGATGCCATCCCGTCTCCGCACGTGAGACGCGTTCATCGCGGGTTAAGCCGGCTCAGGCACCATTGACGCACTGAGCACGCAGCGGGCCAGGCCCGCGCTTCGCAACACGCTGGTCCCGTAGGAGCCCATGTCTAATCTGGTTCTCGAGCTGCGGCAGGGCGAAATGATGATCGTCAATGGCGCGGCGATTCGCTTCCGCACCAAGACACGCATCGAACTCACCGCCCGCGCACGCTTCCTGTTCGGCAAGCAGATCATGCCGATCGAGCAGGCGGACAGTCCGGCGCGGCGGATCTATTTCGCGCTCCAAATGGCGTATATCGGCAACGATACCGAACGCGCCGAGGGCCTGCACACGGCGCGCGTGCTCGCCCAGGCGTTCAAGGCAGCGACCACCTCCGCCCTCGCGCGCGAGATCCTCGACCGCGCCATCGCCGCCGTCGAAGCGGATGATTGCTACCAGGCCCTGCGCCTCGCCCGACGCATCATCCGCCACGAGGACGCGGTGCTCGGCCGCGATACCGAGCGCGAACTGGTGCCGAGCGTCGGGTAGAGCAACCTCCGATCTGGCCAAGCCCTTCCGGCTCGGGCGGATCGGAGATGAGGTGCTCTGGAAACGTATGATTCCAGAGCCGGGCGCTGCCCGGACCCGCCAAGGGCCGGGAGGCCCTTGGAACCCAAGCCAGTCAGGCCAGCAGCGACAGCGATCCGCCGCTCGACGAACCCGCGCCGAACAGATCCAGCACCGTCGCCGGCGCATTGGAGGCCGGCGGATTCTGCTGGGTCAGCGCCAGATAGTGCTCCACATATTGCTTGACGTAGTCCGGGTTCTGGAACTTCGTCACATCCACCGCCTTGGTAAGAATCGCCTGCTGCTGCGTGAAGCCGAGCAGGCCGAACTGCACCGGCTGGCCAGTGACCGTCTCGACGACACTGAGCAGCGTCGGGTCCGACATGATGGCGTTGATGCTAGTGGCGGAGGAAATGGTCCGGGCGAAATAGAGCGCCTGCTGCATCCCCGGCATCTGCTGGCCCTGCGCCTGCTCGAACTGGTTGGTCTGGTATTGGCTGACGATGGTCTGCACCGTCTGCGCATTGGCCAGCGGCGAGGTCGTCCAGTTGGACATGAACTGGGCGAAGCGCTGATAGACGGGGTTCGCCGATTGCTGGGCGAAGGATTTCGGATCCGACGGATTCTGCGTCATCAGGTCCTTGAGCAGCCCGGTCTCGCTGATCTGCCCGCTCATGCCGAACGCGCCGAGCACCACTTGCAGCGAGCGGTAATCCTTCAGCAGCGCCGCAGGCGAGGTGATCGTCGGCGCCTGCTTCTGGAAATAGGCGACGGCCGCCTGGCCCGCCGGGTCGGTCTTCGCCATCTTGGCGACATAGGCGGATTCGTTCTTGGTGATGGCGAGATACATCGGGATCGGCGCGAGGCCAGCGATGCCGGACATGAGGCGTCTCCTACACCTCCGAAACACGCTGGATCGCGGGAGTTCGGAGCGATTTTTGGACATTATCCCGGCTCGATAAACGTGGGGTTAAGGTTTTCACCTCATTCTCCGCTCATCGCCGGCCAAAACGTCGGTTGTTGTCTCGAAAGAGAAGAGAATGACGATGTCTTTTTCCGTCAATACCAACCTCGCCTCGATGGCCGCCCTGCAGGTCCTCAACGCGACCGAGCAGCAGCTCAGCCAGACGCAGAACGTGATCTCCACAGGCCAGAACGTCTCCGCGGCCGCGGACAACCCTGCGATCTACGCCATTTCCAACACGATGAATTCCAACATCGCCGGTCTGACGGCGGTGCAGAACGACCTGTCCTTCGGCCAGTCGGTGCTGACCACGGCCAGCAACGCCGCCTCGCAGATTTCGAGCCAGCTCGCATCCTTGCAGCAGACGGTGACGCAGGGCCTGCAGACGGGCATCAGCGCCACGACGATGAATACGCAGATCACCTCGATCCTGACGAACATCAACCAGTTCGCCAACAACGCCACCTTCAACGGCGTCAACGTGCTGGCGAAGACCGGCACCGCCGGCGTCAATTTCACCAGTCTGAATGTGGTCGATACCGTTCAGGGCAACACGATCACGGTCGGCGCCCAGGTCACCGGTGCGAGCACGAACATTGGCGATCAGATCGGTGTCACCGGCCTGACCGTCAGCTCCGGCGCGCTCCAGTACTCGTTCGGCAGCACTTTTGCCCCGGCGAGCGGTGACTACCTGCAGCTGACCAATGGCACCAAGACCTGGGTCCTCCAGCTCCAGAAGAACGGTGCCACACCCGTCACGCCGCCGGCCTTCACCGCCAGCACGAATGTCACCTACACGGCAGTCAACTTCAACTCCACTGACTCGCCGATGACTATTGTCGGGGATATCGTCAGCTCTCTGCAGCAGCAAGGCTTCGGTGCCTCGCTGGACAACAGCGGCAATCTCACGATCACCGGTAACGGCGTCACTGCGACCAACTCGGCCTGGAACTTGGCCGCGACGGCATGGTCAGCAACACCGGGGGCGAGCACCGCGACAGGCGTCACGCAGACCGCGATCAGCGGCGGCACTGCGGCGCTCACCATCGTCGCCAACGCGATCAGTGCGATGAACACGATCTCGGCGTCGATCGGCGCCGTGCAGCAGCAGGTGACGGGCATGCAGACCTTCACCAGCTCGCTGCAGAACTCGCTCACGGCCGGTGTCGGCGCGCTGACCGATGCCAACATGGCCGCCGAGAGTGCCCAGCTCGCCTCGCTGCAGACCAAGCAGCAGCTCGGCATCCAGTCTCTCTCGATGGCGAATTCCCGGCCGCAGTCGATGCTGCAGCTCTTCCGCTGAGGGTCGCGGCCGGCCGGGCACACCCACCCGGCCGGCCGGCTTTCACGCGGACCACGGCTAACCGTTCGCCACAGGCAAGGAAAAGTCCAGGATGCGGGGACTCACGCAGTACGCCAGCACCAACAGCGTCGGCGCCTCGGCGCAGGAAGAGGAGCTGCTGGCCTTCAGCATCGTCACCTCGCACCTCGCCAATGCCGCCAGCGAAGAGGACCGCATCCGCGCGCTCTACCGCAACCAGCAGCTCTGGTCCTGCGTCCTCAACGACGTCGCGCTCAGCACCAACCGCCTGCCGCAGACGCTGAAGGACGACATCACCCGCGTCGGCCTCTGGGCCATGCGCTACAGCACCCTCGCCATCCCCCAGCGCCTGCCTGTGGCACCGCTGATCGAGATCAACCGCAACATCATGGACGGGCTGCGCGACCAGATCGCCAACCTGAAGAAGCTGCCGCCGCCCTCGCTGCAGCGCGCGGTCGGGCAGGCCGTCGCGGTGTAGCCTACGACCACCGCCGCCAGCCAAGCCGCCGCGGTTTGGTGGCCTGATCCCGATCACCACGTGCGGTGACTCGCCACTGGTTTTTCGCAGACCAGTGCCTCTCGGGTAGAACGAGAGGCAACAGTCCTGAACACGCAGGTTAGGACGGAGAGAGACGGCCCCGGCCGATTACCCCGAGGTTGCGGTTCGCCGAATTGCTGCTGGCCTAGCCCTTAGGTTGCGGCGACCAACTCTCGCAGCGCCAGGCGCATTGCCAGCCGCGCCCGCTCCTTCGATTGATTCAATTCGTGGAACTCGGCCAGCGAGGCACCAGAAAGCAAGCGCGAATCCTGCGGGTCACGGCGAGGATGATCTAATGTCCGCCTATGTAGGGCTACAAATTCGTCCCGTGCCAGCTCGTACTCAGCACGTAATGCCCTAACGTCAAGCATCCTCGCTCTCCTTTTGCATGGCGCTCACTGGCAGGCCAGGCACTCCTCGTAATCCATCGGCTTCGCCGCCAGCGGCGGCTTCACCGCGTCGTTCGCCGGCGGCAGGAATGCGGCCGGGCCGACCGCCTTCTCGCTCACCGTGTCGGCCCGCTGGATGGACATCGAGCGGCAGTAGTAGAGCGACTTCACGCCGCGCTTCCACGCCAGGAAATGGATCTGGTGCAGATCCCGCTTGTGCACGTCAGCGGGAACGAAAATGTTCACCGACTGGCTCTGGCAGATATACGGCGTGCGGTCCGCCGCGTGCTCGATCACCCAGCGCTGGTCCAGCTCGAACGCGGTCTTGAACACCGCCCTCTCGTGCTCGCCGAGGAAATCGAGATGCTGCACGCTGCCGGCGCGCAGCGTGATGGAGGACCAGGTCTCCTCGTCATCGTGCCCGCGCTCGGCGAGCAGCTTCTGCAGGAACCGGTTGCGCACCGAGAAACTGCCGGAAAGCGTCTTCTGCAGAAACACGTTCGCCGCGATCGGCTCGATCCCCGGGCTGGCATTGCCGGCGATGATCGAGATCGAGGCGGTCGGCGCGATGGCGATCTTGTTCGAGAATCGCTCCATCACGCCATACTCGGCCGCGTCCGGGCAGGGGCCGCGCTCGGCGGCGAGCTTGCGCGAGGCGGCGTCCGCCTGCTCGCGGATATGCTTGAAGATGCGCCGGTTCCAGACCTTCGCGATGACGCTCTCGAACGGCACGTTCTGCGATTGCAGGAACGAGTGGAACCCCATCACCCCCAGCCCCACCGAACGTTCGCGCATCGCCGAGTATTTCGCCCGCTCCATCCCCTCCGGCGCGCGCGCGATGAAGTCCGAGAGCACGTTGTCGAGGAAGCGCAGCGCGTCCTCGACGAAGCGCGGCTCGCCTTGCCATTCGTTCCAGTAATCGAGATTCAGCGATGCCAGGCAGCAGACCGCGGTGCGCTGCATGCCGTGCTGGTCGACCCCGGTCGGCAGCGTGATCTCACTGCACAGGTTCGAGGTTTTCACCTCCAGCCCGGCCAGCTTCTGATGCTCCGGCCGCGCCCGGTTCACATGGTCCGAGAAAACCAGGTAGGGCTCGCCGGTCTCGATCCGCGCCAGCAGGATGCGGATCCACAGCGCGCGAGCCGAGATTTTGCGCACCACGGCGCCATCCTTGGGCGAGAGCAGCGGCCAGGCCTCGTCCGCCTCCACCGCGCGCATGAACGCGTCCGGCAGCAGAATGCCGTGATGCAGGTTCAGCGCCTTGCGGTTCGGGTCGCCCCCGGTCGGGCGCCGCATCTCGACGAATTCCTCGATCTCCGGATGGGAGGCCGGCAGATACACCGCCGCCGAACCGCGCCGCAGCGAGCCTTGGGAGATCGCCAGCGTCAGACTGTCCATCACCCGGATGAAGGGGATGACGCCCGAGGTCTTGCCGTTCTGCCCAACCTTCTCGCCGATCGAGCGCAGATTGCCCCAGTAGCTGCCGATGCCGCCGCCCTTGGAGGCGAGCCAGACATTCTCGTTCCACAGCCCGACGATCCCCTCCAGGCTGTCGGCGGCCTCGTTGAGGAAGCACGAGATCGGCAGCCCGCGGCTGGTGCCACCGTTGGAAAGCACCGGCGTGGCCGGCATGAACCAGAACCGGCTGATATAGTCGTACATGCGCTGGGCGTGCGCCGCGTCGTCGCCGTAATAGCTCGCCACGCGCGCGAACAGGTCCTGGTAGCTCTCCCCGGGCAGCAGATAGCGGTCGTCGAGGGTCGCCCGGCCGAACTCGGTCAGCAGCGCATCCCGCGACCGGTCCACCCGCACCTGGTAGCGCCCGGGCATCTGCACGGTGTCCAGCATCACCGATTCTTCGCGCGCAGCCGCACTCATGCCCCAAACCCCTCGTTGTAAGACATCGGGGGACCACAACCCCGCAGACCTGTCATCATCGGACCGAACGCCGGCCGCGTCAAGCAAAACCACACCATATGTGGGATGCCTTGGCCTTGGCCCAACTATATCATGTGGATCGCCTCGACTCGGCCGCCTCGCCTCCTCAGTGCTGCACGATCAGCGTGGTGCCGAGATTGGGGCCAAGCATCGCGTCGCAACGCCGGGCATAGGCGCGCTGGATGCTCGTCTGCACCATGCACGCGGTTGCCAAACCGCGACGATACCCTCTTTACCTGGCGACGGGTGACGGGCAGCCTTGTGCCGGCTGCAGAGCGGAGAAAAGCGCCAGGATGGACGCCGAAACCCCCACGATCCGCCTCAGCGCGCCCGAGATCCGCCGCGCCATCATCGCCTCGACCATCGGCAACGGGCTCGAATGGTTCGACTTTCTCATCTACGGCTTCTTCGCCGCGATCATCAGCGGCGTGTTCTTCCCGGCCGACAACCACGCCGTCTCGCTGATGCTGACCTACGCCACCTTCGGCGTCGGCTTTGTCGTCCGTCCCTTCGGCGGCATCCTCCTCGGCCTTTACGCCGACCGCGCCGGGCGGCGGGCGGCGCTCAGCCTGCTCATCCTGCTCATGGCCGCGGGTACACTCATTCTTGGCCTGACCCCGTCCTACGCCAGCATCGGCATCGCGGCGCCGCTGATCGTGCTCGGCGCCCGCATCCTGCAGGGGCTTTCCGTGGGCGGCGAGTTCGCCTCCTCGACGGCGATGCTCGTGGAATATGCCCCGCCCGGGAAGAAACTGTTCTACGGCGCCTTCCAGATGTGCGCGCAGTCCTTCGCCCTGACGCTGGCGGCGGGGTTCGGGTTCGTGCTGACCACCAGCCTGTCCAAGGAGAGCCTGGCGCTCTGGGGCTGGCGGGTGCCGTTCCTGCTCGGCGGGCTGGTCGGGCCGGTTGGGTTCTATATCCGCCGCCGCGTCGCCGAATCGCCGGAGTTCACCGCCATCCTGCGCGCCCCGCCGACGCGCCGGCCGGCGGTGGCGAGCCTCGCCGGGGCTCATCTTCCAGCCGTCGTGTTCGCCATCGGCACCGTCGTTGCCGGCACCGCAGGGGTCTATCTCTGGAACACCTATCTGCCCGTCTATGTCGTGCAGACGCTGCACCTGCCGCTCTCGACCCCGCTCGGCAACGCCGCGATCCTGGGCGCGATCAACATCGTACTCAACCCGCTGATGGGCAGGCTGGCCGACCGCGTCGGCGCCTATCGCGTGTTCGTGCCGGCAGTGGCGATTTCGGGCCTGATGGCCTATCCGCTGTTCGCCTTCGTCGTCTCGCACCCCTCCGCGGGCAATCTGTTCGCCGTGCAGATGGTGGCGAGCCTGCTCGGCACCGGCATCGCCGCGCCGATCCCGGGATTGATGGCCCAGAGCTTCCCCACCGCGCTGCGCTCGACCGGCATGGCGGTGGCCTATAATTTCTCGGTCGCGATCTTCGGCGGCTTGGCCCCGCTGACCGTGACGGCGCTGCGCGAGGCCACCGGCAGCCGCTTCATCCCGGCTTATTATCTGGCCACCGCCGCGGCGCTCACCCTGGCGCTGGTGCTGGCTTTCCGCCCCCGCGTCACGCCGAAGCGGTGAACCAGGCCATCGCCGCCGCCACCCCGCCGGCGCCGTGCGGCACGCCGGCCAGCTTCAGGCTCATCTCCACCGCTCCGAGCGCACCCAGCACCATCGTCTCGTTGAGATCGCCGAGATGGCCGATGCGGAACACCTTGCGCTCCAGCCGGCCCAGCCCGCCGCCGAGGGCGACGTTGAAGCGCCCGCGCGCGATCGCCCGCACCGCTTCGGCATCGTGGCCCTCCGGCATCAGCACGGCGGTGACGGAATTCGAATAGCGCGCCGGGTCGATGCAGAAAATCTCCGGGCCCTGATTGCCGCTCCACGCCTGCACCGCACGCCGCACACCCTCGGCGAGGCGAGCGTGGCGGGCGAACACCGCCTCCAGCCCTTCCTCCTCGATCAGCCGCACCGATTCCTGCAGGCCATAGAACAGCGTCACCGGCACGGTGCCGACAAAGCTGCGATGCGGCCGGTTCAGCATCGCCGACCAGTCGAAATAGTGCCGCGCCAGCCGCGCCGTGCCGTGGGCCGCCATCGCCTTCGGCCCGGCCGCCGTGAAGCTGAAGCCGGTGGGCAGCATCAGGCCCTTCTGCGACCCGCCGACGATGGCATCGATGCCCCATTCATCCATGCGCACGTCGAAGCAGCCGAGGGAGGAAATGGTGTCGGCGAGGAGCAGGGCGGGATGGCCGGCGCCATCGAGCGCGGCGCGGATCTCGGGCAGCGACAGGGCGAGGCCGGTGGCCGTTTCGTTGTGCACGACGCAGACGGCGCGGATCCGGTGCGCCCGATCCTCGGCCAGGGTCCGCGCAAGGGCGGCGATCTCCGCGCCACGCCGCCAATCCGCCGGCAGGGTGCGCACTTCGAGCCCCAGCTTGCCCGCCATCAGCGCCCAGGTTTCGGAGAAATAACCGCTCTCGATCATCAGAATCGCGTCGCCGGGCGAGAGCAGGTTCTGCAGCGTCGCCTCCCAGGCCCCATGGCCGGAGGCGGTGTAGAGGAACACCTCGTGGTGGGTGCGGAGAATGCGCTTCAGCCCCTCGACGCCGGCGCGGAAGGTGGCGAGGAAGTCCGGTGCGTTGAAATCCACCGTGGCGTGGGCGACCGCGTGCAGCACGCTGTCCGGGATGTTGGTCGGCCCCGGGCCGGCGAAGAGATGCCGCCCGCGGATCGGCCCCATATGCGATTCTGCCACGTCCGTTTCCCCGTCCACTCACTGTCCTGCGCCCGAAAGGCACGCCGCTCGTCCCTTGGGATAGCACACCCACCCGCCGTCACAATCCCGCGCCGTGGGGGCTCGGCTCCGTCCGGCTCAGGCACCCTTCGCGGCGGCGACGATCGCGGCCAGCGCAGTGGGCTCGACGCAAGTCTGCATATGATCCAGGTCGGGCAGGTCCGTTACGTCGATGCCGAGCGGCTTCAACTCGCGCGCGATGGCGGCCGGATCCATGAGATCGTCGCGACCCGCGGCGATCACGGCGGTTCTGCGCGCGGCGGCGGCGAGCGCCGCCTTGGTCCTGGCCCAGGCGAAATCGGGTCCGAAATCGGCAAGAAGGCGAAAGCTGTAGACGGGCGTCAGGTAAAGGCCCGCCGCCGGATCGGTCCCGAAGGCGATGACCGGAAGATGCTCACCAAGCGCCACCCCAAACCGACGCAGGATATCGAGCGCGATAATGCGCGGCACGTTCGCACGCGCCCAGCGCCGATTTCCGGCGCCGCTCGTCGGCGCGCGCGCGCCCAGAAATGGCGCGATCAGCACGAAACGCTCGAAGCGGGCGCCGAGGGGCGTGCCCGAGATGCGCGCCGCGAAGCCCGCGCCGAGCGAATGGCCGACGAGCGCGAACCGGGTTCCTGGGCGGGCATCGGCGCGGGTCGCCTCCAGATGCTCGACCAGGTCGGCGAGGTCGTCTTCCATCTGGCCTGCATAGCCGATGTCGCCGCGCGTTCCCGATGCGCCGTGGCCGCGCATGTCAGGCGCGACCGCGGTGGCGCCTGTCGCGGCGAAGGCCTTGGCGATCCCGTTCATTTCGTCCGACATAGCCGACGAGCCGTGAACGAGGATCGCGAAACGATCACTTGTCCCCGCATAAAGACGATAGGCGAGCCAAGTGCCATCGCGCGCCTGGAAGCGCGAGAGCTCCGGCATGCCGGTCATGTCGAGCGCCTTCGCGCCCTCACCGATCGAAGCAAGGGGTGGCGGTCGCCTCAGGGGAACGGCAAGCATCCCGCCGAGGACAAGTGTGGCGAGACCGAGGGCGGACAGGGCTTCACCAATCAGAGGCATGGGCGATCTCGCAAAGGACGGGGGCCACGTTCGTTGGCGCGGATACCACACCGGCCCGCCGTCACAATCCCACGCCGGCAGTGTCCCGATGCCGAGGTCGCGTAGCGGCGATGGTTGGCGCGGCGCGATCGGCGTTCTATGTTGCGCTGCATCATGGTCATGGTGCGGCATCCCCAGGCGCAGCGCTTCTCGGCCGAACGCCTGTTCCGGCCCCGCTCGATCGTGGTGCTCGGGCCGGAAACCCCGGTCGGGCAGCGGATCCTGGCCAATCTTGCCGCCGGTGAGTTCGCCGGACCGATCTGGCCGGTGGGCCCGGCGCCGAGCTACTGCGGACGCCCAGCCGTCGGCGCCCTCGCCGCACTGCCCGGGCCGGCAGACCTCGCCATCGTCGCGCTCGCCCCGGCCGAGATCGCCGCGGCCCTGGCCGAACTCGGTCGGCACGGCACCTTCGCCGCCGTCGTCCCGGGGGTCGTGACCGGGCTGGCCGAAGCCGCCCGAGCCGCCGGCGTTCGGGTGCTCGGTCCGGGTTCCTTCGGCATCGCCGTGCCGGAGATCGGGCTCAACGCGACCCAGTCCCATCTCGCGCCGCGTCCGGGACGGGTGGCGCTCGCGGCGCAGTCGGCGGCGCTGGCCCGCGCGGTGCTGGACTGGGCCGAACCGAACGGCATCGGCTTCAGCCACATCGTCGGCATCGGCGGCAATGCCAATATCGGCTTCGGCCTGACCCTGGACTGGCTCGCGCGCGATCCGGGAACGTCCCTGATCCTGCTCGACATCCGCCGCATCCGGAACCGCCGCGCCTTCCTCTCGGCCGCGCGCGCCGCGGCGCGGCTCCGCCCCGTGGTGGCGCTGCGCGAGGGCGGGCGCCTGGCGGATCCGTCCGGGTTGGCCGAGGCCACGGTGGACGCCGCGCTGCGCCGGGCCGGCATCCTGCCCGTCTCCGGCTTCGAGGATCTGCTAGCGGCGGCCGAGACCCTCACCCGCGCCCGGCCGGTGCGCGGCGAGCGGCTCGCCATCGTGACCAATGCGATCGGTCCGGGACACATGGCCGCCGACGCCGCCCTGCGCAGCGGGCTGGTCCTGGCCGAGCCGGACGCAGCGGTGCGCGGCGCGCTCCATCTGGCCTTGCCGCCCGAGGTCGGCGGCGGGCAGACGGGCGGACCGGTCTATGTCGGTCTCGAGGCGCCGACGCGGCTCGCCGAGGCCGCCGCCATGCTCGCCGTCGCCCCCGGGGTCGACGGGGTCTTGGCCGTGCATGCGCCAACCGGGCCGGGTGACGATGCCGGGATCACGGCCCTGGCCGCGGCCGCGCAGACGATCAAGATTCCGCTGCTGGTCTGCGTCATGGGCGAGACCACCGGGGCGGCGCATCGCCAGCGGCTGGCGGAGGCCGGCGTCGCCGTGTTCGCGGCGCCGGAGCAGGCGGTGGCCGGGTTCGTCCATCTGGTCCAGCACCGCCGCAACCGCGCCGCGGCCCGGGAATTGCCGCCGCGCTCGGTGCTGCAGATCACCCCGGACCATGCCCAGGTCGGCGCCCTGTTCGGCCAGGCCCGCGCGGCCGGGCGCCGGTCGCTGCTGCAGGACGAAGCGATGGCCGTGCTGGCCGCCTACGGCGTGCCGGTCGTGCCGACACGGGCGGTGCTCGCCGCCGAGGATGCGCCGGTCGCGGCCTCGATGCTCGGCTATCCCGTGGTCCTCAAGCTGCGGCGCGCGACGCGAAGCGGGCCGGGGCAGGTTCGCCTCAACCTGCGCGACGCGGGGTCGGTGGCGGCGGCGGCGGCAGGGCTTGCCGGCGAAGGGACGAGCGGGCTGATCGTGCAGCGCCAGGTCGGGCGCGCCTATCAGGCTCAGATCCGCGTCCAGGAGGACGCGATGTTCGGACCGGCGATCGGCTTCGGCTTCGGCGGCAGCGCCGGTGAGGTCATGCCGGAGCTGGCGATCGACCTGCCGCCCCTCAACCTGCCTCTGGCTCACGCACTGATGGGCCGCACCCGCGTCGCGCGCCTGCTCGCCGCCCGCAACGATGCCCCGGCGGCCAATGCCGGAGCGGTGGCCGAAACCCTGGTGCGGGTCAGCCAACTCATCGTCGATTTCCCGGAGATCGCCGGTCTGTCGATCGACCCGCTGTTTGTCGACACGGACGGCGTGCTCGCCGGCGACGCCACCATCGAGCTGCGCCAAGCGGGCGAGCGTGGCCATCTCGCCATTCCGCCCTACCCCGCCGAACTCGCGGAACATTGGAGCGGCGGTGGCGAGACACTGTTGATCCGCCCGATTCGCCCCGAGGACGCCGAGGCGCATGGCGCGTTCTTCAAGCGGCTGGCGCCAGAGGATGTTCGCTACCGCTTCTTCACCCCGATGCGCGAGCTCTCACCCGAGATGATGGCGCGCCTGACCCAGGTGGATTACGAGCGGGAAATGGCCTTCGTCGCCGTGCGCGAGGCTGCCGGGGAGACGGTGGGCGTGGCCCGCCTGGTGCGCGAGATCAACGAGACCGAGGCGGAGTTCGCCGTCATCGTCCAGCCGGACATGAAGGGCCGCGGCCTTGCGGCGCGCTTGATGCAGCGTCTGTTCGTCTGGGCGCGGAGCCAGGGCATCACCGAGATCATCGGCCAGGTTCTTGCCGACAACGCGCCGATGCTCGCCTTCGTCCGCCATATCGGCTTCACCGTCCGCCGTGCGCCGGGCGAGGAGGATGTCATGGAGGCGCGGCTGAGCCTGTAGCGACGGCCGGGCGGACCGCCCACGGCATCAGGCGGCGGCGCGGATGCTCGCCTCCCGCATCACGGCGGCGACGGCATGGCTCGTTGCCTCATCGAGGCGGAACTGGATGCGGGTCCGCCCGGGCTCGGTGCCACAGATCCGTCCCTCGATGGCCGTCCCGCCACCGAAGCGGAGCTGGACCGGATAGCCGACCGGCGCATCGACGGAGCCTTGCACCGCCGCACCGCCCTGCGACAGGTCAAGGAGGCGGCGGGGAAGCGATACCCCGGCGATGACGAGTTCGGCGGACAGGTCGCAGGCGACCCGTTCGAAGCTCCGCCGCTCGCCGGCCTTTCCGATCGCGGCGAGGAACTCCTCGACCTCGGAGCGGAGCCGGCCAGCCTGGCCGGTGAGGCCTTCGGCCGAGCGCAGCACGTGGATCGCGGCCGAGCCGGTGGCGCCGCTGGCCTCGTTCACTGCGACCATGTTCTGCGTCACGTCCTGCGTGCCGGCGGAGACTTCGGCCGCGCTGCGGGCGATGGATTGGGTCGCCTCCGCCTGCTCGTTCACCGTCTGGGCGATGGAACTGGAGGCCTGCTCGACCGCGGCGATGGTGGTGCAGACCTGGGACATGATCCCTGCGGCTTCGCGCGCGGTGGCCTGGATCGTGCCGATGCGCTCGGCGATCTCGCCGGTGGCGCGGGCCGTCTGGGTGGCGAGCTGCTTCACCTCGTTGGCGACGACGGCGAAGCCCTTGCCGGCCTCGCCCGCACGGGCCGCCTCGATGGTCGCGTTCAGCGCCAGGAGATTGGTCTGGCTGGCAATACCATTGATCAGATTAACGATCGTCCCGATGCCGTCCGCCGCCTCGGCGAGGCCGGTGACGGTATCCCCGGCGCGCCCGGCTTCGCGGACCGCCTCTCCGGTCGTCTCGGTCGCACGGCCGACCTGGCGCGTGATCTCCTGCACCGTCGCCAGCAACTGTTCGGATGCGGCGGCGACCATGGCGACATTGCCGGAGGCCTGCTCCGAGGCAGTCAGGACGGCCCCCGCGCGTCGTGACGTGCTCTCGGCGGCTTCGTTCATCGACCGGGCGGTCCCCTGCAGCCCCTCCGCAGCGGCGGAGACCTCCTTGAGGCTGCCGGTCACCGCGGCGTTGAAGTCGGCGGTCAGTTGTTCGAGTGCCGCTGCCCGACGCTCCTTGGCGGTCGCTTCGGCGACGCGCTCGGCCTCCAGCTTCACGCGCTGAACGACACTGGTCCGCAGCGTCGCCAGCGATTCCGCCATGCGCCCGATCTCCGAGCCGTCCCGCAGCTCCGGCACGGAGATATCGAGCCGGCCCTCGGCAAGGTCGAGGATCGCCTTCGTGATCGCGCCCACCGGGCGCAGGCTGCGGGCGATCGCCCAGCCGATCGCGATCATGCCGCCGAGCAGCACCGCGACGACGATCGCGATCTTGCCGGTAAGGCTCCAGAAGGTCCGCTCGATGTCATCGACATAGACGCCCGTACCGATGACCCAGCTCCAGGGCTCGAAGGCGATGACGAACGAGGATTTCGCCACCGGCCGGCTCGTCCCGGCCCGCGGCCAAGCATAGTTGAAGAAGCCCTCGTGGCTCTGGCGCGCGATTTCCGTGGCACGAACGAAGACCGCGACCCCGTTCGGGTCGCGGATCCCGTCCGCGGGCTTGCCGATCAGCGCCGGGTTCGGATGGGCCAGAACGGTCTTCGAAAAATCATTGACCCAGATATAGTCGTTGGCGCCGTAGCGCAGGCCAAGGATGACCTTGAGCGCGGCCTGCTGCGCCGCCGCCTCCGTCATCTCGCCGCTCTCGGCGCGGTGGTGGAAGTCCGCCACGATCGAGGCCGCCGCCTGCCCGAGGTTGCGCAGACGCGCGTGGTTGGCATCGACCAT
>DAIDKZ010000046.1 GCA_027449745.1 Acetobacteraceae bacterium | reverse complement strand
CATGGATGGGGTCGAGCGCATGGGTGGCGCGGGCCAGCGCCTCCAGTTCCTCTCCGATGCCGAACAGTTCGCCGAGAAACGCCTCCAGATGCGGGCCGATGGCGACCAGCAGCTCACCCTCGTCCTTGGCGCCGAGCGCATCCGGTTCGGCGCGGGCGGCGAGCAGACGCTGGTGCAGCGCTGCGTCCGCCGCGGCGAGCCAATCGAGAAAGCTGCGGTCCAGGCGGATCAGCCCATCGCGGCTGGTCAGGTCGGCGAAGCTGAAGCCAAGGCCCAGCGAGGGGCCGGACGGAGCGACCGCCGACGGAACATTCATCGCGTAAACACCTTCATGATGCGCCGCACAAAACCGCGCCCGAAGCGCCGGGGCGAGCGGAAATTCGATCTGGCGGCCATGAGCGAGGCGCATGCCATGGCCGGGCCGGGCGAGGCAAGGGGTGGGCGAGGCAAGGGGTGGGCGAGGCAAGGGGTGGGCGAGGCGGGGGGGCGGCCTCGCCGACGGCGATTTCCGGCCCTATGGTGGCGGCCGAGGAACCGCCTCGGACGGAGAGGGAGACGCTTGATCATGCAGTATCGTCGGCTCGGGCGCAGTGGCTTGGCCGTTTCGCCGCTCTGCCTCGGCACCATGACATTCGGGGCGACCACCGACGAAGCGACGGCGCGCCGCATCGTCGCCCGCGCGCGCGAGCAGGGTGTCAATTTCATCGACACCGCGGATGCCTATGTCGAGGGTCGTTCGGAGGAGATCGTCGGCCGGGCGATCGCGGCGGAGCGCTCCTGGTGGGTGCTGGCGACGAAGTTCGGCAATGTCACCGAGCCCGGCCCCAATGGCGGCGGCCTGTCGCGGCGCCACGCCTTCCGTGCCGTCGATGCCAGCCTGAAGCGGCTCGGCACCGAGGTCATCGACATTCTTTATCTGCACCGGGAAGACCACGGCACCCCGCTGGAGGCGGTGGTCAATGCGATCGCCGACCTCGTCCGTGCCGGGAAAATCCGCCATTTCGGCGTCTCCAATCATCGCGCCTGGCGTGTCGCCGCGCTGTGTCATCTGTGCGACCAGGCCGGAATCGACCGGCCGGTGGTGAGCCAGCCCTACTACAACGCGCTGAACCGCATGCCCGAAGTGGAGCACCTTCCGGCCTGCGGGCAGTTCGGGCTCGGCGTCTTCCCCTACAGCCCGCTCGCCCGCGGCGTGCTGACCGGGAAATACCGCCCCGGCGTGCCGCCCCAGGAGGGCACGCGCGCCGGGCGGCAGGACCGGCGCATGATGGAGACGGAGTGGCGCGAGGAGAGCCTGCACATCGCCGAGACCCTCGCGGCCCACGCCAGCGCGCAGGGCATCACGCCTGGGCAGTTCGCGCTCGCCTGGGTGCTCAATAACCGCCTCGTCACCGGCGCCGTCGCCGGTCCGCGCACCGAGGCGCAGTGGGAGGACTATGTCGGCGCGCTCGCCTATCGCTTCACCCCGGCCGATGAGGCGCTCGTGGACCGGTTGGTCGCGCCGGGCCACCCCTCGACGCCCGGCTACAACGACCCGGCGTACCCGCTGGAGGGCCGGGTCGCGCGGTCGGACGGGACCTAGTGCCCTGACGCTTTCGGATCTATCACCACCCGTCGGAGCGCCGGCATCGGACCACTAGAGTCTGTCAGGCGCGGATGGAGGCGCCTGACAGACTCCAGCTCTTTGTGTGCGCGTCTGTTTAGCCGGCTACGGTGATTCCCACCTACGCCGGACAGACGCTAGGAGAGCGCGCTGCGTCGGGCGCGCAGCGCGGTTGCCAGCGTGCCGTCATCGAGCGCCTCGAGCGTCCCGCCGATCGGCATTCCATGCGCCAGCCTGGTCAGCCGGACCCCTGTCGGACGCAGACGCTCGGCCAGGAAATGGGTGGTGGTGGCGCCGTCCACGGTGGCGGCGAGGGCCAGGATCACCTCCTCGACCGCCCCGGCCTCGATCCGCGCCAGCAGGGCAGGGATGGCGAGATCCTCCGGCCCCGTGCCGGCGAGCGGCGAGAGCAGACCTCCCAACACGTGGTAGAGCCCACGATGGGCGCTGGCGCGCTCCAGTGCCCAGACATCACCGATGCCCTCGACGACGCAGATGACCCTCCGCTCGCGGCTCGCGTCGGCGCAGACGCTGCAGGGATCGGTGCTGTCGAGATTGCCGCACGCGGAGCAGGCACGCACGCTCTCTGCCGCCGCGGCCAGCGCGGTGGCGAGCGGGGCGAGGCGCGTTTCCGGCTCGCGCAGAAGCTTGAGCGCGATCCGCCGCGCACTGCGCGGGCCGAGCCCGGGCAGCCGCGCGAGCAGCAAAATCAGTCGTTCGACTTCCGGCCCGCCCATCCCGCGCCGCCCATCAGAACGGCAGCTTGAGCCCCGCGGGCAGATTCATGCCACCGGTGACACGCTGCATCTCCTCGGCGGTGGTCTGCTCGAGCTTGCGCTTGGCGTCGGCGTGGGCGGCGACGATGAGGTCCTGGAGCATTTCCATCTCGGCCGGGTCGGCGAGCTTGGGATCGATGCTGATGCGTCGGAGCTCGCCCTTGCCGTTGAGAGTGATGCCGACCATTCCCGCCCCGGCGCTGCCTTCGACCTCGATGGTTTCCAGCCGGGCCTGCATCTCCTGCATTTTGGTCTGCATCTGCTGGGCCTGCTTCATCAGGCCGGCGAGGTTCTTCATCCTGCATTCTCCTCGGAATTGGTGTCGGCCTGGTCCCCCGGTTCGGCGTCGGGGCCCGCGGCGTCGGTCGCGCTGGCCGCGGGCAGGCCATAGGCGTCGGCGGTGCCATCGTGGACGGCGTCGATGCGCGCGCCGGGGAAGGCCTCGAGAATGGCGCGGACCAGCGGATGCCGGCTGGCATCGTCCCGCCGCGCTTCGTCGGCGGCCTCGCCCTGGCGCGCCAGCGTCGGTTCGCCTTCCGCCGTGGCCAGCGCGATGGTCCAGCGCTCGCCGGTGACCCGCTGCAGCAGACCGGCGAGGCGGGAGGCCAGGTCGCGCGGCGCGTCGGGTTCCGGGCGCAGTTCGATGACCGGCGGGGCGAAGCGGACGAGATGGACGGCGTGGAGGAGATGGGCGTGCAGCAGCGGCTCGCGCTCGGCGGCGGCGAGGGCGACGACGTCGCGAAAGCCGGTGATCCGCGGGCGTGTCGGCGCCTCGGCCTTGGGGACGACCCGTGCCTGCGTGTTGCCGACCGCGACCGATGTGAGTCCCGGCTGTGCCGCCGGCCCGGGTGGCCCCGGCGGTGCGGATTCGGTTGGAGCACCATCCGGCCGGCTCAGGCGGCGCACCAGCTCGCCGGGGGGCGGCAGATCAGCCGCGTAGCACAGGCGGATCAGCACCATCTCCGCCGCCGCTCGCCGGTCCGGCGCCGACTCCACCTCGCTCAGGCCCTTGAGCAGCATCTGCCAGGCGCGCGCCAGCGCCGCCATGGGGATGCGGTCCGCCAGGGCGGCGCCACGCTGGCGCTCCGCCTCCGGCAGCGCTGCGTCGTGACGCAGCGCCGGCACCGCCTTGAGCCGCGAGAGCGTGTGCAGCAATTCGAGCAGATCCTGCAGCACGATGCCGAGATCGGCGCCGTGCTCGTGGGCGCGATCGGTGAGCGCGAGGGCCGCGGCGACGTTGCCGCCGAACACCGCTTCGAGCAGGTCGAACACCGCTTCCCGGTCGGCGAGGCCAAGCATGGCGGCGACCGAAGCAGCGGTGATCGTGCCGCCCGCGGGCAGCTCCGCCATCGCCTGGTCGAGCAGCGAGAGCCCGTCGCGCACCGAACCGTCGGCGGCACGGGCGAGCAGGGTCAGGGCCGCGTCCTCGGCGGCGACGCTCTCGGCGGCCGCGACGCGCGCGAAGCGCTCGGCGAGGAGCGCGGCGGGCACGCGGCGGAGATCGAAGCGCTGGCAGCGCGACAGCACCGTTACCGGCACCTTGCGCAGCTCGGTGGTGGCGAACACGAACTTCACGTGCTCGGGCGGCTCCTCCAGGGTCTTCAGCAAAGCGTTGAAGGCGTTGCGGGAGAGCATGTGGACCTCGTCGATGACGAAGACCTTGGTGCGCGCCTGCAATGGGCGGAAGCGGGTGGCCTCTATGATCTCGCGCACATCGTCGACACCGGTGCGCGAGGCGGCGTCCATCTCGACGACGTCGGGGTGGCGATCGGCGAGAATGGCGACGCAATTGGCGCAGACCCCGCACGGGTCGGCGGTCGGTCCGCCGGTTCCATCCACGCCGGTACAGTTCAGCGCCCGGGCGATGATGCGGGCGGTCGTGGTCTTGCCGACGCCGCGCACGCCGGTGAGCATGAATGCATGGGCAACGCGGCCCTGCGCGAAGGCGTTGCGCAGGGTGCGCACCATCGTTTCCTGGCCGATCAGGTCGGCGAAGCTCTGCGGGCGGTATTTGCGCGCCAGTACACGGTAGCCCGCCGGGGCCACGACTGGCTCGGCGGGCGGGGCCTGGGTCGGCAGCGCGGCGTCGTCGAACAGGCCGGACATGCGCGGGGCGGGCGTGGAGCCGCCGCGGCGGCTTCCTCAACGGCGTCGGTTGCGGGGTGGGAGGCCGGAGCAACGACCCGGGCGGAAATTCGCTGTGGCTGCTTCCTTCCGGACCTGACCAGGTTGGCGAGGCGCCCGTCCGCCGCCGACCTCCCGGCTCTGGTCTTAGCACGCCGGACGGTGGCCGGCCAGCCCGCCAGGTCAGGCCGGTGCCACCTCCGCGGGTTCGAGCTCGAAGGCGGCCTCCATCAGCGCGCGCGTGTAGGGATGCTGCGGGCGGGTGAACAGGACGTCGGCCGGCCCTTCCTCCACCACCTTGCCCTGGCGCAGCACGACGATGCGGTGTGCCAGCGCGCGGACCACGCGCAGATCATGGCTGATGAACAGATAGGCGATGTCGTGCCGCAACTGCAGGTCGCGCAGCAGGTCCACGATCTGCGCCTGTACAGAGCGATCAAGCGCGCTGGTCGGCTCGTCGAGGACGACGAAGCGCGGCTTGAGCACCAGGGCGCGGGCGATGGCGATGCGCTGGCGTTGGCCGCCGGAGAATTCGTGCGGGAAGCGGTCGGCGGATTCCGCCGGCAGCCCGACCTCGCCGAGCGCCTCGATCACCCGTCGCTGCCGCTCTGCCCGCTTCAAACCCGACTCATGCACGGTCAGCCCCTCGGCGACGATCTCGCCGACATGCATGCGCGGCGACAGGCTGCCATAAGGATCCTGGAAGACGATCTGCATGCGCCGGCGCAGGGCGCGCAGCGCGCTCCGGTCCATCCTGGTGAGATCCTGGTCGCCGAAGGCGATCCGTCCGGCGATCGGCGCCAGGCCGAGCATGCCGAAGCCGAGAGTGGACTTGCCGGAGCCCGATTCGCCGACCAGCCCGACGGTCTCGCCCTCGCGCACCCGGATCGAGACCCCGTCCACGGCGCGGACGACGCCGACGGTGCGGCGCAATATGCCGCGGCAGATCGGGAAATGCACCCGGATATCCTCGGCCCGCATCAGGCACGCGGTATCGTTGGGCAGGGCGACCGGCCGCCCTTTTGGCTGAGCGTTGAGCAGCGCCAGCGTATAGGGGTGCTGCGGCGCGCCGAACACGCTCGCCACCGGTCCGGCTTCGACGATGCGCCCGTCCTTCATGACGGCGACGTGGTCGGCATAGTGGCGGACGATCTCGAGATCATGGGTGATCAGCAGCAGCGCGAGACCGCGCGCCGCCTTGAGTTCGGCGAGCAGCTTCAGGATCTGGGCCTGGATGGTGACGTCGAGCGCCGTCGTCGGCTCGTCGGCGATGAGCAGCGCCGGATCGTTGGCGAGCGCCATGGCGATCATCACGCGCTGGCGCTGGCCGCCGGAGAGCTCGTGGGGAAAGGCGCCGAGGCGGCGCTCCGCGTCGGGGAAGCCGACCTGGCTCAGCAACTCGATCACCCGCGCCCTTGTCTGGCCGCGCGGCAGCTTCCGGTGGAGCCGGATCGCCTCGGCGATCTGCCGGCCGACGCGGTGCAGCGGGTTGAGGCTGGTCATCGGCTCCTGGAAGATCATCCCCGCCGCGCCGCCGCGAAGCCGGCGCAGCGTGGCGCGGTCGGCGCCGACCGTCTCCACCCCGTCGAGCACCACCCGCCCGGTGAAATTCGCCGCTCCCGGCGGCAGCAACTGGAGCAGGGACAGCGCCGTCAGCGTCTTGCCCGAGCCGCTCTCCCCCACCAGGGCCAGCGTCTCGCGTCGGTCGAGATGAAAGGAGACATCCTGCACGACGCGGCGGGGGCCGAAGGCGACGGACAGGTTCTCGACCTCGAGCAGGCTCATGTCATGGTCTTGCGCGGGTCGAAGGAATCGCGAACCGCTTCGCCAATGAAGATCAGCAGGGTCAGCATGCCGCCGAGCACGACGAAGGCGGTGATGCCGAGCCATGGGGCCTGAAGGTTGTTCTTGCCTTCGGACACCAGTTCACCGAGCGAGGGCGCGCCCGGTGGCAGGCCGAAACCGAGGAAATCCAGGCTGGCGAGCACGGTCACGGAGCCGGAGAGGGTGAAGGGCAGGAAGGTCAGCGTCGCCACCATCGCGTTGGGCAGGATATGGCGCCACATCACGGCCGCGTCACCCACCCCGAGCGCACGGGCGGCGCGCACGTAGTCGAGATTGCGGCCGCGGAGGAACTCGGCGCGGACCACCCCGGTCAGGTGCATCCAGCTGAACAGCAGCAGGAAGATCAGCAGGGTCCAGAAGGTCGGCGTCAGCACCGAACCCAGGATGATGAGCAGGTAGAGCTGCGGCATGCCCGACCAGATCTCGATGAAGCGCTGGAAGAGGAGATCGATCGCCCCGCCATAGAAGCCCTGCACGGCCCCGGCGGCGATGCCGACGGCGGAGGCCACGGCCGCGAGCGTGAAGCCGAACAGGACCGAGAGGCGGAACCCGTAGATGATGCGCGCCAGCACGTCACGCGCCTCATCGTCGGTGCCGAGCCAGTTGTGCCACGAAGGCGGCGACGGCGCCGGACGGTCCAGATTCTTGACGATCGACTTGAAGTCGTACGGGATCAGCGGCCAGACCATCCAGCCCCTGGCGCGCACCGCCGCCTGCAGTTCCGGATCGGTGTAGTCCGCCTCCGTCGGCATCGCCGTCGGGTCGAAAACGTCGCCGCCGTAATCGGCCAGGACCGGGAAATACCATTGTCCGTCATAGCGGATCACGAGCGGACGGTCGTTGGCGATGAACTCGGCAAACAGGCAGAGAAGGAACAGCGCGGTGAAGATCCAGAGCGCGACGAAGCCGCGCCGATGGGCGCGAAAGACCGCCAGCCGGCGGCGGGTGAGTGGCGACAGCGTCATCCGCCGCTCCGTGCTTCGAAGTCGATGCGCGGGTCGACCACCGTGTAGAGCAGGTCGCCGACGATCTGCAGCAGCAGCCCGAGCAGCGTGAAGATGTAGAGCGTGCCGAACATCACCGGATAGTCGCGCGCGATGGCGCTCTCGAAGCCGAGCAGGCCCAGCCCGTCAAGCGAGAACACGATCTCGACGAGGAGCGCCGAGGTGAACAGGATGCCGATGAAGGCGGCGGGAAATCCGGCGACGATGAGCAGCATGGCATTGCGGAAGACATGACCGTAGAGAATGCGGTTGAGACTGGCGCCCTTGGCGGCGGCTGTGAGCACGTACTGTTTGCGGATCTCTTCGAGGAAGCAATTCTTCGTCAGCATGGTCAGGCTGGCAAAGCCGCCGACCACCATGGCCGTGACCGGCAGCGCCATGTGCCACAGATAGTCGCCGATCCGCGCCGGCCAGGAGAGGCTCGTCCAGTTGTCGCTGACCAGACCCCGCAGGGGGAACCATTCGACGAAGGAGCCGCCGGCGAACAGCACCACCAGCAGAATGGCGAAGAGGAAGCCCGGGATGGCGTAGCCGACGAGCACGACGACCGAGGTCGCGACGTCGACGCGGCTGCCGTCGCGCACGGCTTTGAGGATGCCGAGCGGGATGGAGACCAGGTAGATCAGCAGTGTCGACCACAGGCCGAGTGAGATACTGACGGGCATCTTGTGCAGGATGAGATGCAATACCGTCTGGTCGCGGAAGAAGCTGCGGCCGAAATCGAAGCGCACGTAGCCCTTGAGCATGAGCCAGAAGCGCGTCAGCGGCGGCTTGTCGAAGCCGAACATGCGGCGGATATCGGCGACGATGTGCGGATCGAGCCCGCTGGCGCCACGATAGAGCCCGCTCTGCCCCGCCGCGGCTTCGTGGACGCCCTCGCCACCCATCCGTCCCATCGCGTTGCCATGCCCCCGCAGCTCGGCGATCATTTGCTCGACCGGGCCGCCGGGGGCGAACTGTACGACCGCGAAATTGATCGCGATGATGCCGAACAGGGTCGGGACGACGAGCAGGAGCCGGCGCAGCAGGTAGGCGGCCATGCCGGCGCCTACTCCATGCCGGCGCGGCGCGCGGCATCGGTCGCGGCGGCCAGCGTTTGATCGACCCACCAGGAATCGAACGCGAGGCCGGTTCGCACCTCCTTGCCGGGGCGGCCGAACCGGTTCCAATAGGCGATGCGTACCCACTGCAGGTACCAGTGAGGCACCATGTACCAGTTCCACAGCAGCACCCGGTCGAGCGCGCGCACGCGCGGCACCAGGTGGTCGTAGTCCGGCGCGTTGACCACCAGCTTGACCAGCGCATCGATCACCGGGCTGCAGACGCCCATCACATTGTCGCTGCCTTCCTGGGCGGCGCTGGCGCAGCTCCAATAGCCGAGCTGCTCGTTGCCCGGGTTGTCGGTCTCCGGGATCACTGCGACGGTCATGTCGTAGTCGAACGCGTCCGTCAGGCGCTGGTATTGCGCAGGGTCGACGGTGCGGACATGGGCATCGATCCCGAGGCGGCCGAGCCACTGCACGTAGGGCAGGGCCACGCGCTCGAAGGCCGGCTCGCTGAGCAGGATCTCGAAGCGGAATGGCGCTTCGTCCGCCCCGACCAGCTTGCGGTCCTTCACCCTGTAGCCGGCCTCGCGCAACAGGGCGAGCGCGGCGCGGAGATTTTCGCGGTTGTTGCCTGACCCGTCCGTAATCGGCACGCGGAACGGCTCGATGAACAATTCCGGCGGCAGCTCCGCGCGGAATGGTTCGAGCAGGGCCAGCTCCTCGCCGGCGGGCAGGCCCGAGCAGGCGAGATCGCTATTGCTGAAATAGGACGTCGTGCGCGTATAGGCGTTGTAGAAGAGATTGATGTTGCACCACTCGAAATCGAACGCCAGCGCGAGTGCATGCCGCACCCGCCGGTCCTTGAACAGCGGTCGGCGGGTGTTCATGGCGAAGCCCTGCATGCCGGTGGGCAGGTGCTGGCGCAGCATTTCCTTTTTTGCCAGACCGCGCTGAAGGGCTGGAAAATCGTAGGCCGTGGCCCATTGCTTGGCGATGTTCTCCTGGCGGAAATCGATCTTGCCCGCCTTGAACGCCTCGAAGGCGACGGTCGCATCGCGGAAATATTCCAGACGGATGCGATCGATATTGAACCGCCCGCGCGCGGTCGGGAGATTCGCCGCCCAGTAGGTGGGCACGCGCTGATAGACGACGCTGCGGCCGAAATCAACGGTCTCGATGCGGTAGGGGCCGGAGCCGAGTGGCGGGTCGGTCAGTGGGCGGGAGAAATCCCGCCCCTCCCACCAATGTTTCGGCAGCACCGCCATCTCGCCCAGGATCAGCGGCAGCTCGCGGTTGTTGGTGGTCTTGAAGCGGAACACCACGCGCCGGTCGCTCTCGGCGGTGACCGAATCCACGTCGGCATAGTAGGCGCGGTAGAAGGGCCGCCCTTGCTTCAGCAGGGACTCGAAGGTCCAGACGACATCCGCGGCGGTCACCGGGTGGCCATCGTGGAAGCGTGCCTCCGGGCGAAGTTCGAAGGCGACCCAGCTGCGGTCGGGGGGCAGTTCGATGCTGGCCGCAAGGTGGCCGTAGGCGGTGCTGACCTCGTCCACGTCGGTGGCCAGAAGCGTGTCCCAAACCCGCGAGAGTTCCCCGGCGGCGGTGCCGCGGACGATGAAGGGGTTGAAGCTGTCGAAGCTGCCGATGGCGGCGAGCGTCGTCTCGCCGCCCTTCGGTGCCGCCGGATCGACATAGGGAAAGGCGGTGAAGTCCGGCGGTAGGCCCGGCTTGTACAGCATGGTGAGCGCGTAGGTGCGCACGGGCGATTCGGCGGCCACGGCGCGCGCGGTGCGCGGCGCGAGCAGCGAGGTGGAGGCGAGCAGCGTGGCGGCGGGCAAAGCAGTGACGACGGTGCGGCGGCGCAAGGCTGCGTTCCTCCCCGGTGTTTGGCCCGATGATAGACACTCCCGTCCGGTTGCGCGATCACCCTTCACGGGGCCAGCAGCCGCACCGCGCCGGCGAGAAGGGCAGGGTCGCCCGCGGCCAGAACGCGCCCATCGCACCCAAGATGAAGCTCGCCTCCGTTCCACCCGACCATCCGCCCGCCCGCGCCCTCGATGATCGGAACGAGCGGCACCCAGTCCCAGGGCTTGAGGTCCGCCTCGGCGATGAGGTCGATCTGGCCGAGCGCGAGCAGCCCGTAGCCATAGCAATCGCCGCCCCAGGAGACGCGCCGCACCGCGCCGGCGAGGCTGCGGAAGCGCGCCAGCTCCACCGTGTCGAACATGTCGGGACTGGTGCAGGAGAGCTCGGCCGCGTCGAGCTGAGCGCAGGGACGGCAGCCGGGCCGGCCGCCGAACGGGCCGCGGAACCGTGTCTCGCGTCCGGCGGCACCGACCCAGCGCTCGCCGGTAATGGGCTGATCGATGATGCCGAGAATGGGACGGCCATCCTCGA
>DAIDKZ010000045.1 GCA_027449745.1 Acetobacteraceae bacterium | reverse complement strand
ACCGTGGTCGGCGATGCGCAGGTGCCCGCGCTCAGGATCCCGGTCAGGCGCCTCTCGGCATCGTAGCAGTAGCTGTAGGTGCCGTCACCGGCCAGGTCGCCGTCGGCATCATAGGTCGGGGCAACAACAGTCGGACGCACGGTGCATCGTTCGACCGATCATCCGGCACTGCACAGCGTCTCCGCGGGTGGCGGACCGGCCCGCGGCAGCGTCCGAAGCAACAGGCGACACACATTGCCTCCCATGATGCGGGCGATCTGCGCCTCGCTCAGCCCGGCCCCCAGCAAACCCTCGGTCACCAGAGGCCAGCCACTGGCATCGAATCCCACCCGCACCCAGCCGTCGAAATCGGAGCCGAGCGCGACGTAGTCCTGCCCTCGGCCGGGGTGCTCAAGATCAGCCAGAGCGATCGCGCGCACGATGCTCTGGACCATTCGGCTGACGTAGGCGGAAGCCGGGGCACTCCCCGTCAGACATAATGGGACGTTCCACGCGCCGATGCCGATCAGGCCCTCCGCGCGGACGATCCGGCGAACCTGCGCATCCGTCAGGTTGCGCTCACTGTCACAGACGGACCGCACGCCGGTATGCGATACGACGAACGGCGCACCAGCCCATCCGCCCAAGAAATCGTCGATTGCTGCCGGCGAGGCATGCGCAAGGTCGATGATCATGCCGCGAGCGAGAGCGCGTTGCACCACCTGCCTGCCAAGCGGGGTGAGCCCGCCCTGGGCGAGGCCATGCGCGGAGCCCGCCATGGCGTTGTCGAAGAAGTGCGCAAGCCCGAACATGCGCACCCCCGCGTCCGCCAGTTCGTCAATCCCGGCAACATCCTCTCCCGCGGCTTGCGCCCCTTCCACGGCGAGAACGGCGCCGATTTTCCGCCCGGCCTGAGGCTCCGCGAGCAGATCAGCCAGCGTACCCGCATTCTCCAGCAGAGCCAGTCCGGCGGCGGGGTCAGAGGCGATGCCGCGCAGTTTCGCCGCCTGATACAAGGCGCGCGCCCTGTCGTCGGCCCACGTCGCGACCGGCCAACCCTGCGCGATGGCGAGCAGTGCCACCAGGTTCGGGCCGCGCTGGCAGTGATCGAGACCCACGCAGAAGGGCATATTGGTCACGATCGAAAACACCTGGATTCCGACATGGCCGGCGCGCAGGCGGGGAAAGTCGAGCTGCCCGTAGCCGGACGTTCGCGTCGGATCGCGGCCGGCGAGCAGCGTATCGGCGTGCATGTCGGCCACGAACAGCCGGTCCTGCAGCGCCTGCGCGCGAGCCCCGACCGGGTAGGGCGGCGGCGTCGCCACGGGGTTCCCGATCTCCTCCGCAACCCGTTCCAGCGGCGAGCAGCAGCCGACGCCCCAACCCGCAACGCCCAGCAGTACGGCAGCGCGCAGGAACCACCGCGCTCCGCGCTTCCTCATTCAAGGCCTCGGTCGAATACCTCCTCACAGGACAGGGCGGGAGCCGCTCCGGCAGCCCGTGCCGTGCTGAGACGATCCGCCATGTCGAACAAGGCTTGGTGCTGGCGCGGTGCGGCCATCGCATCGATCTCCACGCCATAAAATCGGCCCTCGCGCGCCAGCGTGATGTCCGGATCGCGCGGCCCCTGCGCCCAGAGACGGTGAATCCAGGCTGAAAAGCGGGAGTTATCCCAATAGTCTACGTCCATGCCCGGCCCGGCCCAGCTATAATCGCCACGGTCATCCGGGTCCTTTCGCCGCCCATCGATCACCAGGTCGCGCAAAGGCGTCAGCGCGCCAATCTGAAACAAGGTTGCGACCACCGACCCGTAGCTGGCGCGGATCCGCTCCGCCAACCCTTCGGACGCCGCACGGATGAAGTCCGTCGTCTCGTTGTGGAACAGCAAGTCGTAAACGGTAAGCTGAGCCGGGAATGGGCGCGGCGCGCCAACACGCTCGTCGCACCCGATCAGACGCCATGGAATGTGCAGACGAGCATGGATCGCCTGCCAGAAGTCGCTGGGCCCGAGCTGCTCGGGATCGATTGCGGTGGCTCCCGCCGGCGGTCTGGTAATGAACGGGATCACGCCGGCTGCCTGCAGCCAACTCATCGCAAAGGCAGCACAGCCGGCGCCGGTTCCCTTGAACGGTCCGTTCGCCAGCGAGCCAAAGCGGTTGTGCTCGCCCCGATGGATGAATTCGACGAAGTATGACAGCGCGTCTGTTGCATTCGCGACCGACAGCTTCACACGCAGGAAGACCACCCTGCCGTCGTCGAACAGGTATTCCGGCCCTGCGTTACGCCCATTGACGCGGTGGAAATACAGCCCATCGACGACCCGCAACTGGCGCTGCCGGAGCGACAATTCACGAATGACCTCAGCGGCTGAGTTGAGTCGCCCAGGCTCGGGCGTGAGCAAGACGCCGCCGATGCCCAGCTCGCGCCCAAGCGTCAGGTCCACGAGTTCCGTGTCCGCGCGCGCGATCGTCGTCATCCCGGTCAGGATGGTGGGATAGCCCTCCACCTCCATCTTCACGAAGAAATGCCCGATCGGGTGGCTCGCGATGTGCAGCGGAATGGGATCGTCCGTCAGGACCGGGCTCACGTAGTTCGTATAAGCCGCCTTCACGAGACTCGCGGGGTCACGGAAATCGGTGCCGCGATCGATCCCGGGCTCGCGTGATGGCTTGCCGGTCAACGGCGGGTCAACCTGATAGAGCGTGATGACCGCGTTGCGTCGTCCTGCACCGCCGCCGGCGAGCGGCGCTTCGTTCAGAGTGACGTCGGTGCCTAGCGGAACGTCGGGATCGGCATTGGCATCGTGCGCGTGTGCGATCGCGCGAAGGTCAATCACCTCATGATCGACCACGAAGCGCCCCGCGCCGAGATAGTGAACGGCTGCGCCAGTTGCGGAAATGTCGACACCTTGCTCCCTAGCCAGTTCGGTGGGCGGGTGCAGAGACCGCTTGACGGCCGCGGCCATCGCCGTGCCGAGTTCTGCCAGGCCCGCTCCTGGCCGGGCGCGCACAACGGCCTCAAAGGCAAGCCGATGCGATGGACCAAGGCGCACCGCAACGCTCCCCATGCAGCCATCAGCACCGGCCGTTGCCGCCGCCGGCGGGCACTGGATCAGGCGGGGCTGGACCTGGATTGCGGGCCGCAGAAAACCCGCGGCGGGACCGGCGAGGTCCGCGGCGCCCAGCCCGTCGCGCAGCGCCGTGCGCAGCGGGGCGAGCACCGGAGCGTCCAGCCCCCGCCCTGTCTCGTCAACGACGTCCCCAACGACGATATTCGTGGCCGACGAAACCGGCTGCGAGGCGCTGCAGCCCGTCAGTGGTGCCAGCAGCACATACATGTAAGCCAACAGCCGCCATTTGCGTTGCATAATGACGCACTACTCCGCGGAGCGCTCTATTTCCTTGATCTGGATCACTGTCCCGCAATCGTCGGCACTGGCGACTACAATGTCGCCGCAATGGCGTAGCCGGCCTTCGTAGCGTCCAATATCCTGCCTACCCGGAAGGCATCGCCGACATTGTGGATTTCCGCCGCCACATGCAGACGCCGGCAGTCGTCATGGAAACCGTCGTTGGGCACTTGCCCGGTTGCAAGAACGACCAGGTCGGCAGCGATCTGTACCTGCTCTTCGACAAGCGGGAGCCTGCGTTTGAGCGGATTGGCGACGTTCTCCGGCAGCACCGGAGACCAGACCGCCCCCGGCGACGGTATTCCAGAGGCGGCGTTGCGGACCACCTCGACGGCGCGATCGCCGATCTTCACGACCCGGGTGCAATTGAACAGCGAGACACCGAGCCGGTCGAGTTGGTGGAGAAGGAGTCCGCGATTTGCGGCGCACGCTGCGCCCATGAGATGCGGCGACATCTCGACCACCGTTACATGTTTGCCGTACTCGCAGGCCAGCATATGGGCGGTCTCACAGCCGACCTCGCCGCCGCCGATGACCACCACTTCGTGCGCGTGTGCGGCCAGCGTCGGCCTCAGCAGTACCTCGGTCGCGAAAACCACCGACGGTGTTATATCGGGCGCGAAGCGCGGGCGCTCGGGAACCGATCCGGTGCAGCAGACCACGACGTCGAACCCGTCTTGCGCGAGAGCTTCGGGCCGGACCGCTGTTCCCAACCGGAGCTGAAACCCGGCATTCTGCGCGGCTGCAGCCACGCGCTGTTCAAGATGTGTGAGGTAGTTCGCCAGATCGAACTTGATCGCCGGCACCGACCCAGCACGCAGCCATCCGCCCACCCGCTCGTTCTGCTCGAACAGGACCACGGAATGGCCGCGTTCCGCTGCGACGCAGGCACAGGTGATGCCCGCGGGGCCGGCGCCTACGACGGCCACCCGGCGCTGCGTCTGCGCTGGACGCACCGGCGGCCGTTCCTCGAACCCTGTTCGCGGATTCACGGCGCACCGAATATGTCCGCCGCGCACGATTTCGCCGAGGCAGCCGTCCTGATCGCCGATGCATGGTGCGATCTCGCTCACCCGGCCGGCAAAGACCTTCCGCGGCCAATCCGGATCGGCGAGCAGCGGGCGTCCGAGCATGATCATGTCGCAGGTTCCATCGCGCAGCGCCGCCTCGGCCAGGTCCGGATAGCCGAGCTTGCCGACGGCGACCACGGGCACGGCGCGCCCCGCATTCGAACGGATCCCATTCGCGGCCAGGTGGTCCTTTACCAGCCGGGTGATCGGAAGGAATGGTCCGGGCGGCATTCCCGCAGGCGGATGAGGCAGCCACCAATTCTCGTAGCAGCCGAGATCGACATCGAGCAAATCGACGCCCATGCTGATTAGGGTGCGGATGTAGTCCAGCGACATTTCGACGGTCCGCTCATCGCGGAACCGGCGCAGCGCCGGCTCGTTGTCCATCCGCGCGCCATAGGTTGCGCGGAGGGCCAGGGAGATGTCGATCCGGTACATGATTGGGTAGTCGGGTCCGCAGCGACTGCGCACCTCGGCCACGCAATCCCGCCCGAACGCCTGGAAATCGGCGTAGCGGCCAAACCGACGGCGATTGAACGCCGGGTTGGCAAACTGTTCGAGCAGATAGCCTTCGTGGCCATGCAGATATACACCGTCGATTCCGCACTCCCTCGCATCCGCTGCGGCTTGGCCCATCTCCGATACGATCCGTCGGCATTCCCGATCGGTCAGTGGCCGGCACGGCACGCGCGGTTCATAATAATTCGGGTTCCACGAGGCCGAAATCGGAAGTCGCCAATCGCGCGGCAGGCATTCCGGAGACCCCACGCGTCCGAGGCCGGCGCTGAGCTGGACGAAAAATTTCGCGCCATGCGCATGGACGGTTTCGGCAAGATCGCGCCAGCCCGCCATGGCGTGGCGTCCGTTACCGAGACGAGGAAACGTGCCGCTATATTTCACGGTCGGATCGACACGGGACGAGACCGGCACGAGCCCGGACGTTATCAGACCAACGCCTCCTTTCGCCCGCTCGGCAAAATAGGCGATCATTTTCTCGGACGGGCGACCCTCGGTATCGGCCATCCCAAGGTTTCCCATGGGCCCCATCACGATCCGGTTCGGGATCGTCAGCCGATTGACGGTTATCGGTGCGAACAGGCGATCATAGGGATATAATCCCGCCGACATTTCTGCCGGCTGCACGGGCCGCGCCTGTGGCCAAGCATGCACGCGTGCAGTCACTGCTGCGACGACTGCCGCTCCATTTGACGACATGAAAGCTCCCCACCAGATGCATTCCCTGTCCGCAAAATGTCCGCCGCCGGCGGCGCGAGCCGCGATCGGGGTGACGGGACCAGCCACACGAACGTCGCGTTAACGTTCGAATGCTATACCCCATCTTGGTCCGACGCAGCGAGGGCCGGCTGTAGGAGGTAGGTATCTTGGGTGATTGGAATAACCTGTCGGACGACCTGCAACTGATGTTGTCGCGTGAGGCATTGCACCATGCCGCGCGGACGATTGCCTCACAGGCAGAGCAGCTCGCCGCCGAGTTCGACGCCGGAACCCTGCATGACCGTGGCGGCGCCGAGGCGCTCCGCTTGCTGGCCGCGGTGGTGAGAGCGACCGGGCAGGAGACGTTCGGCTTCGCCGGCCACGCTTGAGCGGTCGGCGCCGCGCCGGCGGGGTCAGACGAATTTCGAGATCGCCGTCTCCTTGCCGGTGATGAACTCGATCAGCGCCGGCTTCCCCGCCTGCGTCTGCTCGATTCCTCGCCGCAAGGCGGGCACGATCTCCTCGGGACGCGTCACCCGTTCCCCGTGGGCTCCGAGCGCACGGGCGAGCGCCGCATAGTCGCCGGAAATATCGGTGGAGCGGTATTTCTGCGTCGAGACCGGCATCACCTTGAGTTCGATTGCCATCGAGAAGTTATTGAACAGGATCGAGAGGATCGGAATGCGCTCGCGTACCGCGGTCTCGATGTCCATGCCCGTGAAGCCGATCGCGGAATCGCCCCAGACATTGATGCAGAGCTTGTCCGGGCAGGCCAGCTTCGCCCCCATCGCGAGCCCGAGCCCGTAGCCGAGCTGCGTCGTCTTGCCCCAGCCGATATAGGAGAGCGGTTCGGTCGCGGTCCAGAACGGCGCCAGCTGGTCGCGCGGGCTGCCGGCGTCATGGGTGATGATGGTCCGCGCCGGATCGACCGTGCGCGCCAAATCCCGGATCACTCGGTATGGCGTCAGCGGCACCTCGTCCGAGTCGAGTTTCGCCATCCACGCGGCCATCCATTCCGCCCTCACGGCGGCGATCTCCGCGCTGACCGCGCTCGCGTCGCGCGCGGCCGCCGGCAGTTCGGCCAGCAGGGCGTCCATCACCAGCGCCGCGTCGCCGACGAGGCCGCATGCGGCGATCACGTCCTTGTTGAGATGGTCGGGATCGAGTGTGGCGTGGATGATGCGCTTGCCGGCGGGAATCTTCACCGCGAAATTGCTTTCCGTGAAGCTGCAGCCGATGCCCAGAATCACGTCCGCCTGGCGCAGGAAGTGAAACACGGTTTTCGGGAAGGAAACCCCGCCGGCGCCCAGCGCGAGGGGGTGGTTCTCCGGAAAGGCGCTCTTGCCGCCGAGACTGGTGACCACCGGGGCGGCCAGACGCTCGGCCAGCGCCTTCAGCTGCGGCCAGGCCCGGGCATAATGGACGCCCTGGCCGGCATAGATCACCGGGCGTTGCGCCGCGGCCAGAATCGCGGAGGCCCGGGAAACGTCCACCGGGTCCGGTCCATAGCGGGTGGCGAAGACCGGCTGGTAGTCGAGCGGCTCGGCGATCTCCTCGTTCCAGATGTCGTTCGGAATCTCCACCAGCACCGGTCCGCCGCGACCGTTCCGCAGCCGGCTGAAGGCGCGGCGGAAGATATTCGGAATCTCGGCGGGCAGCACGATCGGCTCGGCCGACTTGGTCACCGTCCGCATGCTCGTGGTCGAATTGAAGTTCGGCGCGATGTGCGCAAGCCGGCGCGGATAGCCCATGGGCAGCACGAGCACCGGGACCGATTCACCGAAGGCCTGGGCCACGCCACCGAAGGCGTTTTCCGCCCCGGGCCCGTGCTGCATGCAGAATGCGCCGATGCGGCGGCCCGATGAGAGGCGGGCAATGGCGTCCGCCATGTGCAGTCCGACCCGCTCCTGGCGAACGACGATGGTCCGGATATCCGCTTGGGCGGCGAATTCGAAGAGATGGTTGACCGGGTAGCCGATCAACATATCGATCCCCTCGCGCTTCAGGATCTCGGCGATCGCGGTGCCTGCCTTCATGGCGTTTTCCTCCTTGGGGCGAACCGGGGCCACTTTGCCCCATCCTCGGCGGCCATGCCATGCTGGCGGAGGGTGCCTCGTGTGCGGATCAAAAAAAGAGCCGGCGGCCCGGGATCACCCGGTCCGCCGGCCCCGAGGTGGGGAGGAAGTCGCGCGTCGTCGGTCAGACCTGCAGCGAGGCGCCCCGTGCCCAGTCGTGGGCGTGATCGATGCCGTCGTCGAAATGCTCCGGCGCGATCGCCGCGGTCTTCATCGCGCTGGCACCCGCGCCACCGGCCGGCGCTTCGTCGTGGTCGTGGAACTGGGCGGTTTCGGTGCTTCCCGCCATCGCCGTGGTGGAAGCCTTACCACCGCTGATCGCCACGGCCACGCCGTCGAAGTAGCCCGTGCCAACCTCGCGCTGGTGGCGCGTCGCCGTATAGCCCTCGGCCTCGGAGGCGAACTCCGCCTGTTGCAGCTCGGAATAGGCCGCCATGCCCCGGTCCCGGTAGGCGCGGGCGAGCGTGAACATGCCATGATTCAAGCTGTGGAAGCCGGCCAGAGTCACGAACTGGAACTTGTAGCCCATCGCACCGATGGCACGCTGGAACTCGGCGATCTTCTCCGGCGCCAGCTTCTTCGCCCAGTTGAAGCTTGGCGAGCAG
>DAIDKZ010000044.1 GCA_027449745.1 Acetobacteraceae bacterium | reverse complement strand
CTGTCGCCCAGCGTCGACGCACCTATCTACTGGGATATCCTCTGCTGCAAGGAGCGCCATGTCTGCTCCCTCCCTCGACGCGGCGAATCTCCTCGACCGCGAAGTATCGCCATACCTCCTCCAGCACGCCGGCAATCCGGTTCATTGGCGACCATGGGGAGAAGCGGCGCTGGCGGCAGCGCGGGCGGCGAGCCGGCCGATCCTGCTGTCGATCGGCTACGCGGCCTGCCATTGGTGTCATGTCATGGCGCATGAATCGTTCGAGAACGCCGAGACAGCGGCGCTGATGAACCGGTTGTTCGTCAACATCAAGGTCGATCGCGAGGAGCGGCCGGACATCGACCATCTCTACATGACGGCACTGCACGCGCTTGGCGAACAGGGGGGCTGGCCGCTGACCATGTTCCTGACGCCGGATGGTGCGCCGTTCTGGGGAGGGACGTATTTCCCGCCCGAACCGCGCTGGGGCCGCCCGAGCTTTCGCCAGGTGCTGGAGGCGATCGCGGCCGCTTGGCAGTCCGGCGAGGCGGCGGTGCACCGGAACGCGGCTGCCCTCACCCGCGCCCTGGCGCAGATGGCCTCGACCAGGAGTGGTGGCGTGCCGGACCAGGCAACACTGCACGCCGCGGCGGCGTCGCTGCTCAGTGCTACCGATCAGGACCAGGGCGGGCTGCGCGGAGCGCCGAAGTTTCCCAATCCGCCGATTTTTCGCTTCCTGTGGCAAGCCGCATACCGGGGCGTCGCGCCGGGTGGCGAATCGGCCACACATCTCCTGCTCGAACGGATGTCGCAAGGTGGCATTTATGACCATCTCGGCGGCGGGTATGCTCGATATTCGACCGACGCGGACTGGCTCGTGCCGCATTTCGAGAAGATGCTTTATGACAATGCGCAAATTCTCGAGCTGCTCGCCCTAGCCCATGCGGCCCGCCCAGGTATGCTTTATGCTGATCGGGCGGCCGAGACAGTCGCTTGGCTGGTTCGCGAAATGCGCGTCGGAGACGCGTTCGCCGCGTCGCAGGATGCCGACAGCGAAGGCGAGGAAGGCCGCTTCTATGTCTGGACGGAGGCGGAAATCGACGCCGCGCTCGGCGCCGAGGCGGCGTTGTTCAAATCCGCCTACGACGTAACGAAGGCCGGTAACTGGGAGGGGCGGACGATCCTCCGGCGCAACGCACCGCCGCTGGCGAGCGCCGCCGAAGCGACGCTGGCGCGCTGCCGGGCCATTTTGTTAGAGGCGCGCGCGCGGCGCCTACCACCGGCGCGCGACGACAAGGTGCTGGCGGACTGGAATGGACTTGCCATCGTCGCGCTGACCCGGGCAGCGGTCGTTTTCCGCCGGCCCGACTGGCTCGCTTTGGCCGAGAAGGCATTCGACTTCATCCTCCGCGAACTCGGAGCGGCGGACGGGCGCGTCCAGCATGCCTGGCGCGCGGGCCGCGCCAGCGCCGCGGGCCTCCTCGACGATCAGGCCGCGCTCGCTCGCGCGGGGCTCGCTCTGTACGAGGCAACCGGCGCCCCGGACCGGTTGGCTGTGGCACGCGCCCTCGTGGAGAGCGCGCGCCGCTGGTTCGGCGCGGATGGCGGCGGCTTCTACGTGACCGCCAGCGATGCTGCCGACGTGCCGCTCGGCCCGGCCGTGCGGCCGCGTTCGGCGGGCGACAATGCGACGCCATCGGGCGCGGGGCTGATGGCGGACGTGCTGGCACGTCTCTACCACCTGACGGGCGAGGATGCATTCCGCGTCGAGGCAGAGGCGGCGATCGCCGCGTTCACCGGGCAGCCGCTCCCGGGCGGCGTGGCCGAGGATCAGCCGGCCATGTCGAGGGTGGGTACCGCGATGGCGTCGCCTAGCCGCCTCTCCGCCTTTCCCACCCTGCTCGCCGCGGCCGATCTCCTGGCCCATGGTACCGCAGTGGTCATCACAGGCCCGGCAGAGGATCCTTGCGCGCGGCGCCTGCACGACGTCGCCCTCGCAGCCCCGGATCCCGCCGTCGTCGTACTGCGCGTCCTCGCCGGTACGCCGTTGCCACCGGGGCATCCCGCCGCCGGCAAGACCGCATCCGGACACGGATCGGCCGCCTATCTTTGCCGCGAACAGATCTGTAGCTTGCCGATCAGCGATCCCGGCGAACTCGCCGCCCGGCTCGGGGCGGCGGGAGCGATGTCTGTGTGACCTACCCGGCAAGGGCGCTTGACTCCTTCGGGACGGGACGCTTCGGTGCCGAACGGTTTTGCCACCCTGCGGACACACCTCGATGCCTCAGCTGTCCCTCCATTCGCCGATTGGTGATCTGACCGTGTCCGAGGAGGACGGGGCGGTGGTCTCGCTGGATTGGGGCTGGGGGCGTGATCAGACGCCAACGCCCCTGCTCGTGCGTGCCCGCGATGAGTTGCAGGCCTATTTCGACGGCGTCCTGCCGGCATGCCGGTTTTCGCTGCCCCTGGCGCCGCCCGGCACGGCCTATCGCCGTCGCGTCTGGGCCGCGCTCGCCGATATTCCGTCCGGCCAGACTCGGACCTATGCCGAGATCGCGGCGCAGGCCGGAGGCGCACCACGCTCGGTCGGCCAGGCGGTAGGCGCGAACCCGATCCCGATCCTGATCCCTTGCCATCGCGTCGTTGCCGCCGACGGTCCCGGCGGATATTCCGGCGGCGATGGGCTGATCACCAAGCACTATCTGCTCGATCTCGAGCGGCGCGACGCCGGAGCCAAACCCGGTAGGAACCAGACGGAGAAAACTCCATGACCAAGGCGATTCGTATCCACGCCCATGGCGGCCCCGAGGTGTTGCGCTGGGAGGATGTCCCGACCCCGGAGCCCGGCCCGGGCGAGGCGCTGGTGCGGCAGCAGGCGGTCGGCCTCAACTATATCGACGTCTATTTCCGGACCGGCCTGTACAAGATCCCAACCCTGCCGGCGACGATCGGCATGGAAGCGGCCGGTGTCGTCACGGCGGTCGGCCCGGGGGTTACCCACGTCAAGGTCGGTGATCGGGTTGCCTACGCGACCGGCCCCATCGGCGCCTACGCCACCGAGCGTGTCATTGCCGCCGATCGCCTGGTGACGTTGCCGGAAGCGATCAGTTTCGAGAGCGCCGCGGCGATGATGCTGCAGGGCATGACCGCGCAATACCTGCTTCGGCGTACCTACAAGGTCCAGAGCGGTGACACGATCCTGGTCCATGCCGCGGCCGGTGGGGTCGGGCTGATCCTGTGCCAGTGGGCGCGGCATCTCGGTGCGAAGGTCATCGGCGTTGTCTCCACCGAGGCGAAGGCCGAACTCGCGCGTGCCCATGGCGCGACACATACGATCGTCGGCCATGCGCACCTCGCCGAAGAGGTCAAGCGACTTACGGGCGGGGCGATGGTTCCGGCTGTCTATGACAGCGTTGGCAAGGATACCTTCTATGCGAGCCTCGATTGTCTCGCGCCGCTCGGCATCATGATCAGCTACGGCAATGCCTCAGGCCCGGTCGGTCCGGTCGATATCGGGCTTCTCGGTGCCAAGGGCAGCCTGTTCCTCACCCGGCCGAGCCTCGCCACCTACACGGCCAAGCGGGCGGATCTGGAGTGGGCGGCCCGCGATCTTTTCGAGGTGGTGACCTCCGGCGCGGTGCAGATCCGCGTCAACCAGACCTTCAGGTTGGCGGAAGCCGCGGCGGCGCACGCCGCCTTGGAGGCGCGGCAGACCACCGGGAGCACGGTACTCCTGCCCTGAGCGGCGTATCGGGAGAGCCCGGCCGGCGGCGCGGCGGATGAGCGCGGTGGTGACGGCGGACGCGGCGTGGCGGCCGGCGGCCAATCCGTGGGTGATCGCCGTCGTCGCCACACTGGCCGCGTTCATGGAGATTCTCGATACCACGATCGTCAATGTCAGCTTGCCGCATATCGCCGGCAGCCTGTCGTCGAGCTATGATGATTCGACCTGGGCGCTGACTTCGTACCTGGTCGCCAACGGCATCGTGCTGCCGATTTCCGGCTGGCTCGGGCGGCTCATCGGCCGCAAGCGCTTCTTCCTCCTCTGCATCGCAGCATTCTCTGTGTTTTCCCTCCTGTGTGGGGTGGCCACCAGCCTCGGTCAGCTCATCGTGTTCCGCCTGTTGCAGGGGTTCTTCGGTGGCGGGCTGCAGCCGATCCAGCAATCCATCATCCTCGACACATTCGAGCCTGCCCGCCGCGGCCGCGCCTTCGCTGTCGTCGCGATCGCCGTGATCTTCGCACCCGTCATCGGCCCCACTCTCGGCGGCTGGATCACCGATACCTATACGTGGCGCTGGGTCTTTCTCATCAACGTGCCCATTGGCGTATTCACGTTTCTCGCCGTCGCCGCACTGGTCGAGGATCCGCCGTGGGTGCGGCGGGATCGGGCGCGCGCCCGGGACTTCGATTATATCGGTCTTGGCCTCATCGCGCTCGGTCTCGGCTGCCTGCAGATCATGCTCGACCGCGGCGAGGACAATGACTGGTTTGCCTCGCCCGCCATCCGGCTGTTCGGCATCCTTGCCGCGCTTGGCCTCAGCGGCTCGGTGACGTGGCTTCTGAGCACGCGGAAGCCGATCGTCGATCTTCGCGTCTTTGCCGATCGCAATTTCGCCGTCGGCTCGGTCGCGATGTTCGCCATCGGAGCGATTCTGTATTCGAGCTCGGTTCTGATCCCCCAACTGGGTCAACTCTGGTTCGGCTACACCGCACTTCTCGCCGGGCTGTTGCTCTCGCCGGGCGCCTTGCTGATCCTGGTGATGATCCCGATCGTCGCGCGTGTGCTGCTGCCGAACGTGCCGACCCGCGCGCTGATTGCCTTCGGCTTCCTTGCCCTCGGCACCGCGCTGACCTATGCGCACGGCCTCACGCCGGATATGGACTTCACCCATCTCGCGCTGTTGCGCGCAGCACAGAGCTTCGGTTTGGCATTCCTGTTCGTGCCCAACAGCACCCTGTCCTATTCCACGCTGCCGCGCCAGCTCAACGCCGATGCCAGCGCGCTTTACGTCATGCTGCGCAACGTCGCCGGTTCGGTCGGCATCTCGTTGGTGACGGCCGCGGTGAGCAGCCGCGCCCAGGTGCACCGCGCCTATCTCGCCGACCACACCTCATCGCTCGATTCCGGCTTCATGCAGATGCTGGCGCACACGCGGGCTCAGCTACAGACCCAGGGCGTCGCTCCGCGGCGGCTGGAGGCGGTCGCGCAGGGTCTCGCGAACCATACGTTGGATGTCCAATCGGCGATCCTGGCCTATGGCGATGTCTTCGGATATTGCGCCGTGGCCGCCTTCGCCATCGTGCCGCTCGCGCTGTTGTTCCGGTCCGGCCGCCAGACCGCGGCCGCCGCGTCCGGCGGGCATTGATGCTCACTTCGCTCGGCGCGGTGGCTTTCGCCGATTACGCACCCTCGCAGGCCAGGCCGAGGGCGCCGACATGCGGCTTGGCGACTGCATGGGCAGCAGCCTCAATGGCGCGATACTGGGCGACGACGGCAAACCCGGCCGGCGTCAGAGACGCCCCGCCACCGCCCGCCCCTCCCGCGCTCGTCGCCACCACCGCCGTGCCCAGCGTGCGGTTGAGTTCCTCGACCAGGTCCCACGCGCGGCGATAAGACATCCGTAGCGCGCGTCCCGCCGCCGAGATCGATCCGGTGCTCGCGATCGTCTCCAACAGGACGACCTTGCCGGGTCCGATCCGAGCCCCGGAGGCGAGGTCGAGCCGGATGCTCAGCCGGAAACCAGGCGCACTCGTGGGCGGGCTTTCGGTCATGGTCAGGTAGCTAAACACGGCTCGGCGTGTTGGCAAAGCGGTGCGTTGCGGGCCACCGCCGTCGCTCCCATATCTGGTGCATGACCGAGACCGATACCGCGCGCCGAGGCGCCACCGACGCAACCGTCTCCGAGCCATCGAAGATGCCTGCTCAGGATGCGCAGGAGTTCGGTGAGCGCGAGTCCCCCGCACCGGCCAGGTCGGCGGAGGTCGGCGGGCCCAAGGGGCCGGAACCAACCCGTTACGGGGATTGGGAGCGCAAGGGCCGCTGCATCGATTTCTGATCACGCCGCGCCGCTGCCGCGGCGAGCGTGTTTTCGAGCAAGCAGGCGATGGTCATCGGCCCGACCCCGCCCGGCACCGGTGTGATGGCGCCGGCGTGATCCAGGCACTCCTCGAAGGCGACATCGCCGACCAGGCTGCCATCGGCGCGCCGATTGATGCCGACATCGATCACCACCGCGTCGTTCGCCACCCAGTCCCCCCGCACCAATTCAGCGCGACCGACCGCGGCGATGATGACCTCCGCACGGCGGCACTCCGCGGCGAGATCGCGCGTGCGCGAGTGGGCGAGGGTCACCGTCGCGTCCGCGCGGAGCAGCAGTTCGGCAACCGGCTTGCCGACGATCGCGGAACGCCCGAGCACGACCGCCCTGGCCCCGCGCAGCGCAGTGCCCGCATGGGCGAGCAGCTTCATCACGCCCAGGGGGGTGCACGGCACCAGGCCAGGTGCCCCGCTGAGCAGCCGGCCCACGTTCAGCGGATGGAAACCGTCGACATCCTTGGTGGGGTCGATCGCGCCGATCACGGCCTCAGGCCGGATCTGCCGCGGCAGCGGAAGTTGAACCAGAATGCCGTCGACATCGGGATCGCCATTGAGCCGGGCAATCTCGGCCAGCAATGCCGCCTCGGTGGTCTCGGCCGGCAAACGGATGGTCCAGGCCTTCACCCCGATGGCGTCCGCCGCGCGGGCCTTGTTGCGGACATAGACGGCGCTCGCCGCCTCTTCGCCAACCAGCACCACTGCCAGGCCAGCCCGATAGGGCAGCTTGGCCGCTCGCTGCGCCAGATCGGCGCGGAGGGCAGCGGCCAGCGCCTTTCCGTCGAGGATGTGTGCCGTCATAGCGCCGCCAGACGTTCGGCGAGCAACGCGGGGTCGCCATCGACGCGCAGGATCTTTTCCGCCGACGATACGCCGGCGATCAGCGCGACCGCCTCGCGGGGAACATCGAGCGCGGCCGCCAAGGCGGCGCACACCGCCGCGTTGGCCCGCCCGCCCTCGGCCGGCGCGGCGACGGCGATGCGCAGGCGGAGTTTGGCGGGGCCCGAGGCGGTCGCTCCGGCGATGATCCCCCCGACGCTCGGTCGGCGGGAGCGCGGCTGTACCTTCACCGCGACGCGCACGAAGCCCACCCCGGCCTGCCAGAACACCATCGCTGATCCGTCTTCGGCCATTGTCCGGACCCGATGATCACCGCGCCCTCAATACATGCCCTGCCGCCAGAGCGCCATCTGCGCCTCCGAGAGCAGCATCTGCAGGGCCTGCAACAGGAGAATAAGAATGATCGGGCTGATATCGATGCCACCGAAATTCGGCAGCATCGATCGGATCGGCCGCAGTGCCGGCTCCGTAATGCGATACAGAAAATCCGCCACCGTCCAGACCAGCCGGTTCCGCGTGTCCAGTACATTGAAGGCAATCAGGTTGCTCATCACCGCGGCAAGGATCACGGCCCAGAAGTAGAGCCTGATCAGTTCGGAGATCAGCCAGAAGAGTGCGTTCATGGGGATGGTTGTCGCTCGTTGAGGGAGGACGCGCGAAGCCGCGCCCCTTCTAGCCGTGTTCGTCTAGCCGGCTCGCGCCGACGGCGCAACCACGGCCATTGGTTCGATATCGCAACAAGCGTGCGACAAAAAAACCGGCGAGGCCCCTCAGGACCTCGCCGCGCCAATCCGATCCCCCGGCTGCTTCGGAGAACGCCTATTTGGTGCCCCCGACGCCGACGGTCGGGTCGATCGCCAGCAGCTTGCCGAGTTCCCCCGACACCATCGCCGCGGCCGCGGCGGGTGTCATCTTTGCCCGGTCCATCGCTGCGGGGAGGTTTGCCAGCATCTGCTCCACACCCGCAGCGACGGCGGCGTTCAGCGACGCCGCGTCGGTGACCGGCGTGCCGGCGCTGACCATCTGCTTGTAGGCCTCGCCCGCGGCTTGTCCGGCGGCGGCAAGGAGGGTAGTGCTGATATGGTGCTGGCGGAGCCAGACCAGGGCCAGCGCGAACAGCGCCGGGGCCAACGCGGTGGCGAAGGCGAACAGCCACGGCAGGATCGCCGTTTCCAGTATCCGGGTCATCATCGTCTCTCCAAGTTATTCGAAGCCCTCAGGCCGCGGTTCGCATCGCCTGGAAAGGGAGCCGACAAAGCCGCCGCGCCCATCCGGGACCGAAGCGGCGCCACTCCGCCAGACCAGCCATGAACAGCAGCCGCCGCGCGAGAAACTCGGCGCACAGCCACTCCAGATCGGCCTGCGCCACCCGACGCTCGATCGCCGCCAGGCTCGCGGGCCCGATCAGACCGTCTGCGACGACGCCGACCGTCTCTTGCACGAGCAGTGCCGCGCGCCGCACGCCACTGTTCACCGCTGCGTCGAAGACGAGCAGCGCCAGTGGCGGCGGCATGCTCTCGGCACAGACCGGTGCCCAGTAGCGCAGGCGATAGATCGCTCTCGCCTGATCGAGGGTGAGCGAGCCGATATCAAGAGTCGGGAACGCAGCAGCGCTGATGCCGAATTTCGTTCCTCGGAGAATCCCCCGTCCCGACGCACCACCCGTCCAGTTGCCGGGATCGGACGGGTCCGTGGTGAAGCCGCCTTCGTTCCCGATCACGCTGGCGAACGCGAAGGGAAACCCGCTCATGGCAAACTCACACCTAACGAGAACTCCAGCAGCCGCCGCGCGAGCCGCCATACCAGGGGCATGGCGTACAGCACGACCGCACCCAGCGGGCCCAGGACCAGCGCCGCGCCAACCGCCTTGCCGCGCAATGCGGCCATTTCCGCGACCGGCTCGCGGAGCGACTGAAGCGACTCACGCACATCGCGCTGCGCCTCGCGCAGCCTGGCGACATCGCCCGCGAGCGATGTCACCGCCCCATCATGCTTCGTCTCCAGCGCCCGCACGTCAGACGTCACGGCATGCAGCTCCGCGCGCAGCAACTCACTCTGCTTCTCCGCTGCCGCGTGGCGGAGATCGATCTTCTCGTGCAGTGCGCGCACGCTCGCCACCAGTTCGCCGATTTGCTGAAAGACGCCGCTCATTTGGCAAACCTCGCGCATCGCTCGCGCTCCTTGCCCTGGCCAGCCCTCATTGCAGGATGTGTCCATCCGCGCTCAACCGATACCGGCATCGGCCGCATCCGCCAGAGCCGGGTCCGTCGCCACGCCGTGAACATCGGGCAACCGCGACGGATTGGCCATCGGCTGCGCCGCCGCCGCCGCTGCCTTCGTCTTGACCGCGCTGTAGAGCATCGCCGTGCTCACGGCATGAAGGTCGGTCCCTGGCGGAAAATCCGCCGCAACGAGCGTATAGCGCAGCGGAGACGCGGCCGACGCGCGCCCGGCCTTGTATGCCGCCTCGTCGGCAAAGCCCAGAAACGTGACCTCGATCCGCTTGGCGTCGATGAAATCCTGCCGCGCCGCCAAATGCCAGTAGTGCATCGGCACGCCCGTGGCGTCCCGATCGATGTCCTTCTGCAATCCCATGATCTCTTCTCCTCACGAAAATGAGCAGTTGCGGGCGCCGCATCCATGCCATCAGACGGATTTGACCGATGGCATCGAACTGCCAGATCGAAAAACAGGACGAACCGTGGTTCGCGGGCGGTCCCGCATGGACCGCGCCTCAAGCCGTTGCCAGATCGGGCAAGTTCATCCCATCAGCGCGGTCCATCTGACCGGATGCTGCCCTAGAGCACGGTCCGACCTGATGGAATCATCTGGTCGGACGGTCGTGCTCTAGAAACCTATGACTCTAGAGCAACTTATCTCCGATCGGCCCGAGCCGGAACGGCTCGGTCAGATCGGAGGTTGCTCTAGACAAGAAGCCGCGCCACAGCCCCGGCCATTGCCGCCGCGATCGCCGAATAGCCAAGGTCGTTGAAGTGGATATCGTCCGCAAAGAAAAGGTTGGGGCTGTAGCTGCCCCAGCCCGTCGTCAGCGCGAACTGCGGATTGGCAGCGGCGAGATCGACGAACCCGTCCGCGAACTCGCCCCAGTTCTGCGCCAGCAGGCCGCGCAGTGCGGCCATCGACTGGAGTTGCGCGGGGCTCGCGCCCCGAAGCGGTGAAGCCACCACGAGGAACCGAGCGCCGGACTGATGCACAAGGCTGGCATATTGCCGATAGATGCCGACAATTGCCGCCGGACTCGCGCCAGTAACGACATCGTTCCACCCGGCGAACAGAATCGCGACCTTGTTGCGAGCCGGGCGAGCGAGCGCCGGGGCGACGTCGGCCGAGAAATTCGCCAGCCGGGCGGCGGCGGTCTCGCCATAAACGGCCGTGTTGGTCAGGCCGAGCGTGGGCTGGTCCAGCATCCGCCACATCTTACGCGGCCAGGTCTGCTGGAAGCTTGCGCCGTAGCTGTCGGTGTGGCTGTCGCCGTCGGCGACGACGACGTCACGCAGCTGCGGCGAGATGCCGAACAATGTATAGAGGCCGCCCAGCACACCGCTCTGCTGCGGCGCCGTATGCGCGGCCGGATAGGCGATCACCGCCGCAAGATCGACGAACCCCATTGCCGACCCGAACGAGGCCGCGCCGAGCGTTCCGCCATTGATGGTGCCGATTGCGAGACGACCACTCCCGCTCGCATCGTTATGATAAAGACTGGCCGACGACGCGCCCGAGATGAGGCTCACGACATTCGGCGTATCCATCGCGCCGAGCCCCGGACCGAAGGCGGCCGGGCCGCCGCCGAGCGCGACGACGCCTGAGGCCGCGGTTGCGGACGACCATTGATAGTTGGCGCCGATGATCAACTGGTGGCCGTTGGCATCGCTCAGCGCGCACAGGGCGCTGTTGTGGCCGCCCGAGACGAACCCACCAACGGTGTAGACCGAGAGGGCGTTGCCGGCGAGCGCCACCGACGAAGGGACGTTCAGGACGGTCTGTGTCGGTCCGCAGGGTGGCTCGCTGCCGGTCCCCTCGGGACGTGCATCGAACATCACGCTGCGGGCATTGCCGAGCTGACGGAATGGCACCATGGTCGGGGCGTTTGTCGCGACCGTCTGCGTCGCGTGGTTGGTGTTGCCGCTCTGATCGTACCATTTCGTGATGCGGCCGACCGAGCCGGCGAGAAACCCATCGAGCGTGCGCGTATCGAGGCTGCCGTCGCTGAGGAAGCCGATGGTCTTTACGGCATTGTCGCTCATGCGCTGGATATCGAAGGCGCCGCCAGTGTAGGCGCTGGCCAGCAGCCGCGTGCCGTAGGCAAAACCGCCCGCACCGACCGGAACGGCATCGAGCGGCCGCGCGCCGAGGCCGATGAAGGGAACGCTCCCGGCGATGGCGGTGGGATAGGCCAAGGAGCTGCCGCTCGAACCGCCTTGAGGCGCCCAGATCGCCGGCAGGCCCGCGGCGGTGGCCGCCGCCTGATAGAGCGTGCCGTCCGGCCCGAGCCACAGCTGACCCGGCTGATAGCCTCGCGCGGCGTCGTCCCCGCCGGCCGGCGGCCGTTGGCGGACATCGTCCGGTTTTGCGGCGGGCGTCGCGGCCAGCACGCCGGCGCAGAGCACAACCCGTGTTCCCGCGGTCACAACCGCTCCGGCGTCACTGCGGCCGAGAGCCGCGCCGGCCTCGAACACGGCCGTGCCGTCTCCGGCGAGTCCGGGGATCAGCAGTTCGACATCGCCGGGCCCGAAGCTCCACGGCGTGGTCGCGCTCAGTCCGCGCGCTCGCCCGATCGGCCACATCGCGAGCACCGCGCCGCCCGCCGGCGCGTTGCACAGCGCGGCGGCCAGCGCGTTCGGCCATGGCTGCCCGCCATTGACGAAACGCCCCGCGCATGTGCTCGCCACGCGGATCGGATCGACCGTCCCGAAAGCGATGGGCTGGCGCACGTAGCCCGGAGCGACGAGCTCGCTGAAGCCGCCGTCGGCGGTGATCGTGCCGAGCGCGAGCCAGCCCGGAAGAACGGAATTGGCCATCAGGTCCTCACTGTTTGCGAAACCAGGTGCTGCCGAGGAAGCGGAATTCGATCGCGGTGTTGGCCGCGAGCGTGCTGGGGGCGCCGAGCAGTGTCTGTCCGGCATTGGCGGACAGCACGAGGGCGGTGATCGTCTGTGTCGTAGCGATCGCGACCACTTGCCCATCCACCGGATGGACCGGCAGGGTCACGGCGAGGCTGGCGAGCGTCCCGGCGGGATTGAGCTGGAGCAGGCTGATCGTGTCCGGCACCGTGATCGCCGCGCCGCTCACCGGCGTCTGCACGCTGTAGGCGCGCTCGGCCACGGCGCCGACGAGCGCGACGGCGGAACTGGCGCTGCCCAGCAGCGT